>CAZJCT010000010.1:0-43001 GCA_964544675.1 uncultured Sphingobium sp.
AATATTCGCCGACCAGCCGCGAGGGGACCAAGAGCCCGTCGACCCCCTTCGGTTCGGTCGACCATCCCGCACGGCCCGCGGCGTTTGCGCTCGGATCGGGCGCGCGGTTCGTGGGGCGCGGCTTCGACGTCAGCAAGAACCTGCCCGACGTGCTGATGGCCGCGCATGCGCACAAGGGCGCGGCATTCGTCGAGATCTTCCAGAACTGCATCGTCTACAACAAGGATGTGTTCGCCGACTTCACCGAGAAGAAGAACGCGGACGAGGGCCAGCTCTGGCTCGAGAACGGCAAGCCTATGCTCTTTGCCAAGGGCACCAAGGGCATCGCGCTCGACCTCGAAAAGCTGACGTTGAAGGTCGTCGCCGTGGAAGAGGGCGACTGGCAGGCGGCGGGCGTGATCGTCCACGACGTCACCAACCGCTCGATCGCGCACATGCTGGTCGAGATGCCCTTCGGCGCATTCCCGATGGCGCTGGGCGTCCTGTATGACGACCCGCGCCCCAGCTTCGAGCAGTCGGTGGTCGAGCAGAATGCCAAGGTCGCGCTTGGCAAGGTCGCCGACCTGCAGAAGCTGGTCGCCAAGGGCCAGACCTGGACCGTGGGCGCGGGAAGCCAGACCGACTCCGCCGATGCGGGCAGCGCGGGCAGCGGTCCCGAACTCTGATCGCTGACGGGACGATTACGGCGGCAGGGGCGTCAGGAGCGCGTGGCTGATCCCGTTCTGTTGTGGTTCCGGCAGGATCTGCGCCTCGCCGATCACGCGGCGTTGGATGCTGCCATCGCCGACGGGCCGGTCATCCCCGTTTACATCCTCGACGACGAGACGCCCGGTGAGCGCCGCATGGGCGGCGCGAGCCGCTGGTGGCTTCACCGCAGCCTTGCCAGCCTCGACCGGTCGCTGACCGAGCGCGGCAGCCGGCTCATCCTGCGGCGCGGACGCAGCGATGTGGAATTGGCGAAGCTTGCGCGCGAAGTCGGCGCAAACCGCGTCCACGCGCTGCGCCACTATGAGCACTGGTGGCGCGATGCGGAGGAGGCGGTCGCAGGGCAACTGGACCTCTGCCTCGATGACGGCCGCTATCTGGCTCCTCCCGGCGCAGTGACAACGGGAAGCGGGGAGCCTTACAAGATCTTCACGCCCTTCTGGCGGGCGCTGCGTCAGCGCGCCATTCCGCCCGCGTGCGGAGAGGCGCCGCGCAATATTCCGGTTCCGGACACATGGCCCGCCAGCGACACTCTTGACGATTGGGCGCTGCTGCCGACCCGGCCCAACTGGGCGAGCGGTTTCGATGCCGACTGGACGCCTGGCGAGGCGGGCGCTCTCAGGACGCTCGACGCCTTCCTGCCCGAAGCGGCGGACTATGACCGGCGGCGCAACCTGCCCTCGGAGGAAGGAAGCTCGCGCCTTTCGCCGCATCTGCACTGGGGCGAAATCTCGCCGGCGCTGGCCTGGCATCGGGCCGCGGGCGTGGGCGGATCGGTAGACGTGTTCCTCAGCGAGCTCGCCTGGCGCGACTATGCCCAGAATGTCATCATGGTGAGCCCCGACTATCCCGAACGCAACGCGCGCGACCGGTTCGACGCCATGCCGTGGCGAACCGGCCCCGATGCAGCGACGGACCTCAGCGCCTGGCAGCAGGGCCGCACCGGCTATCCCATTGTCGATGCCGGGATGCGCCAGCTCTGGGCGACCGGCTGGATGCACAATCGCGTGCGGATGATCGCCGCGAGCTTTCTCATCAAGCATCTGCTGATCGACTGGCGCGAGGGCGAGCGCTGGTTCTGGGACACGCTCGTCGACGCTGACTATGCCAGCAACGGAGTCAACTGGCAGTGGGTGGCGGGAACCGGCATCGATTCCAACATGTTCAGCCGGATCATGGCGCCCTTGTCTCAATCCGACAAATTCGATGCCGGCGACTATATCCGGCACTGGGTGCCCGAGCTTCGCGAGCTGAAGGGCGCGGCGATCCACGATCCCGAAACGCACGGTGTCCGGCCAGCGGCCTATCCCCGGCCGATCATCGGTCACCGCGAGGCACGCGAACGGGCGCTCGCCGCCTATGGCAGGATACGCACGTGATTGCGCCCGGCGGGCGAGGGGCATAAGCTGGCACGATGAACGCTCCCGGCCCCCGCCGCGCGCCGCGCCTCAAGCCCGAGAATCATCTGTTGGGCCGTACCGGCGCGAGCCTTCTGGCGCGGCTTCCCGCCGGGCGCTTCCACGCCGTGCTCGACCGCATCGACGCCGGGCTGGAGACAGGCAGCCTGGAGGCGCATCTGCCGGATGGCACGACCCGGCTGCTCGGTGGGCGCCGCGAAGGCCCTGCGGCGATCGTCCATCTTCACCACTGGCAGGCGCTCGTCCGACTCGGGCTCGGGGGATCGGTCGGCTGGTTCCGCGCGTGGATGAAGCGCGAGTGGGAAAGCCCCGACCCGGTGGCGCTGTTCGCGCTGTTCATGGCCAATGTCCGCCCGCTGGGGGATGCGGCGCGCGCGCGCGGCCTTCCCCGGATAGCGATGCGGCTGTGGCACGCGCTCAACCGCAACGACCGACGCGGAGCGCGGCGCAACATCGCCTATCACTATGACCTTGGCAACGCCTTCTACGAGCTGTGGCTGGACGCCAGCATGACCTACTCGAGCGCGCGCTTCCTGCGTCCGGATGCGACGCTGGAGGACGCGCAGTGCGCCAAGATCGACGCGCTCCTGGCCCGCCTCGGCCTCGCCCCCGGTGCCCGCCTGCTCGAAATCGGCTGTGGGTGGGGCTCGCTTGCTGCCCGCGCGATCGAAACGGTCGAGGCGGTGCATTATGAAGGGCTGACGCTGTCCGCCGAGCAAAAGGCGTTCGCCGATCACCGGCTGGCGCGTGCGGGCACGATTCACCTGCGCGACTATCGCGATCATGCGGGCAGCTATGACGCGATTGCCAGTGTGGAAATGGTCGAGGCGATCGGGCAGGATCAGTGGCCGGTCTTCCTGCGGCGTGTTCGCGACCTGCTCCGCCCCGGCGGACGCGCGGCAATCCAGTTCATCAGCATCGACGATGCCGTGTTCGATCAGTACGCGCAGAGCGCCGACTTCATCCAGACCTATGTCTTCCCCGGCGGCTGCCTGATCGCCCGCGACCGGTTCCGCGCGCTGGCGGAGAAAATCGGGTTGGAATGGGTCGACGAGGAGGGCTTTGGTCCCGACTATGCCCGGACACTGAAGCTGTGGCGCGAACGGTTCGACGCCGCCATCGACGCCGGCCATCTGCCGACGGACTATGACGAAAGTTTCGTGCGGCTGTGGCGCTATTATCTCATGTACTGCGAGGGCGGCTTTGCGGGTGGAGGCATCGACGTCCACCAGGTGACGCTGATCCGGCGTTGAGGCCGCGACGCTCCAGCGCCACAACGCATGAGGAGGAGGGAGCTAGCCGTCCACCGTCATGCGGTATCCGTCGGGGCGATCCTCTGACACCAGCGCCGTGATCGCGTCTGCCACCACCTCTGGCGCCTTCACCGTGGCCGGGTCCTCGCCGGGATAGGCGCGCGCGCGCATCGCGGTGCGCGTGGCGCCTGGATTGACGATGTGCGTACGGATGCGCGAGATGTTCGCGACTTCCTGGCCATAGGCGCTGACCAGCACCTCGAGCGCGGCCTTGGACGCTCCATAGGCGCCCCAATAGGCGCGCGGTGCGGCGGCGACACTGGTGGTCAGCGCAATCACGCGCGCGTCCTCGCTGCAGCGGAGCATCGGGTCGAAGGCGGCGATCATCGCCTGCTGCGACAGGACGTTGAGAGTCATCAGCCGCGAGAATTCCTTGGCGTCGGCGGCGGGCACGGCGGCCAGCGAGCCCAGCGTCGCCGCGTTGAGGACGAGGATGTCGAGCGCTTTCCACCGTCCGCTCACCGCGCCCGCCAGCCGGCCGATGCTTTCCCCGTCGGTCAGGTCGAGCGGGGCGATCGTCGCACTGCCACCGGCGGCATGAATCGCGTCCTCGACTGCTTCAAGCCCGCCGCTCGTCCGCGCCACCAGCAGGACATGGGCGCCCGCCCGCGCCAGAGCCTCGGCCGTGGCGGCGCCGATCCCGCGGCTGGCGCCGGTGACAAGGGCAAGCCTGCCCGAAAGGGGGAGTGAAGTCATGGGATGCTCATCTGCCGTCCGGTTCGAGCGAAGTCGAGGGCCTATTGCGCAACCGTGTCTCGACTGCGCTCGACACGAACGGACATATCGGGTTCAGATCAGACCACGCGCTCGGCCAGCAGCGCCAACTGGCTGCCATCGTCATGGTCATCGAGGTCGGTCAGCCGGGTGGGGTAGTCGCCGGTGAAACAGGCGTCGCAATATTGGGGCCTTATATCCGCGCGCTGCTGCTCGCCCAGCGCCTTGTAAAGGCCGTGGATCGACACGAAGGCGAGACTGTCGGCGTGGATGAACCCGCGCATCCCCTCTATGTCGAGCCGGTGCGCGAGCAGCTTGGCGCGTTCTGGCGTATCGACGCCGTAGAAACAGCTATGCCGCGTCGGTGGGCTGGCAATTCGCATGTGAACCTCGGCCGCGCCCGCCTCGCGCATCATCTGCACGATCTTGAGGCTGGTGGTGCCGCGAACGATCGAATCGTCGATCAGCACGATCCGCTTGCCCTCGATCAGCGCGCGGTTGGCGTTGTGCTTGAGCTTGACGCCGAGGTGGCGGACCTTGTCGCCCGGCTGGATGAAGGTACGGCCGACATAATGCGATCGGATGATGCCCAGTTCGAAGGGAATGCCCGATTCCTGCGCATATCCGATTGCGGCGGGCACGCCGCTGTCGGGCACGGGGATGACATAGTCCGCCTCGACCGGGTTCTCGATGGCGAGCTGCGCGCCGATCGCCTTGCGCACCGAATAGATGCTGCTGCCGTCGACGATCGAATCGGGACGCGAGAAATAGACATGCTCGAAGATGCAGGGGCG
The DNA here is from genome assembly GCA_964544675.1 of uncultured Sphingobium sp. Classification (GTDB taxonomy): domain Bacteria; phylum Pseudomonadota; class Alphaproteobacteria; order Sphingomonadales; family Sphingomonadaceae; genus Sphingobium. The sequence goes on from CAZJCT010000010.1 coordinate 4,945, forward strand.
GGGGTTCTGGTCTCCGAACGGGCGGTGCGAACGGATCTCGCCGCCATGTGTCACCACGATCAGCTCGCCCGGATTGACGCTGCGGATATACTCCGCGCCCACCACGTCGAACGCCACCGTTTCCGATGCGAAGATCACCGCGTCGCCAAGCCGTCCCATCACCAGCGGTCGGATCCCCAGGGGATCGCGGCAGGCGATCATGCCTTCGGGGGTCATGCAGATCAGCGAATAGGCGCCCTCGACCCGCTTGAGCGCGTCGATGAAGCGGTCGAGCAGCGTGCGGTAGTTGGACGTGGCGACGAGGTGGATGATGACCTCGGTATCGCTCGTCGACTGGAAGATCGACCCGCGCCGCACCAGCTCGCGCCGCAGCGTCTGCGCGTTGGAGATGTTGCCGTTGTGAGCGACGGCGAAACCGCCCGACGACAGGTCGGCATAAAGCGGCTGGACGTTGCGCAGCGCGGTCTCGCCCGTGGTGGAATAGCGGACATGGCCGCAGGCGACGTCACCCGCGAGTGCGCGGATGACCTCGTCGCGGTCGAAATTGCCGGCGACATGCCCCATCGCGCGATGGGTGTGGAACTCGGTCCCGTCCCAGCTCGTAATGCCGGCAGCTTCCTGCCCGCGATGCTGGAGCGCGTGAAGGCCGAGCGCGACCATGGCCGATGCGCCGTCCGCGCCGTGAACGCCGAAAATGCCGCACTCCTCGCGCAGCTTGTCATCGTCGAAAGGGTGCGTCGTCAGCATGTCAGGGGCGCTCATCATTACCGGCTCGCAGGGGGCGGTCAGGTCCGCGTCTGGCCCCGCATATAGGGAGCGAACACGCTCTTGTCTGCCCCGCAATGTCGTGTGATTGTCACAAATCGTGCCATGTCGCCTTTCGGACCCGGCCCGTCGCAGCCGGGCGCCGACAAAGGCCGCTGGCATAATGCCAAGCGACTGACTATGAGCGACCGGCAATGCACGCCTTTGCGAACCCCGCCCGTTTTCTGAATCTGGCCCGCCCGCTCACTCCGGTGCTGTTCTGGTCCGGCGTGGTGCTGATCGTGGCTGGCTGCGTGGCGGGGCTGTTCATGGTGCCCGCCGATTATCTGCAGGGCGATTCCTTCCGTATCCTCTATGTCCATGTGCCCGCCGCCTGGCTCGGCATGGGCGGCTGGACGGGCATCGCCATTGCGGGGATCATGCAGATCGTCTGGCGGCATCCGCTGGCGGGCATAGCGGGCCGGGCGATCGCGCTTCCCGGCGCGCTGTTCACCGCCATCTGCCTGGCGACAGGCTCGATCTGGGGCCGTCCCACCTGGGGGACATGGTGGGAATGGGACGGGCGGATGACGTCGATGCTCGTCCTTCTGTTCCTCTATCTCGGCTATATCGCGCTCGCATCGGCCAGCGCGGAGTCGCGCGAGCAGGGCGGGGTGAGCCGGGTGACCGCGATCTACGGGCTGGTCGGCGCGGTCAACATTCCGATCATCAAGTACTCGGTGGTGTGGTGGAACAGCCTGCATCAGGCGCCGAGCATCACGCTGCGCGGATCGGCCATCGATTCGAGCATGCTGTGGCCGCTCGGCCTGACCGTGCTGGGGTTCAGCCTGTGGTTCGGCGCTGTTGTGCTGATCCGCATGCGTGCGATTCTCGCGACCAACAAGATCGAGGCGCGCATGCGCCGCATGGCCAGAGGATAAGCAGCGCCGCATGAACCCCTGGCCTTTCGTCACCGCCGCCTATGCGCTCGCCGCGCTGGGTGTCACGAGCGTCAGCATCCTGAGCTGGCGGTCGATGCGCCGCGCCGAGCGGCAGGTCGACGCGAGGCGGGACCGCCGCTGATGGCCACGATGAAAACCAAGCATCAGCGGCTCGTCCTCGTGCTGCTCGCGCTCGCTGCACTGATCGGCGCCGCCGTGCTGGCGATGTCTGCACTCAAGGACGACGTTGCCTATTTCTATACGCCCAGCGAGGCGCTGGCGCAGAAGGTGGAACCCGGACGCGCGGTCCGTCTCGGCGGAATGGTGGTGGGCGGAAGCCTTCAGCGCGCCGCCGACGGGGTGTCGATCCGGTTCGAGGTGACCGATGGCAAGGCGTCGGTGCCGGTGACCTTCACCGGAGTCACGCCCGACCTGTTCCGCGAAGGATCGGGCGTGGTCGCCGACGGCCGCTTCGCGCCTGGAGGGACATTCGCCGCCGAGGAGATCCTCGCCAAGCATGACGAGCGCTACATGCCGCGCGAGCTGGAGGGCATGGCGGCCTACAATGATACGTCGCACAGGATAGAAGAGGCGGTCCAGCCATGATCGCCGAAGCCGGTCTCGCAGCGCTGTGGCTCGCCGCGGCGCTCGCCGCGTTCCAGATGATCGCGGCCTTCGTCGGCGTCGCGCAGAAGGAAGACCGGCTGATCGGCTATGTCCGGCCGGTCGCGGTGGCGCAGGGCGTGCTGACCGCCGTGTCGTTCCTGTTCCTGATCCTGCTGTTCCTGCGGTCGGACATGTCGGTCGCTCTGGTCGCGACGAACAGCCATTCGGCCAAGCCGTGGCTTTACAAGTTCGCCGGAACCTGGGGCAACCACGAAGGCTCGATGCTGTTGTGGGTGACGGTGATGGGCCTCGCGGGAGCGGGGGTCGCCCTGTTCGAACGGGCGCTGTCGCGTGCCACCCATATCGCGACCCTCGGCGCGCAGGCGCTGATCTCGCTGGGCTTCTACGCGTTCCTGCTGTTCTCTTCGAACCCGTTCGAGCGGATCAATCCGCCGGCGGCTGACGGGCAGGGGCTCAACCCGCTGTTGCAGGACCCCGGCCTCGCCTTCCACCCGCCCACGCTCTACTTCGGCTATGTCGGGCTGTCGGTCGCCTTTTCCTTCGCGGTGGGCGCGCTCGTCACGCGGCAGGTCGATGCCGCCTTCGCCCGCGCGATGCGGCCCTGGGTGCTCGCCGCCTGGGTGATGCTGACGCTGGGGATCACGGCGGGAAGCTATTGGGCCTATTACGAGCTCGGCTGGGGCGGCTGGTGGTTCTGGGACCCGGTCGAGAACGCATCCTTGATGCCCTGGCTGGCCGCGACCGCACTGCTTCACAGCGTCAGCGTGCTGGCGACCCGCGACGGGCTGCGCGCCTGGACCGTGATGCTGGCCGTGGTCGCCTTCTCCATGTCGATGATCGGCACTTTCCTCGTGCGTTCGGGCATTCTCACCAGCGTCCACGCCTTCGCGGTCGATCCCGAGCGCGGAAGCTTCATCCTCGCGCTTCTGGCGCTTTACATCGGCGGCGCGCTGGCGCTGTTCGGCGCGCGTGTCGGCACCGTCCGCGAAGGATCGCGGTTCGACATGGTCAGCCGCGAGGCGGCTCTCGTCATCAACAACCTGCTGCTCTCGGTCATATTGGGCCTGGTGCTCATCGGCACGCTCTATCCGCTGCTGACCGAGTCGCTGGGGGTCAAGGTGTCGGTGGGGCCGCCCTATTTCAACGGGGTCGTGGGACCGATCACGCTGGTCCTGATGCTGGTGCTGGCGGCGGGACCTGTCACGCGCTGGCGCCGCGATTCGCTCGGCGCGGTCGCGCGGCGGCTTGCGCTCCCTCTGTTCGTCGGCGCGGTGGCGCTCGCGCTGGTGGTCGTGCTCGCGGGTGGCAGGATCGGCATCCTTCCGCTGCTCGGCCTCGTCCTCGCAGCGCTGGTCGGGGTCGCAAGCGTCGCCCCCCTGTGGAAGCGCAACTTGCGCCGGACGCCGCTCTTCACCTGGGGCATGGTGATCGCGCATCTCGGCTGCGCGGTCAGCCTTGCGGGAATGGCGTCCGAAACCGCCTTCAACGTCGAAAAGCTGGTTGCCGCGCGGCCCGGCGACGTGACCGAGACCGCTGGATGGAGCGTCCGTTTCAACAGTGTCGTGCCTGTTGCCGGGCCGAACTGGACGGCGATGCAGGGCAACTTCACCGTGACCCGCAATGGCGGCGGCGCGCGCGAGATCGAGCCGCAGGCGCGCTTCTTCGCCAGTCCGCCGACACCGACGACCGAGGCGGCGCTGCTGACCGCATGGGATGGCCAGCTTTACGTCGTGCTCGGTGATCGGCTGCCCGACGGGCGCTGGCAGTTGCGTATCTGGTGGAAGCCGTTCGTGACCTTCATCTGGTTCGGCGGCGGTCTTATCGCGCTGGGCGGTGTGCTGGCGCTTGCCGGTCGCGTCGGGCGAGGCTGGCTGCGCCGGCGCCGGGCTGCGGCCGAGACCGAAGCAGAGATGGGCTACGCATGAGACGCTGGCTGCTCTGGGCTCCACTGGCGCTGTTCGCACTGATCCTCGGCCTCGCTGCCGCCGGGCTGTTCAATCCGCAGGACCGCACGATCCGGTCGCAGATGGTCGAGAAGCCGCTGCCCGCGTTCGACCTGCCCGCCGCCGCGAGCGACCGTCCGGCGCTCGCCAGCGCTCAGCTCGCGACCGGCAAGCCGCGTCTCCTCAACATCTTCGCGAGCTGGTGCGTGCCCTGCGCCGCCGAATCGCCGCAGCTCATGGCGCTCGCCCGCGACGGCGTGCAGATCGACGGCGTCGCGATCCGCGATGCGCGCGATGATGTCGACGCCTTCCTCGCGCGCTGGGGCAATCCCTATCAGCGGATCGGCCTCGATGCGCGATCGTCGCTCCAGCTCGCCCTCGGTTCCTCCGGCGTGCCCGAAAGCTTCGTGATCGATGGCAAGGGCGTGATCCGCTACCAGCATATCGGCGACATCCGCGCCGAGGATATTCCCGTCCTCAAGCAGAAGTTGGCGGAGGCGGCGCAATGATCGCGATCCCGCGCATCGTCCTGCCCCTGCTGCTGGCGCTGACCGCAGCGCCGGTGATCGCGCAGACCGCACTGCCGCCCGCGCCCTATGCCGACCGTCAGCTCGACGATCCCCGGCTGGAGGAGCAGGCGCGCGAGCTGATGCTCACTATCCGCTGCGTGACCTGCCAGAGCCAGTCGATCGCCGACAGCAACGCCAGCATGGCGAGCGATCTGCGCTCGATCATTCGCGAGCGGCTGCAGGCCGGCGAATCGCCCGAGGAGATTCGCGCCTGGCTGATCGAGCGCTATGGCGAGTGGATCAGCTACGCGCCCTCGACCAAGCCGATCCTTTGGCCGCTGTGGGCCGCGCCGCTGGTACTGCTGGCGATCGGAGGCGCGCTGGTCGCATCGCGCCTGAAGCGCAGGCGGGGGGGATCATGACGGGGCTACTCATCGCGGCGCTGCTGGCGGCCGGCACGGCGGCGGCGATTCTGTTCGCCCGCCGTGGCGGCGGCGGGGCCACCGGCTGGGAGGCGGTCGTCGCCGCCCTGCTCGTCGGGCTCGCCGGCTATGCGTGGCAAGGGCGGCCGGCTCTGGATGGCTCGCCGCGCAGCGGGGAGCAGCGCGCCTCCGCCGCTCTCGACGAGCGGCTGATCAGCCTGCGCAATACGCTCGGCAACAAGTTCAGCCCCGGCGCGCGCTGGCTGACGCTGTCCGACGGCCTGGCGCGTCAGGGCGAGAGTCAGGACGCGGTCAACATTCTCGTCTCTGCGCTGCGCGCCTATCCGAAGGATGCCGACCTGTGGTCGGGCCTTGGCACGGCGCTGGTGATGCATGGTGGAGGGGTTTTGTCGCCTGCCGCAGAATATGCCTATCAACAGGCGCTGGCGATCGAGCCCGGCGCTCGGCCCGCATTGTTCTTCTACGGCCTTTCGCTCGCCCAGAACGGGCAGACGGGCCCCGCCCGGTCGATGTGGGTGGAGCTTCTCGACGGCCTGCCGCCGCAATCGCCGTTCCGTGCCGAAATGGAACGGAACATCGCGGCGCTGGACGGTCTCGTCGCCGCAAGCCCGGCCGCGCCGCCGGCTGCGCCCTGAGCCGCTCATGTTGCGCTGCGATGCGCCGCATGCTACCCGCGCACCGCGTTTCTGCGGGCCTGGGGGGCCCTGGATGCGGACGCAACGGGGCGCAAGGCAGCCATCATGACCGATACAGCCGGTAATCCAGACAACGCACTTCCCGACACGCGGGGGCATGACGGCGGCGGCCACGATCAATCGGGGATCGTCCGCCTCGCCATCGGCGCGATCGGCATCGTTTTCGGCGACATCGGCACCAGCCCGCTTTACGCGTTCCGCGAGACGTTCGCGGGCCACCATGCGCTCGCCCTCGATGCGGAGCATATCCTCGGCGCCATCAGCCTGATGTTCTGGTCGATGATGCTGGTGGTGACGCTGAAATATGTCACCATCCTGATGCGCGCCGACAACAAGGGCGAGGGCGGCAGCCTGGCGCTGCTGGCGCTGATCAACGCGCAGCGTGGTCCCGCCCGCTGGAGCAGGGGCATCATCCTGCTCGGCGTCTTCGCCACCGCGCTCTTCTATGGCGACAGCATGATCACGCCCGCCGTGTCGATCTTGTCGGCGGTCGAGGGGCTGGGGGTCGTCAACTCGGCGTTCAGCGGCATTGTCGTGCCGGTGGCACTGGCGATCCTGGTGTTCCTGTTCTCGATCCAGCGCGCGGGCACCAACAAGGTGGCGCGCATGTTCGGGCCGATCATGCTCGTCTATTTCGCCTGCCTGACCGTGCTGGGAGGGCTCAGCATCGTCCAGACGCCCTTCATCCTGACGGCGCTCAATCCCTATTGGGCAGTGAATTTCTTCGTCACCGATCCGCTGCCGGCCTTCCTCGCGCTCGGCTCGGTGGTGCTGGCGGTGACGGGCGCGGAGGCTTTGTACGCCGACATGGGTCATTTCGGGCGGCGACCGATCCGCGTGTCCTGGCTGTGGTTCGTGCTGCCCGCGCTGATCGTGAACTATATGGGGCAGGGCGCGCTGCTGATCCGCGACGCCGCCGCGCTGGAGAGCCCCTTCTATAATCTAGCGCCCGAATGGTTCCGCCTGCCGCTGGTGGGCATCGCCACGCTGGCGGCGATCATCGCCTCGCAGGCGGTGATATCGGGCGCCTTCTCGGTCACTCAGCAGGCGATTCAGCTCGGCTTCATGCCGCGCCTCAAGATCGCGCATACCAGCGCCCACACAGCGGGGCAGATCTATATCCCGCTGATCAACTGGGGCCTGATGGTCATGGTGATCCTGCTGGTCCTCACCTTCCAGACGTCGTCGAACCTGACCGCCGCTTATGGTATCGCGGTGACCGGGGCCATGTTCATCGACAATGTGCTGCTGACCGTGCTTCTGCTCGGCCTCTGGAAATGGCCCAAATACTATGCCATCCCTCTGCTGGCCGTGTTCTATGTCGTCGATGGTGCCTATTTGGCGTCCAACCTGACCAAGGTTCCCGACGGCGGCTGGTTCCCGCTGCTGGTCGGCTTCATCGTGTTCACGCTGCTCACCACCTGGTCGCGGGGCCGCAAGCTGATGATGGACCGGCTGCGCGAGTCGGCGATGCCGATCCCGGTGTTCGTGGCGTCCGCCGCCAACAGCGCGACGCGCGTGCCGGGCACCGCTATCTTCATGACTTCCGCGCCAGAAGGCGTGCCGCACGCGCTGCTCCACAACCTCAAGCACAACAAGGTTCTGCATGAGCGAGTCGTGCTGCTGACGGTGCATATCGGCGACGTGCCCGTGGTCAGCCCCGAGAAGCGGATCGAGACCAGCGATCTGGGACGCGGCTTCTACCGCATGATCCTGAACTATGGCTTCATGGAGGAAGCCAACGTGCCCCAGGCACTGAGCAATGCCTGCCAGTGCGGCGTTCCGTTCAAGATGATGGACACCAGCTTTTTCCTCGCCCGGCAGACGCTGCTGCCGTCCGCGCATCCCGGCATGGCGATCTGGCGGGAAAAGCTGTTCGCGTGGATGCTGCGCAACGCCGAAGGCGCGATGGAGTTCTTCCGCCTTCCGACCAATCGCGTGGTCGAGCTGGGCAGCCAGGTCGAGATCTGACCGGTCAGGCGGCGGCCGCGACGGGGCCGCCGCGGTGGCGCGCCATCGAAACGGTCGCCAACGCGGCCAGCAAGCCGAACGCTCCTGCCAGCATGAAGGCAAAGGCATAGCTGCCGGTCTCGCTGCGGATCACGCCCGCCCCATAAGCCGCGCTCGCCGCGCCCAGTTGATGCGCCACCATCACCCAGCCGAACACGATCGGCCCCACTCCGGGGCCAAAGCTGCGGTTGGCGAGCGCGACCGTCGGCGGCACGGTGGCGATCCAGTCGAGCCCGTAGAACAGCGCGAACAGCGTCAGCGAGCCCGCATCGGCGCCCGCGAACGGCAGCGCGATGAGCGACAGGCCGCGAAGCCCGTAATAGACGCCCAGCAGCTTGCGCGGATCATAACGGTCGGTGAGCCAGCCCGACGCCGTGGTGCCGAGGATGTCCAGCACGCCCATCATCGACAGCAGTCCCGCCGCCGCGACCGAACTCATGCCGATGTCGCCGCAATAGGCGATGAGATGCGTGCCGATGAGGCCGTTGGTGGTCAGCCCGCACACGAAGAAGGTCCCGGCGAGAAGCCAGAAGACGGGCTCGCCCAGCGCCTGCCTCAGCACCGCCAGCGCACCGGGCCGGGCGTGCGTGGCGGGACGGGGCGCGGCCTCGTCCTCCGCCGCGCCGCCGAGCGGCGTGAGCCCGACCGCTCGTGGACTCTCGGGCATCATGATCCACACAATCGGCACGATGGCGAGAGTCGCGAGGCTGACCACCATCGCCACCCGCTCCCAGTGCAGATCGCCCGCCAGCCACGCGAACAGCGGCAGGAACAATAGCGCCCCGGTCGCGGTGCTGGCGCTCAATATGCCGATCGCGAGGCCGCTATGCCTCACAAACCAGCGGCCGACGACCTGTGCCGCGAGGACCGGCGCCACTGCTCCGGATCCGATACCCGCGACGATCCCCCAGCTCAGCAGGAAATGCCAGGGCTCGGTCATCCACCGGCTGGCAAAGGTCGCAGAGGACATCAGGATGAGGCCGCCGATCATGGTCGTGCGCAGCCCGATCCGTTGCGCCAGCGATGCGCTGAACGGGCCGGTCAGCCCATAGAGCAACAGGCCGATCGCGACGCTGAGCGAGATCGTCGCCCGGTCCCAGCCCATGCTGAGTTCGAGAGGCCGCATCATCACCGCAGGCGCGGAGCGAAGCCCCGCCGCCGTCAGCAGCGCGAGAAAGGCGACGGCGAGGACCAGCCAGGCACGATGTATGCGCATGCTCACTCCCCCCGTCTGGACCTGTGGCGAGTGGTCGCTAGCTTGCCACCACTCGTGACGCTTCCCTGGCTTGCCGCGCAAGACCGTTTGCGGCCGACAGCACCGCTTGCAGCGACGCTGTCGCCACGTCGGCGTCAAGACCGACGCCGAACACCGTGCGGCCGTCGGCGGATCGGCATTCGACATAGGCCGCGGCGTTCACGTCGGTTCCCTTGCCAACCGCATGTTCGCTGTAGTCTGCGATCTCCAGGTCGATCCCCATCTCCTCGCGCAGAGCGGCGAGGACGCTCGACAACAGGCCGTTGCCGCGACCAGAGACGCTGCGCGGTTCGCCGTCGAGCGCGATCCTGCCGACGAACAGCCGGTCGCCCGCGGGCCCGGTCTCCTGATAGTCGAGCAGCTTGAACGGCTGGTCGGCGCCCAGGCAGTAATGCCGTTCGAACGCACCCCAGATGTCCGCCGCATGCAGTTCGCGGCTGGACTGGTCGGCCAGGTCCTGCACGACGCGGCTGAAATCGGACTGCATGCGCTTGGGCAGCTTCAGCCCCTTGTCCTGCTGGAGCACCCAGGCGACTCCGCCCTTGCCCGACTGCGAGTTGACGCGGATCACCGCCTCGTAGGAGCAGCCGATATCGGCCGGGTCGATCGGCAGATAGGGCACGTCCCACATTTCGTCGTTGCGCTGTTCCTGCGCGGCGAAGCCCTTCTTGATCGCATCCTGGTGGCTGCCGGAGAAGGCCGTGAACACCAGTTCGCCCGCATAGGGGTGGCGCGGATGGACCGGCAGCTTGTTGCAGTAGGTCACCGTCTGGACGATCTCCTCCATGTCGGAGAAGTCGAGGCCCGGCGAGACGCCTTGCGTGTACATGTTGAGCGCCACCGTAACGATGTCGCAGTTGCCGGTGCGCTCGCCGTTGCCGAACAGGCAGCCCTCGACGCGGTCGGCCCCGGCCATCAGGCCCAGCTCCGCCGCCGCCACACCGGTTCCCCGGTCGTTATGCGGGTGGAGCGAGATGACCACCTTGTCGCGGTCGCGGATATGGCGGCCGAACCATTCGATCTGGTCGGCGTAGATGTTGGGCGTGGCCGCCTCCACCGTGGCAGGCAGGTTGAGGATGATCGGCCGCTCGGCCGTGGGCTGGAGGATGTCCATTACCGCCTCGCAGCATTCCAGGCTGAAATCGAGTTCGGCGGTGGAGAAGGTCTCTGGCGAATATTCAAAATGCCAGTCGGTATCTGGCCGCTTTGCCGCCTCGTCGCGGATGATCTTCGCCGCGTCGATGGCGATCTGCTTGATCTGCGGGCGATCCATCTGGAACACGATCCGCCGCCACGCGGGCGACACGGCGTTGTAGACATGCACGATCGCCGAGCGCGCACCCTGCAGGCTTTCGAAGGTCCGCTCGATGAGGTCGCGGCGGGCCTGGGTGAGTACCTGGATCAGGACGTCGTCAGGGATCCGCCCGGACTGGACCAGACCCGAGATGAAGTCGAACTCGGTCGCGCCGGCGGACGGGAAGCCGACCTCGATCTCCTTGATGCCGACGCGCGTGAGCAGCTCGAAGAAACGGGTCTTCTTCTCGGTGTCCATCGGGTCGATGAGCGCCTGATTGCCGTCGCGCATGTCGGTCGACAGCCAGCGCGGCGCATGGGTGATGGTCCGCGAAGGCCATTGGCGGTCGGGCAGGTCGACTTGCGGGAACGGACGATATTTGCGGCTGGGATCGGAAAGCATCATGGGAACGGACTTCTCGTTTGCGCGCGCGGGCTCCCGAAGGGGCGCGCCGGGCGTGGACTGGCACTGCTGAGCGGTTAGAATTGCCCTTAGGCGGGTGCCGCGCAACGAGGCAAGCGGCAGAGTTCGCGCCTAAGGGCGCGTAAGTCGCAGACCAAGCGAAACGATTAGGTTCCTGGTAATCATTGGGGGTGATTATGCCGCAAGTGCGCAGCCCCGTCCAGTCGATATCATGCCGGAGTGCTCCATGCTCGTAAACGGCTCAAGTGCGGTGATTTTTCAGCTCCGTTACATCAGTACGCTCGGTGAGGGCGTGAGGGCCGACGAGGTTCCCCGCATCCTGGAGGTCGCGCGTACGATCAATCGCCGCAACGGCGTGACCGGACTGCTGCTGTTCAACGGCCAGCGCTTCCTTCAGCTCCTCGAGGGCGAGGAGCGGGTTGTGAGGGCGACGTTCGCACGGATCGCCGCCGATCCGCGCCACCGGGGAATCGCCCTGCTCGGTACGACGACCAGCGACCGGCGCGCCTTCGCCGACTGGGACATGGCCTTTGAGATGCTCGGCGATACGGGTCACGCGGGCGCGAGCCTCGTTGATCAGGTCGCCGGCATGGTCGCCGGCGCGCCTGATCGGATCGCTCGCGAGTTTCTCAGCTACGCGCGGCTCGCTCCCTCGCGCAAGCGAGCCTGACGCCGCATTATTTCGCTTGCATTTCCCATTGCGTCGGTCAGATTGCTGCAATGCACAAGCGTTATGGCGCGGATAAAAACTGAATGGCCTATTACGAGCTGGTCGATGGCAATGGCGCAGTTCGGGAGTGCTACGCACCCGTTCAGAAATGGATCGATGAAACGGGGATAGGCGGCCTCAACCGCCGGCTCGAGGAGGCGGAAGCGATCTTCCGCCGCATCGGCATCACCTTCGCGGTCTATGGCGAGGGTGGCGATCCCGAGCGGCTCATCCCCTTCGATCTTTTGCCGCGCATCTTCACCGCGCTCGAATGGCGCCGCCTGGATGCGGGCATCCGGCAGCGTGCGCGGGCGCTCAATGCCTTCATCCACGATGTCTATCATCGCGGCGAGATTATTCGCGCCGGGATCGTGCCCGCTGACCTCGTCTACCGCAACTCCGCCTACAAGCCGGAGATGGTAGGATTCACGCCGCCGGGGCGCGTTTACAGCCATATCGTCGGCATCGACATCGTGCGCACCGGGCCCGACAGTTTCGACGTTCTGGAGGACAATTGCCGGACCCCGTCGGGCGTTTCCTACATGCTCGAGAATCGCGAGATCATGACGCGGATGTTCCCCGACCTGTTCGCGCAGGGGCTGGTCGCGCCGGTGGACAGCTACAGCGACGATTTGCTGCGCACGCTCAAGGAAGTGGCGCCCGCCGCCTGCCGCAGCGAGCCGGTCGTCGTCGTGCTGTCGCCGGGATCGCTCAACAGCGCCTTTTACGAGCACAGCTTCCTCGCCGACCTGATGGGCGTCGAACTGGTGGAACCCGCCGACCTCTATGCCGAAGACGGGCTGGTCTACATGAAGACGACCTACGGCCCGCGCAGGGTCGATGTCATCTATCGGCGGATTGACGACGACTATCTCGATCCGCTGGTGTTCCGTCCCGACAGCCTGCTGGGCGTGCCCGGCATCTTCGACGCCTATATGCGCGGTGGCGTCACGCTCTGCTCGGCGCCGGGGGCGGGCATCGCCGATGACAAGGCGGTCTATACCTATGTGCCCGACATGATCCGCTTCTATCTGGGCGAGCGGGCGATCCTCGACAATGTCCAGACGTGGCGGTGCGCCATTCCCGACGAGTGCGCCTATGTTCTCGACCATCTTCACGAGCTGGTCGCCAAGGAGGTTCACGGGTCGGGCGGATATGGCATGCTGATAGGCCCGCGCTCCACCAAGGCGGAGGTCGCCGCCTATGCCGAGCGAATTCGCGCCCATCCCGAGGAGTTCATCGCGCAGCCGACGCTCGACCTGTCCACCGTGCCGACGCTCGGGCCGACCGATGTCGTGGGACGGCACGCGGACTTCCGGCCCTTCTGCCTCGTCGGAACGCAGATCCGCCTGGTGCCCGGCGGGCTCACCCGCGTGGCGCTGACCGAAGGATCGCTGGTGGTGAACTCGAGCCAGGGCGGCGGGGTCAAGGACACATGGGTGCTTCAGGGATGAGCGCGCGAGAAGGGGAGGGGCGCCAATGCTGAGCCGCACCGCCGAAAACCTGTTCTGGCTGGCGCGCTACATGGAACGCGCCGAGGCCACCGCGCGGTTGATCAGCATGGGCCAGCGCATGGCGATCCTTCCCGGCGCGCATCATCGCGACGAATGGCGTTCGGTCATGCGCGTGACGGGCTGCCAGCAGCTTGTGCCCGCCGATTCGGTGGTGCGGGAGACCGACGTCGTCGAGCATCTGCTCCTCAATCCCGCCAACCCGGTGTCGATCAAGGCGTGCATGGCCAAGGCGCGGGTCAACGGCAAGTCGGTGCGCACCGCGCTGACCCAGGACATGTGGGAGGCGCTGAACGAGGGCTGGCGCAAGCTTGACCGCTATGACGTGGCGGAGGCGCGCGCCCAGCTTCCCGCCATCCTCGACTGGGTCAAGGGCACGGCGATGGCTTTCCGCGGCGCGACCGAAGGCGGCCACCTGCGCGACGAACGCCACGACTTCCTCCGTGCCGGCGAGGCGATCGAGCGGTCGCAGGCGGTGCTGCGGCTGCTCGACATCAAATATTACGTCCTGCTGCCCGAAACCGACGTCGTCGGCGGCAATCGCGATCATTATCAATGGGCATCGGTGCTGTACGCGCTGTCGGGCAACCGCGCCTATCACCATGTCTATGGCGGCGTGTACTCGCCCTGGCAGATCACCGATTTCCTGATGCTCAATCGCCGCTTTCCGCGCAGCGTGCTCTACTGCTTCGACCAGCTGTCCTATCGGCTCGGGCGACTTGCGCAGTGGCACGGGCAGCGGCGCGCGTGCCATGAAACGATCGAGGAGATGGTCGCGACGCTCGCCGCCAAGACGAGCGGCGATATCTTCCGCCAGGGCCTTCACGAGACGGTGCAGACGACGCTGGCCGCATGCAACCGTCTGGGCAACGAGATCGCCGAAGCCTATCATTTTGGCTGAGACGCTGAGACGCTGAGACGCTGAGACAGGGACCGATGCTGCTAACGATCAGCCACCAGACGATCTATCGCTATGAGGCAGGCGCGACCGACGCCGCGATGCGGCTGCGCCTGACTCCGCCGAACTGCGCCTCGCAGCGCGTTCACGACTGGCAGGTCACTCTCAACGACGAACCCGTCGCTCCGGCCTGGACCAACAGCTATGGCGTGGGCGAGGCGTTCTGGCGCGCGGGCCGGCGCGTGGAACAGGCGGTGATCCGTGCGGAGGGTATCGTCGAAACCTGGGACCGCGCCGGCGTGGTCGCACCCGGCGAGGAGGATGTCGCCAGCCCGCGCGTCTTCCTGGCGTCCACGGCCCTGACCGAGGCCGACGCGGCGATCGCGGCCTTCGCCGGATCGGCGCAGTCGGTCGAGGGCGATCTGACCACGCTCCATACGCTCTGCCGCATCGTCCACGAAGAGCTCGCCTATCGCACCGAGGTCACCGACAGCGATACGCCCGCCGCACGCGTTCTGGAGCTGCGCTCGGGCGTCTGCCAGGACTTCACCCATCTCTTCATCGCATCGGCGCGCGTGCTCGGCATACCGTGCCGCTATGTTGCGGGCTATCTCCACGATCCCGCGATCGCCGATGGCTTCCATGCGAGCCATGGCTGGGCGGAGGCCCATGTTGGAGGACTGGGCTGGATCGGCTTCGATCCCACGCGCAAGCTGTGCGTGACGGGCGACTATGTCAGGCTGTCGGTCGGCCTCGACGCCTTCGACGCGGCACCGATTCGCGGAGTGGGCTATTTCGGCGGCGCCGTGACGATGCAGGTCGATGTCGCGGTCTCCGAAGGTGCGGCCGGCATCCAGAACCAGTCGCAAGGCCAGGCACAAGAGGGCGAACGCGCCCAGACGCAACAGCAATGATGGCCAACGGCTCCCGGTGATGGCACTATCGCCGACTCATGGAGTTCTCTGGGGGGTGTGCTCATGACCTATTGTGTTGGGGTCCGGGTCGATGCCGGCCTCGTGTTGCTGTCCGACACACGCACCAATGCGGGCGTCGATAATATCGCGCGATTCCGCAAGACCTTCACTTATGAGGAGCCAGACGAGCGCGCGGTCGCGATCATGTGCTCGGGCAATCTGTCGGTGACTCAGGAGGTGAAGACGCGGCTGTCGCGCGCGATCAAGGATTCGCACGAAGGCGTCGAGACCGAGACGCTGCTCAACTGCAAGACGATGCACCGCGTCGCGCATATCGTGGGCGAGACGATGAAGTCGGTTCAGTCGCGGATGCAGAACCAGCTCGGCATGACCAGCGCCTCGCTGGCCGCCAACATGATCGTCTGCGGCCAGCGCAAGGGAGGGAAGGTCAGGCTGTATCTGATCTACAGCGACGGCAACTTCATCGAGGCGAGCGCGGATACGCCCTTCTTCCAGATCGGCGAGCACAAATATGGCAAGCCGATCCTCGACCGTATCATCCAGCCCCAGACCTCGCTCGAGGACGCGGCGAAGGCCGTCTGCGTCTCGATGGACTCGACGCTTCGCTCCAACCTGTCGGTGGGCATGCCGCTCGATCTCACCGTCATTCCGCGCGACACCTACGGATTTCTGGTGCGCCGGCGTATCGGCGCGGAGGATGAGGAGTTCGGTCGGATTTCGGCGCAGTGGGGCGAAACGCTGCGGCGCGGTTTCGAATCGCTGCCGACGGTGCTGGACGGCGCGTCGGGCTGATTCGACCGGCAAGGGGCGCTTGCCTGATCGCGCGCCCGCATTATGTGAGGCGGTGATCCTGTCACCCCCGAAAGGCCTCGCTTCCGATGACCGCCACCCATTCCACCCGCATGCTGATCCTTGGTTCCGGCCCCGCCGGCCTGAGCGCGGCCATCTACGCGGCGCGCGCCGGGCTGGCGCCGATCGTCGTTCAGGGCATGCAGCCGGGCGGACAGCTGACCATCACCACCGATGTGGAGAATTATCCGGGCTTTCGCGACGTCATCCAGGGGCCCTGGCTGATGGAGGAGATGCGCGCGCAGGCGGAGCATGTCGGCGCGCAGATGGTCTATGACCAGATCGTCGACATCGACCTGAGCGAGCGGCCCTTCCGGCTGCGCGGCGACGGCGGGACGCTCTACGTGGCCGACACGCTCGTCATCGCGACGGGTGCGCAGGCCAAGTGGCTGGGGCTGGAGAGCGAACATCTGCTCCAGGGCAAGGGTGTATCCGCCTGCGCCACGTGCGACGGTTTCTTCTATCGTGGCAAGAAGGTCGTCGTGATCGGCGGCGGCAATACCGCTGTCGAGGAAGCGCTCTACCTGACCAACCACAGCCACGACGTCACGCTGATCCACCGCCGCGATTCGCTGCGCGCCGAGAAGATCCTGCAGCAGCGGCTGTTCGCCCATCCCGCGATCAGCGTGCTGTGGAACAAGAATGTCGAGCGTTTCGTGGGCGGCGGCGACCCGGAGGGGCTGGTCGGTGTCGATCTGGTCGATACAGTCACCGGAGAACGGTCGCATGTCGCCACCGACGGCGCCTTCGTCGCGATCGGCCACAAGCCCGCAACCGAACTGCTCGAGGGCAAGCTGCCGCTCGACGAGGGCTATCTGGTGGTCGAGAAGGGCACCAGCCACACGTCGATTCCGGGCGTGTTCGCGGCTGGCGACGTGACCGACAAGGTCTATCGCCAGGCTGTCACGGCGGCGGGCATGGGGTGCATGGCCGCGCTCGATGCCGAGCGCTTCCTGGCGGCGGCGGACTTCGAAAGGCTGGCGGCCGAATAAGGCCGCCGGTCAGGCAGCCCGCGCCGAGTCCAGCTTGCTCGCGATGAAGCGGGCGAGATTGCCGAAGGTTTCGAACATCTCCGCCTCGACCTCGTCATCGTCGATGACGATGCCCGTGCGGTCCTCGATATCGGTCAGAAGCGTCGCCACGGCCATGGAGTCGAGTTCAGGCAGGGCGCCGAACAACGGCGTCCCGTCCACGAATGCCTCTGCCCGCTCGCTGGTGACGCCCAGCGTGTCGATCATCACGGCGCGCAGATGCCGCTGCGCCTGCTCAAGAGTTTGCTGCATCGAATCGCGCCTAGCTCGCACGCTTGCGCCCCGCAAGGCCTAGGAGATTGCGAGATGATTGCGGGTGCGAAGCGTGACCGGTAAGACACGGGCGATGTCCTTCCCCCCCGTTCCGCCACTCGATCACCTGCCGCTGATGGGCGCGCCCGATACGGTGGCGCTGATTGGCGGGAAAGCGGAAGCGTTTGATTATGCGGCGCTGGAGCGCGCGACCGGTCGTCTCGCCGCCTGGCTGGCGCGGCAGGACTGGCCCCCGGGGAGCCGGATCGCTGCCTGGTTGCCCAAGACGGTGCTGGCGGCGGTCCTCCCGCTCGCGGCCGCGCGGGCCGGCCATGTCTACGTTCCGGTCAATCCGCTCCTCAAGCGCCAGCAGCTTGGCCATATCCTCCATGATGCGGAGGCGAGCCTGCTGATCGCGCCCCGGTCGCGCCATGGCCTGCTCGAGCCGGGCGATGTGCCGGCGGACTGCACGCTGATCGCGGCGGAGGAGCTGGATGCCGTCCTCGCCGATGCCGGTATCGATCCGATGCCGCCGAGCGACGCGTCTGGCGATACGCCGTGCGAGATCCTCTACACCAGCGGATCGACCGGCCGTCCCAAGGGTGTCGTTCTCACCCACGCCAATCTGATGCTGGGTGCGCAGGCGGTTGCGTCCTATCTCGCGCTGACGCCTGCCGACCGGACGCTCTGCGTGCTGCCGTTCAGTTTCGATTACGGCCAGAACCAGCTGTTCTCGACCTGGATGGCGGGCGGGACGGCGGTTCCGCTCGACTATCTGCTCGCACGCGAGGTGCCGCGCGCGGTCGAGCGTCATGGCATCACCACGCTCGCGGGCGTTCCGCCGCTGTGGGTCCAGCTCGTCGAGACCGACTGGCCGGAGGGCGCCAGGGCGTCGCTCCGCCGCCTCACCAACAGCGGCGGCGCGTTGAACAGGGCGCTCGGCTCGCGGCTGCGGGCCCTGTTTCCGGCCACCGACATCTACGCCATGTACGGGCTGACCGAGGCCTTCCGGTCGACCTATCTCCCACCCGATCTGCTCGCGAGCCACCCCGACAGCATGGGACGAGCGATCCCCCATGCCGAAGTACTGGTGGTGCGACCCGACGGCTCGCTGGCGGAGGACGACGAACCCGGCGAACTCGTTCATTGCGGCCCGCTGGTCGGAAAGGGGTATTGGCGCGATCCGGAGCGGTCGGCGGAGCGCTTTCGTCCGGCGCCGCCGGCATCGCATTGGGGCGGCACCGCCGTCTGGTCGGGCGACACCGTCCGGCGCGACCGCGACGGGTTCCTGTATTTCGTCGGACGTGACGACGCGATGATCAAGAGCGCGGGCAACCGGATCAGCCCCACCGAGGTCGAGGAGGCCGCGACCGCCTGCGACGGCATTGCCGAGGCGGTCGCGCTGGGCGTGCCAGACGAGCGGCTGGGGCAGGCCATCGTCCTGCTGGTACGCGCCGGGGATGACGCTGCGGTCGATCGGCTCGCCGAGGCGCTGCGCCGCGACCTGCCGAACTTCATGCAGCCGCAGCGAATCCTCCGCCGCGATGCCCTTCCCCGCAACCCCAATGGCAAGATCGACCGGGTCGCGCTGTTCGAAGAGGTGACCGCATGACCGCCGAGATCGTGGCGAAACCTGCCGGCTCCGTCCCGCCGGAGTTTCATGCGGAGGACGGCATGCTGCTGGTCGGCGGAGTCGGCGCGGCGGCGCTGGTCGACGAGGCTGGGGCGACGCCCTGTTTTGCCTATGACGCCGGGATCGTCGAGGCGCGCATCGCAAGGCTGCGAGCCGCGCTGCCCGATCGCTGCGACATTCATTACGCGATGAAGGCCAATCCCTTTGCCCCCTTGCTCCGCTTCATGGGTGAGCGCGTCGGCGGCTTCGATATCGCCTCGGCGGGAGAGCTGACGCTTGCCCTGTCGGCGGGGGTCGCGGCCGACCGGATCAGCTTCGCCGGGCCGGGCAAGACCGATGCGGAGCTTCATGCGGCCATCGACCATGGCGTGACCCTCAACGTCGAGTCCGAAGGCGAGGGAGCGCGAATCCTGCGCATCGGGGAGGAGCGGGGGCGCGTTCCCCGCGTCGCCGTTCGCGTCAATCCCGATATCGAACTGAAAGGCTCGGGCATGCGCATGGGCGGCGGGGCCAAGCCGTTCGGCGTCGATGCGGATCGCGCGCCCGCGCTTGCGCGGATGCTGGTCGAGGGTGGCTGCGAATGGCGCGGCTGGCATATCTTCGCCGGGTCGCAGTCGCTCGACGGGGACGCGATCATTGCGATGCAGGCCGCGACCGTCGCGCTGGCGGCGGCACTGTCGGATGACCTTGGGCTGGCGCCTCCGCTCGTCAACCTGGGCGGCGGCTTTGGCGTGCCCTATTTCCCGGGCGACCGGTCGCTCGACATCCGGCCCATCGGCGAGGCTCTCGGCGACGCCATCGCGGCGGCGCCGCCGGTGCTCGGCGACAGCGGCTTCGCGGTGGAACTGGGCCGCTGGCTCGTTGCGGAGGCGGGCGTGTACCTGACCCGCGTCGTCGATGTGAAGGAGAGCCACGGCGAACGCTTTGCCATCGTCGATGGCGGCCTTCATCATCAGCTTGCCGCGAGCGGCAATTTCGGGACCGTCATCCGCCGCAACTATCCGATCGCTGTCGCCAACCGCTTTGGCGAAGTCGCAGACGACCGCCCGACGACGGTGGTCGGCTGTCTCTGCACTCCGCTCGACCGGCTGGGCGAACGGGTCGCGCTGCCGGTCCCGGCGGCCGGCGACCTCGTCGCGCTGTTCATGGCGGGTGCCTATGGCGCGAGCGCCAGCCCCGCCGCGTTCCTCGGCCACGCGCCCGCGCCCGAGCTGCTGGTCCATCCCGACGGAGCCATAGAGCGCGGCTGAACGGCCGCTTGCCAGCGCTTCCTAACGCTATGTTCACCCTTTCCCGGCATATCCCCGGGGGACTGCGGGCCTTCGGCACCGCCCCTGGGGAAAAGGGTAAGGACCATGTTTTCGCGCCGATTGCCGGCCTCAACGATCGTCGTCGGCGCGCTCGCCATGGCCCTCGGCGGCTGCAGCGCGTCCACGGGCGGCGGACCCGAGCTGCCCCCGGCATCTTTTGTCGGCACCGAGGAAGGGCCGGGCGAGGAATATGTGATCGGCCCGCTCGACGAGCTGACCATCTTCGTCTGGCGCAATCCCGAGCTTGGCGCGAAGGTCCAGGTGCGTCCCGACGGCCGCATCACCACGCCGTTGATCGCCGACATGCCCGCCGTGGGCAAGACGCCGTCGATGCTGGCAGAGGACATCAAGCTCCAGCTTTCGCAATATATTGAAAATCCGCTGGTATCGGTGATTGTCGACGACTTTTCCGGCACCTACTCGCAGCAGATCCGTATCGTCGGCGCGACCGAGAAGCCGGCGTCGCTGCCCTACCGCGCCAACATGACGCTGCTCGACGCGATGATCGCGGTGGGCGGCCTGTCCGAATATGCCGCCGGCAACCGCGCGCGACTGGTCCGCTACGACCGCGACACCGGGCGCCAGCGCGAGTTCAAGCTGCGCCTGGGTGACCTCCTCAAGCGGGGGGACAGCCGCGCGAACGTCCGGCTGACCCCTGGCGACGTCATCATCATCCCCGAAAGCCGGTTCTGAGCATCGGTCGGGCATACGCGCCAAGAGGGGGCTGAACACAGCAGATGACGAGCATCTACGAGGAAATCCAGATCGCGCTCCATGGCATATGGAGCAGGCGGTGGCTTGCGCTCGCTGTCGCCTGGGCGGTTGCGCTCGCGGGCTGGCTGATCGTGGCGTTCATCCCCAACACCTATGAATCGCGCGCGCGGATCTTCGTCGAGCCACGTTCGATCCTGTCGGACAAGGTCGGCAGCAATCCGCTGGAGGACCAGCAGGCGCTCGACCAGGTGCGGCAGACGCTCACCAGCGCCGACAATCTGGCAAAGGTCGTCCAGGGCACCGATCTGGCTGCCACGGTGCGGACCGACGCCGACATGGGCGCGCGCGTCGGCATGCTCAAGACCAACATCGCGGTTATCTCGCAGCAGGACAATCTGTTCGAGATCACCGCCAAGTCGTCCGACCGCAGCATCTCCGACCGTGCCAATGCCGAGCTGTCGGCGCAGATCGTCGGCAAGCTGATCGACATCTTCTCCGAGGAGAATGTCTCGGGCAATCGCGAGGAGACGAGCACCGCGCTCAAGATCCTCGACCAGCAGATCGCCGACCGCGCCCGCCAGCTCCAGCAGGCCGAACAGGCCCGTGTCGGGTTCGAGCAGCGCAACATGGGCATGCTGCCCGGCACCGGCTCGGTCTCCCAGCGGATCGACGCGCTTCGCAGCGAACTGAACCAGGTGGATTCGCAGCTTGTCGCCGCACAGAGCGCGCTCGCCGGGATCAACGGCCAGCTCGGCGCGGTTCCCGCCACGATCGACAGCGGCGTGCCGGGAGGTGGCACCAGCCCGCTCGCCTCCGCGATGGGCGAGCTTGCCGCCGCGCGTGCGCGGGGCTGGACCGACAGCCATCCCGATGTCGTCTCGCTCAGGCGCCAGATCGAGAGCCTGCGCGCGATGGGCGGCGGGGCAGGCGGCGGCATGACCCGCACGCCCAACCCTGCCTATATCCAGCTTCGCTCGCTCCAGGCCGAGCGCGCGGGCACCGTCGCCGCGCTTCAGGCCCGCCGCGCGGAGATCCAGTCCGTGATCGGCGGCCTTGCCGCCCGCCAGACCGACCAGCCCGGCATCGCGGCCGAGATGGACCGGCTGGAGCGCGACTATGCCGCGATCAAGGCGCAATATGACCGGCTCGTCGCCGACCGCGAGGACGCGCGGCTTCGCGGCGAGGTGCAGAGCGAGGCGGGGGCTTTCCGCTTTCGCCTGATCGACCCGCCGGGCGTGCCGAGCGCGCCTGCCTCGCCCAACCGGCCGCTGTTGCTGCTCGGTGTGCTGATCGCCGCGATTGCCGCCGGCGTGGGTGTCGCCTTCGCGCTCAGCCAGATCCACACCACCTATCCGACGGCCGTCAGGCTGGAGCGGGCGACGGGTCTGTCGGTCATTGGCTCCATCACCGAGACGCTGCGGCCCGACGCCGTCGAGGCGCGCCGCCGCAAGATCCGGCTGTTCTACGGTGCCTCAGCCGGCCTGGTCGCCATGTGCATCGGCCTTGTGGCGCTCGAATTCGTGCAGCGGGGGATGAGCGCGTGAGGGGGACGGGACGATGAGCCGCAACGACGCCGGGCCGCGCGCGCCTTCGCTGATCGAGCGCGCCGCCAATGTCTATGACTTCAACGCCGCGCTCCGAGCGCCTCAGCGTGCGCCGATGGTTGCGGTCGAGCCCGTCGCCGCGCCGGAACCTGTCATCGAGCCGCTGCCGCTCGCGGCGGTAGAGGCACCGGCGGCGATGGCGCCACGGCGCGAGTCCGGTTCCGACACCGTCCGGGCAAGCCGGGTGGCAGTCGACCGCTCGGCGCTGTCGGCCGCAGGCTATCTCGATCCCGCCGCGCCGCCCACGGCGACGTCGGAGGAGTTCCGCATCGTCAAGCGCCGCATCCTGACTCACGCGCTGGCTGACGGCGCGCAGCCGCGCGACCGGCTGGTCCTGATCAACTCCCCCCATGCGGGCGACGGCAAGACCTGGGTCGCTCTCAATCTCGCGCTGTCGCTGGCGGCGGAGAAGGAACTGGAGGTGCTGCTGGTCGATGCCGATTTCGGCAAGCCGGGAGTCTGCCAGACGCTGGGCATCTCTCCCGTGCCCGGTCTGATGGATGCGCTCGTCGATCACAGCATTGATGCGGCAGACCTGATCGTGCCGACCGACCTGCCCTCGCTTTCGGTCCTTCCGGCCGGCCGATCGGTCCACAACGACACCGAATTGCTCGCATCCAGCCGGACGCGTGCGGTGCTGAACGACCTGGTCGCCAGCCATCCGCGCCGGATCGTCCTGCTCGATTCACCGCCCGCTCTCGCCGCGTCGGCGGCATCGGAGCTGGCGCGCCATGTCGGCGAAGTGCTGATGGTCGTTCGCGCCGACCGCACCAGCGAAGCGGCGCTGCGCGATGCGGTGCAGCTGCTGTCCGCCTGTCCGCGAATCGAGGCGATCCTCAACGGCGTGAAATTCTCCTCCAGCGGCCGCCGCTTCGGCGCCTATTACGGAAAGTCGGGCTGATGCTGAAAACGCGTCCCTCCGCCATCTCTCTCCTCGCGCTTGCCGCGACGCTGGCGGCTGCGCCGGCGGCCTATGCCGAGCGCGAGGCCAAGGTCAGCCCCTATCTGGGCGTCGATCAGACCGTGATCGCCGACCTCGATGGCGGCGACGGCGACACGATCAGCTATACCTCGGTCACCGTCGGGGTCGATGCCCGCCTGCAAGGCCGACGCACCGAGGTTCAGGCCAACCTCGCCTATCAGCACCAGTTCAGCTGGAACGAGGGGCAGCCCGATCAGGACGTCATCAGCGGCCTCGTCACCGCGCGCGCCGATGTGATGCCCGGCGCGCTGAGCATCGAGGCCGGTGCGCTGGCCACGCGGGTCCGGTCGGACGCCTATGCCGGGGCGAACGGCAGTCTGGCAGTGCCGTCGAGCACGTCGGACGTCTATTCGCTCTATGCCGGGCCGACCTTCACCTCGACGGCGGGCGATCTCAACATCAACGCCGCCTATCGCCTCGGCTACAACCGGCTCGAAGACGGCTTTGACACCGCGCCGGTCGGCTTCCCCGATGTCGACAGTTTCGACGAAAGCTGGAATCATCTCGCCACGGCGTCGGTCGGCATGCAGCCTGACACGCTGCTGCCCGTCGGCTGGGCGCTCGGCGCAGGCTATGAGCGCGAGGACGCCAGCCAGCTCGACCAGCGCTACGAGAATCTCTGGGGCCGCCTCGACCTGACCTATCCGATCCGCAACGACCTCGCGGTCGTCGGGGGGGTCGGGTATGAATCGATCGAGATCTCCAACCGCGACGCCGTGCGCGACCCGGTCACCGGCGATCCGCTGCGCGACGGATCGGGGCGCTTCATCACCGACGACAGCTCGCCGCGAGTTCTCGCCTATGACGATTCGGAGATCATCTGGGATGTCGGCCTGCTGTGGCGACCCAGCCGGCGCACCTCGGCGGAATTCCATGTCGGGCAGCGCTATGGCTCGATGAGCTATACCGGCGCCTTCAACTGGCGGCCCGACGAGCGGACGGCGATCAACATATCGCTGTTCGACAGCGTCGACAGCTTTGGCCGCGCGCTCAGCGGTTCGCTTGCCAACCTGCCCGGCAACTACGTCATCACGCGCAACCCGTTCAGCGGCGATCTCGACACCTGCGCGACCAGCACCGAGGGCGGTGCCTGCTTCAACGACGCGCTCAGCGGCATCCGTACCGCCAATTATCGGAATCGCGGGATCAGCGCGAGCTACAGCTATCTTGCCGGGCCATGGAGCTATGGCCTGGGCATCGGCTATTCGCGGCGCAAGTTCATCGCGAACGATGCGCTCTTTGCCGAGGTCGATGGCGCGACCGACGAATTCTATTTCGTCAATGCGTCCGCCAGCTACGCGGTCGACAGCGTGTCGGCGCTCAGCGGAAACCTCTACGTCAACCAGTTCAACTCAGGGATTGGCGGCTTCGGCGACGTTCGCAACGTCGGCGGATATCTGAGCTATAACCGCCGCATCGCTCGCAAGCTGGAAGGCACGGCGTCGATCGGTATCGACCAGGCCAAGGCGGATGGCGTCGAAAGCGTGCTGACGGCGCTCGCCCAGATCGGAATGCGCTACCGGTTCTGACGCGTTCGCGCGACGGAGGAACCGGCCGGCAGGAAGGAAGTGGACATGTACGACCAATATTACGGCTTTTCAGGACGTCCCTTCCAGTTGACGCCCGATCCGGCCTTCTATTTCGAGAGCGCGACCCATCGCAAGGCGATGTCCTATCTGGGCTATGGCCTCGCGCAGGGGGAAGGGTTCATCGTCATCACCGGCGATATCGGCGCGGGCAAGACAACGCTGGTCGGTCATCTGATGGCGACGATCGACCCGCGCCGGCTCACTGCCGTCCAGATCGTCTCGACTCAGGTGGGCGGCGACGACATGCTGCGGCTGGCGGCGGAGGCGTTCGGGATCGCGTCGGACGGCATCGACAAGGCGCAGCTTCTGGTCCGCATGGAGGCGATGCTGCATGCCAATGCCCGCGCGGGCAAGCGGTCGCTGCTGATCGTCGACGAGGCGCAGAACCTGTCCACCTCCGCGCTCGAGGAGTTGCGGATGCTGTCCAATTTCCATCTGGGCGGTCAACCGCTGCTGCAGATCTTCCTGCTGGGCCAGCCGGAGTTCCGGCGCACGATCAGCGGCGAGGCGCGGCTGGAGCAGCTTCGCCAGCGGGTGATCGCGACCCATCATCTGGAGCCGATGCAGCCCGACGAGGTCGCGCCCTATATCGAGCATCGGCTGCGGCTGGTCGGCTGGACCGGCAACCCGCGCTTTGCGCCTGACGCCTATGCGCTGCTGGCGCGCGAGAGCGGCGGCGTTCCGCGCCGCCTCAACGCTCTGGTCAGCCGCGTGCTGCTGCTGGGCGCGATCGATCATATCGATCTGATCGACAGCCGCGTCGTCGAGGCGGTGATCGCCGACACTGGCGCCGAATCGGGATTGTCCGACACCGCTTCCCCGGCCGGGACCGAGGCGGAGGTGCGGGCGCAAGCGCCTGCGCCTTCGCCCGAGGCCGACGATCTGGGCGAGCTTCATTCCATCCGGGCAGAGGTCGACGCGCTCAACGCCGCGCTCTCGACGCATAGCCCCGCCGCGTCGGTCGACCACGGGATGGCGCAGCGTCTCACAGCGCTTGAGGAGCGGCTGGCGGCAGTCGAGCAGCGCTCGACCGAGCAGGACGAGGTGCTTCGCCGGGTGCTGGCCAAGCTGATCGAATGGGCGGAACGCGATGAACGCCATGGACCCTTCGCTCACCGCGCCGCATGACGGCGTGAGCGGGATCGTCAACGCCCTCACCATAGACGTCGAGGACTGGTTCCAGGTCGGCGCGTTCGAGCGTGTGATCGACCGTGCCGCATGGGATGGCTGCGCCTTGCGCGTCGAGGCGAACACCGATCGTGCGCTCGACCTGTTCGCGCGGCACGATGTGCGCGCGACCTTCTTCATCCTCGGCTGGGTGGCGGAGCGGGCGCCCGGGCTGGTGCGGCGGATCGCCGCCGCCGGCCATGAAGTCGCGAGCCATGGCTATGACCACCAGCGCGTCTTCACCCTGACGGCGGAAGCGTTCCGGGCGGACATCGCGCGGACCCGCGCAATCATCGAGGACGCGGCGGGCGTCAGCGTCACCGCCTATCGCGCGCCGAGCTTCTCCATCGACCGCCGGACGCCCTGGGCGCACCGCATCCTGGCGGAGGAGGGCTATGTCTATTCGAGCAGCGTCGCGCCGATCGCGCACGATCATTATGGCTGGCCCGATGCGCCGCGCTTCGCCTTTCGCCCGCTTCCCGACGCGCCGCTGGTCGAGCTGCCGGTGACGACGGCGCGGCTGGGCGGTCGGCGCATGGCCGCGGCGGGCGGCGGCTTCTTCCGCCTGCTTCCCTATGCGGTCAGCCGCTGGGCGGTCAGCCAGGTCAATGGCGAGGGGCAGGCCGCGATGACCTATTTCCATCCGTGGGAGATCGATCCCGGCCAGCCGCGCGTCGCGGCGCCGCTGCGGTCTCGGCTTCGCCACTACAGCAATCTTTCGCGCATGGAAGCCAAGCTCGACCGGCTGATCGGCGATTTCCGCTGGGGACGGATGGACGCGATGCTGGCGGCGATGAACCCGGATCGCATTCCTGTCTGGGCACCGGCAGGGGGAGCGGCCAGGTGAGAATGGAGCGGCTCATTCCCATGACCGTTGCGGTCCATCCGGTCGCCTCCGACGATGCCGAGGCCTTGACCGAGATCGACCGCTGGCTTGCCGGTCGGACGGACGCGACGCCGTTCCACAGGCCCGCGTGGGTCTGCGCGGTGGCTCGCGGATGCGGACAGGAAGCGATGTTCCTTGTCGCCCGGGACGAGCATCGAAGCATCCTGGGCCTGCTGCCGCTCAATCTCGTCCACAGCCCTCTGTTCGGCCGCGCGCTGGTTTCGGTCGCCTTCGCGGTCGATGGCGGCATCCTCGCCGACAGTGCCGAGATTGCCGCGCTGCTCGGCGATGCGGCCTATGCTCTGGCGGAGCGTCGCTGCTGTCCCACGGTGGAACTTCGCGGCGGTGTGGAACCGGGCATGGGCTGGACCCTCCGGCGCGACGCCTATCTCGGGTTCGCGCGCCCGCTCGCCACGAGTGACGAAGAGGAACTGCTGGCCATCCCCAAGCGCCACCGGGCCGAGGTGCGCAAGGCACTCGACGCGCGGCTCGACATCAGCGTCGGGCGCGACGAGCGCCACCGCGCGATCCATTATGCGCTGTATCGCCGCAGCGTGCACGCGCTGGGTACGCCGGTGTTTCCGCGCGCGATGTTCGACGCGGTGATGGACGCGTTCGGCGATCGGGCGGACATCATGATCGCGAGCGAGGGCGACCGGCCGCTTTCTGCGGTGCTGTCGCTCTATCATGGCGATCGCGTGATGCCCTATTGGCATGGTGCCATCCCCGAGTCCCGCCGCTCACGGTCGAATGAGGCGCTCTATTTCACCCTCATGCGTCACGCGCGCGAGCGGGGTTGTCGGATATTCGACTTCGGCCGGTCAAAGGTCGGCACCGGCCCGGCCCTGTGGAAGAAGACCTGGGGCTTCACGCCCGAGCCGCTCGCTTACCATGTGCGCGCGCTGCCCGGTCATGAGGCGCGGGACATCAACCCGCTGTCGCCCGGCTATCGCCGCAAGGTCGAGCTGTGGAAGCGGCTGCCGAGCGCGCTGGTGGACCGGATCGGCCCGCCGATCGCGCGGGGACTGGGATGATGTCCGGCCGGCCGCCCTCCGGCGAAATCCTGTTCATTGCCCACCGCGTTCCCTATCCCCCCGACCGGGGCGACAAGATCCGGTCGTATCACGAGTTGCGCCGGCTCGCGCGCCATGCCCCCGTCCATCTGGCCGCGCTGGCCGACGATCCGCGCGATCTGGAGCATGACGAGGTGCTGGCGGGGTTGACCGCCAGCCATTGCGTGGTCCCGCGCGCGCGGCGCGCGGTGGGCGAAGCGGCGGCGGCTCTGCTGAAGGGTGAGCCGCTGTCGGTCGCCTTGTTCCGCAACGCCCGGCTTCGCGGCTATGTGCGCCGGGTGATGGACACGCGCCCGGTGGCGGCGGTGTTCATCTATTCGGGGCAGATGGCATCCTATGTCGGCGCACTTCCCGCGCGCACGCGCCTCGTCCTCGACTTCTGCGATGCCGATTCGCAGAAATTCGCCGCCTATGGCCGGTCGGCAGCCTGGCCGATGGCATGGGTCTACCGGCGCGAGGGGAGGCTGCTGGGCCGTTTCGAGCGCGACGCGAGCCTGCGCGCCGATGCATCCTTGTTCATCAGCGATGCGGAGGCCGACCTGTTCGCGTCATTCGCTGGCGATGACGCTGCCGCGCGGGTGAAGGTGGTCGAGAATGGCGTCGACCTCGACTACTTCGACCCCGCTCTGGCGCTGCCCGTGCCTCGTGAACTCGCCGGGCTCGAAGGTTCGCTCCTGCTGTTCACCGGGCAGATGGACTACCGCCCCAATGTGGATGCGGTCACCGCCTTTGCCGATGAGGTGCTGCCGTCGATCCGTCAGCGCCATCGGGAAGCGCGCTTCGTCATCGTCGGGCGCAGGCCGACCCCGCAGGTGCTGGCGCTCGGGAAACGCGAGGGCGTGATCGTCACGGGAGAGGTGCCCGATGTCCGCGGCTATCTCGCCGCCGCCGACGTGGTCGTCGCGCCGCTTCGCATCGCGCGGGGCATCCAGAACAAGGTGCTGGAGGCGATGGCCATGGCTCGCCCCGTGGTCGCATCGGCTGAGGCGGCGCAGGGGATCGACGCGCTCGATCGCCGCGACCTGATGGTCGCGCACCGGCCGGAGCAGGAGATCGAGCTGACGCTTCGCCTCCTCGACGAACCGGGTCATGCGGCGCAGATCGGACGGTCTGCCCGGCAGCGGATGGAGGAGCGCTACAGCTGGGATGCGACGCTGTCCCGCCTCGCGCCGATCGTCCTCGGCCATGAGGTCTGAAGCGCTTCCCATAGCGGCAGGACCGCTGTCCGCCGGATCGGCGGAGGCCGCGCGCTGGCGCTATCATCTCGTGTTGCTGGCGGGCGCCTGGATCGCCATCTGCGCGCTCTTCGCGAGCGACCTCGCGGCCATGGTGGCGAGCTGGTCGCGCACGGGCGCCTTCAACCATTGCTTCCTGATCGGGCCCATCATCGCGTGGATCATCTGGCGCAGGCGCGTTGAGCTGGGCCGCATGGCGCCCGAATTCTCCGCGCTGGGCGTCATCCTGTTGCTGATCGCCGGGATTGTCTGGGCAGGGGGAGAGGCGGGGCATGTCGCACTGCTCCGGCAGGCGGCGGCGGTGATCGCCGCACAGGGCGCGGTGGTTGCGCTGCTGGGGCGTCCCGTGGCGCGCGCGCTGCTCTTCCCCCTGCTGTTCGCCATGTTCCTGATCCCGGTCGGCAGCGAGGTCGAGCCGCTGCTCCAGCACGGCACGGCCGAGGCTGCCGTGGCGCTTCTGGCGCTGGCAGGGACACCGGCCAGCCTGCAGGGCGTGGTGATCGGTACGCCGGCGGGTGTGTTCAGGGTGGCGGAGGCGTGCAGCGGGGTCGGCTTCCTGCTCGCCATGGCGGCCTTCGCGGTGCTGGTGGGGCTGCTGTGCTTCCGGACGCCGTTGCGGCGCGCGCTTTTCCTCGTTGCCGCGCTGGCGGCCGCGCTCGCGGCCAATGTGCTGCGCGCCTTCCTCATCATGCAGGCTGCCAACCTGTTCGGCATCGACCATCCCGTGGTCACTGACCACCTTCTGTACGGCTGGCTGCTGTTCGCGATCGTGCTGGGGCTGCTCTTCCTTGCGGCCTCTCGCTGGTTCGAGCGGGATGCGAGCGATCCCGACATCGATCCGGCCCGGCTGCAAGGGACAGTCAGGCGCCGACGCCCAGGCCGCTATGTGGCGGGCATTCTCCTGGCGCTGCTGCTGCCGCAGCTGTGGCTCGCGGCCACCGCGCCTCCGGCAAGGCCGCCCTCATTGCCCCCGGTCGAGCCGGTGATAGCCGGCTGGGCAAGGACATCCCTCAGCGCCGTTCCCGCCTGGCATCCGCACTTTGCCGGAGCGACCTGGATCGGGCAGTGGCGCTATGCCCATGCGGACGGGCGGACCGCCGATCTCGCCATCATCGTCTTCGACAGGCAGGTCGAGGGGCAGGAAATTGTAGGCTTTGGCCAGGGCGCGGTCGGGATCGAGGGGGAGAGCGGCTGGTTCGGGGCAGGCGCAGGGCCACGGCCCGAGGGCGGGCGGGGCGAGTGGTTGCGCAGCGCCAGCGGGCGGAGCCGCTATGCGGCGACCTTCTACCTGATCGACGGCTGGGTCACCGGCAATCCTGCGGCGGCGAAGCTGGCCTCCATTGCGTCGCGGCTGGTGCCCGGCGGGGATGACGGCGCGGTTGCCGTGATTGTCTCCGCCGACGGAGACACGCCCGATCAGGCGGCGCTCAGCGTCGCTCGCTTCCTCAAGACCGCAGGATCGGCCGAAGAGATTGCTGACCGCGCGCGCGCGATCCGCTAACGCCGCTGACGATGTGCGGGATCGCTGGCATATTTCATCTGGAGACGGCCAAGCCGGTCGAGGACTCGCGCATCCGGGCGATGCTCGCGCCGATGCACCATCGCGGGCCTGACGGATCGGGCGTCTGGACCGCGCCGGGGGTCGGGCTGGGGCACCTGCGCCTGTCGATCATCGACCTGGCCGGCGGCGCGCAGCCCATGGCGAGCGAGGAGGGCGACATCGTCGTCACCTTCAACGGCGAGATCTACAATTTCGCTGAGCTGCGCGCCGAGTTGGAGGAACGCGGCCACCGCTTCCGCACGCACAGCGATACCGAGGTCATTCTGCACGGCTGGCGCCAGTGGGGCGAGGCATGCGTCGAGCGCTTCGTCGGCATGTTCGCCTTTGCGCTGTTCGACCGCAGCCGGCAGGCGCTGTGGCTGGTCCGCGACCGCATGGGCGTCAAGCCGCTCCATTATGCGCGCCTGTCCGACGGAAGCATCGCCTTTGCCAGCGAGCTGAAGGGGCTGCTCGCTCACCCGCTGATTCGCGGCGAGCCCGACCTGACGGCGGTCGAGGACTATCTCGCTTATGGCTATGTCCCCGACGACACGTCGATCGTGAGCGGGGTGCGCAAGCTGGGTGCGGGGGAAAGCCTGCTGGCGGTGCGCGGCAAGCCCCTGCCGCAGCCACGCCGCTATTGGGACGTCAGCTTCGCCGACCGCAGTACCGCCTCGCCTGCCGCGCTGGAAGAGGAGTGCCGCGAGTTGCTGCGCGCCGCCGTCAGGGCGCGGATGGTGGCTGACGTGCCGCTGGGCGCGTTCCTTTCGGGCGGGGTCGACAGCAGCAGCGTCGTGGCGATGATGGCGGAGGCATCCTCCGGCGCGGTCAGGACCTGCACCATCGGCTTCGACGACCAGTCACTCGACGAGACGGCCCATGCCGACCTGATTGCCCGCCGCTTCGCGACCGACCACCGCACCCGCATCGTCTCGCCCGACGACTATCCGCTGATCGACACGCTCGTCGCGCATTTCGACGAGCCCTTTGCCGATGCCTCGGCGCTGCCGACCTACCGTGTGTGCGAACTCGCGCGCGAGCAGGTGACGGTGGCGCTGAGCGGTGACGGCGCGGACGAGGCCTTTGCCGGCTATCGACGCCATCTGTTCCAGCATCGGGAGGAGGGCATTCGCGCGCTGCTGCCCGCCGCGATCCGGCGTCCGCTGCTGGGAACGCTCGGCGCGCTCTATCCCAAGGCCGACTGGGCTCCACGTCCCTTAAGGGCGAAATCGACGCTGCTCGGCCTCGCGCAGGACGGCGACGAGGCCTATGCCGCGTCGGTCGCGGTGACACCCGCCGCGATCCGGCGAAGGCTCTGGACGCCGCGCACCCAATCGGCGCTGGCCGGCCACCGGGCGGAGGATCGCTATATCCGTGCCATGCGCACCGCGCCCGCGCGCGACCCCATCGACCGCGCGCAATATGCAGACATCCGTATCTGGCTGCCCGGAGACATACTCACCAAGACTGACCGCATGAGCATGGCGGTCAGCCTCGAAGCGCGCGAGCCGCTTCTCGATCACCGCCTCGTCGAGTTTGCCGCCCGGCTCCCCGTGGCCATGCGAATCCGGGGCGGAACGGGAAAATATGTGATGAAGAAGGCGATGGAGCGCTATCTTCCCGAATCGGTGCTCTATCGGCCCAAGATGGGCTTCGTGACGCCGATCGCGAGCTGGTTTCGCGGAGCGCTGGCCGGGGAGGCGAGCCGTGTCGCCGGCGACTCCGCGCTCGCGCGGACGGGATGGTTCGACATGCGCCTTATTGCGAAGCTCGCGGAGAAGCACCGTTCGGGTGTGTCGGACAACAGCCGCCTGCTGTGGCAGCTCCTCATCCTCGACCGCTCGCTGACCCGCCTGTTCCCGACGCTGGGGCGGTGAGGACGGTCAGGACGGGTCGAGTTCGCGCTTCCACTTGAGGAGGGCGCGGCCAAGCTTGTCGGATCGCTCGGCATAGTCGCCTTCCAGCACCGCGGTTGCCTGGGCTTTCTCGCCCTTCAGCGCGTGGGACAGGACCTTGGCTGCGCTCTGGTGAAACTCGGCATGGAGCCGGCGGACGACCTGATAGGGCACCCCCGCCTTCGTGCCGGGCTCGATGCTCGGGCCATGCAGCCATTGCCCGAACTGGCAGCGATCGTCGCAGGAAACGCTGTGCACGTCCTGCTCGAACTGCCCTGTGGCGATGGAGGTCTTGAGCTTCAGCTTCCACGCGCCATGCGCGCCCATGGCGCTGGTGATCTCGGCGATCATTTGCTGGTTCTGCATAGCGCGCGCCCTATGGCGGGAGGGACTGCGATTCGGTTAACGGGCGTCGGGATAGCGGGCGTCGACGAAATAGAGGCCGTCGGGCGGTGCGTTGAGGCCGAGCGCGGCGCGGTCTGTCGCCGCAAGGGCGTCCGCCACATCATCCGCCGTCCACTGCCCCTGGCCCACCAGCGCGAGACATCCGACCATCGAGCGGACCTGATGATGAAGGAAGCTGCGCGCCGCGGCATGGATCATCACGCCTTCCTGCGTCGCCTCCACGTCCAGCCGGTCGAGCGTCTTGACCGGGCTTTCGGCCTGGCAATGCGCCGACCGGAAGGTGGTGAAGTCGTGCAGCCCCACCAGATGCCGCGCGGCCGCCGCCATGGCGGTCACGTCGAGCGGCCTTGGGATGCGCCACGCCAGCCCCGTGTCGAAGGTCAGCGGCGCACGCCGGTTGACGATCCGGTAGCGATAGGATCGCCCGATGCAGGAAAAGCGAGCGTGCCAGTCCGCCGCGACCTCCACGCATTCGAGGATCGCCACCGGCAACGGCCGCAGCCGCGCGTTGAGCGCCTCCATCAGCCGAAACGGCGCGATGGCCTTGTCCACGTCCAGATGCGCGCGCATCGCCAGCGCATGAACCCCGGCGTCGGTGCGTCCCGCCGCGTGAACGGCAGGCGTCTCGCCCACGATCAAAGCGGCGGCGTCCTCGATCGCCTGCTGGACGCTGGGTCCATGTGCCTGCCGCTGCCAGCCCATGAACGGGCGCCCGTCATATTCGACCGTCAGGGCGAAGCGTGGCATCAGGGATCGATCCGCGTTCCGGCGGGAACGGCAAAGCCCCGCAGCAGCTCCGCCGCGCTCATCGCCCCCTTGCCCTGGCGCTGGACGAGCGTGGGGCGGATCGCGCCGTCGGCGCAGGCGATCAGCAGCCGGTCGTCGATCAGGGTGCCGGGCGGTCCGCTCATGGCCTCGACCGTCGCAGCAAGGATCTTGATCCGCTCGCCGCCAATCGCGATCCATGCGCCGGGCGCTGGGTTGAACGCGCGGACCTGCCGCTCGACCTCGACCGCCGGCCTTGTCGTGTCGATGCGGCTTTCCGCCTTGTCGATCTTGGCGGCATAGGTGACGCCCTCGTCGGGTTGGGCAACCGCCGGATGAGCGGCTATGTCGGCCAGCGTCTCGACCATCAGTCGGGCACCGAGATCCGCCAGCTCGTCGGTCAACTCACCCGCCGTCTTGGCATCGACCGGCGTCCGTCCGACGAGGCGCATGGGGCCGGTGTCGAGCCCGGCCTCCATCTGCATGATCGCCACGCCCGTTTCTTCGTCACCCGCGAGGATTGCGCGCTGGATCGGCGCGGCGCCCCGCCAGCGCGGGAGGAGCGAGGCATGGACGTTGAGGCACCCGAGGCGCGGCGCGTCGAGAATCGCAGGGGGCAGGATCAGGCCATAGGCCGCAACCACCGCCGCATCGGCATCGAGCGCCGCGAAAGCCTGCTGCTCCTCGGCCGAGCGGAGCGTCATGGGGGTGCGGACCATGAGCCCCAGCGCCTCGGCGCGGGTATGGACCGGCGTCGCCCGCTCCGCCTTTCCGCGCCCGGCGCGGCGCGGTGGCTGGCTGTACACCGCCACGACCTCGTGCCCGGCGGCGATCAGCGCGTCGAGCGTCGGCACCGCGAAATCGGGGGTTCCCATGAAGATGATGCGCATCGCGCTCCTCTCGCCGCTTGTAAGCGGCAAGCGCAAGCCTTTATTGGACATGCATGGCCTCTCCAGAGATCGAAGCGCTTACCACCGCCCTGTCGCGACTGCCGGGGCTGGGGCCGCGTTCCGCGCGCCGTGCGGTGCTGCATCTGCTGCGCCGGCGCGAGGCGGCGCTGGTGCCGCTTCTCGAGGCGCTGGCGACGGTCAACGACCGGATGCGGACCTGCTCGACCTGCGGCAATGTCGACACCACGGACCCCTGCGGCATCTGCGCCGACCCGCGCCGCGATTCGCGTGCGCTATGCGTGGTGGAGGACGTCGCCGACCTCTGGGCGCTCGACAAGTCGCGGCTGTTCCCCGGACGCTTCCATGTACTGGGCGGCAGGCTGTCGGCGCTCGACGGCGTGCGACCCGAGGATCTGTCGATCGCGTCGCTGGTGGCGCGGGTCGCGGCGGGCGGCATCGACGAGGTGGTGCTGGCGATGAACGCCACGCTGGAGGGGCAGACCACCGCGCATTACATTGCCGACCGGCTCGAAAGCTATCCGATCCGGCTGACGCAGCTCGCCCACGGACTGCCGGTAGGGGGCGAACTCGACTATCTGGACGAGGGGACGCTGGCGCAGGCGCTCAGGGCGCGAAGGCCGGTCGCGTGAACGCGGGCTCCCGCTTGTAAAAATCGGTCGCATCCCATATTTTGTGGCGCATATGGCCATCCGTCCCATCCTTGAAGCGCCCGATCCGCGGCTCCGTACCATCTCCACGCCCGTGGAGGCGATCGACGACGAATTGCAGGTGCTGATCGACGACATGTTCGACACCATGTACGACGCGCCGGGCATCGGGCTCGCCGCCATTCAGGTGGGCGTTCCCAAGCGGGTGCTGGTTATCGATCTTCAGGAGCCCGAATCCGACGAGGAGGGGGCGCCGGCGGTCAAGCGGCCGATGGTGTTCATCAACCCGCAGATCCTCGACGGCTCGGACGAGCTCAGCATCTACAATGAAGGCTGCCTGTCGGTCCCCGACCAGTTCGCCGAGGTGGAACGCCCGGCTACCATCCGCGCGAGCTGGATGGATCGCGACGGTCGAATCCACGAGGAACGGCTGACGGGGCTGCTGGCTACCTGTCTTCAGCATGAGATGGACCATCTGGAAGGCGTGCTGTTCATCGACCATCTGTCGCGGCTCAAGCGTGACATGGTGCTGAAAAAACTGGCGAAGGCGCGAAAAGCGGCCTGAGACCGCCGCAGGCCGCGGCAAGTGGCCTAAATGCGCCAATCCCGATCATTTGCGCCGCTTTGTTTACGCATTGCTCCGAATTAACCGTTTTTGCACCGCACCAACCTTAATCACGATCCCGTAACAATGCCGGAAATGGGACGGATCTGATGCGAATCGCGACGGTTGTGCGTACTGGTGCTGTGGTGCTGCTGTTAACCCTTTGTTTGGCGGGCTGGATTGCTGCAACACGCGTTGACGAGATTCGCTATGGCGGGCCGATCCAGAAGACGAATCAGGAAGTTTCCGATCTGATCGCGGACATCCTCCCGCCGCCGTCCTACATCGTCGAGCCCTATCTGGAGGCGACATTGCTGGTTCGCAATCCGGCGCAGGTCGAGGAACGGGCCTCGCGTCTTGCCCAGCTCCGCAAGGATTTCGATGCCCGGCAGACCTACTGGCAGGGTTCCGCGCTCCAGTCCGACGCGCGCACCAAATTGACCGGGCCCGCGCATGACACAGCGATGGCGTTCTGGCGGGAGCTGGAGGAGGTCGCGATACCGGCGGCCCGCGCCGGCGATGCTCTGGCGCTCGAAGCCAGCTATGGTCGTCTTTCGGGCCATTATGCCGCTCACCGCCAGTCCATCGACGCGGCGGTCGCCAGCGCGCTGAAGTTTCGCGATGGCCTGCAGAAGCGCTCGGATGCCGAACTGGCCCGTGCCCTTTGGATCATGGGACTGGCGGGTGCACTGACCGCTGGCCTGGTGGCGGTCGCCGTCTGGTGGATCCTCGCCTGCCTGGTTCGTCCTCTTGCGGGCAATGCGCGAACCATGACCGCCATGGCCGGCGGCAATGTGACGACGGAGGTCGTCGGCGACTCACGGCGTGACGAGATCGGTGATATGGCGCGCGCGCTGGTGCTGTTCCGGCAGGCGGAGCTGGAGAAGCGCGCGTTGCAGGCCGCCGAAGCGGAGAATCTGCGCGCCCAGCAAGCGGTCATCGCGGCGCTCAGCGAGGCGCTCAGGAACCTGGCCTCGGGCAATGTGACCTACAAGATCGACCAGCAGCTGTCGGGCGAGTATGAGGTGCTTCGCCAGGACTTCAACTCGGCGATGACCGCCATGGCGAGCGCGCTGAGGCTGGTCGCCCAGTCGTCCCAGACGATCCACCACTCGGCGACCGAAGTGTCGGCGGCGTCCGCCGACCTTTCCAGCCGCACCGAAACCCAGGCGTCGCGTCTTCAGTTCACCAGCGAGACGCTCAAGGCCATCAGCTCCGCAGTGAGCCGCACCGCCACCCGCGCCCGCGACGTCCGCTCCGCAGTGGACACGGCGAGCACGGCCGCTGAGGAAGGCGGCAAGATCGTGTTCGAAGCCGTTCACGCCATGGAGCAAATCCAGAAGTCAGCGGGCCAGATCAGCGATATCGTGGCGTTGATCGACGGCATTTCGTTCCAGACCAATCTCCTCGCTCTCAATGCCGGTGTCGAAGCCGCGCGAGCAGGTCAGGCGGGAAGCGGCTTTGCGGTCGTTGCGAACGAGGTGCGGGCGCTTGCGCAGCGCGCGGCCGATGCGGCGCAGGACATCCGACAGCTGATCGTCACCAGTAACAGCCAGGTCGACAATGGTGCCGCGCTGGTGACCGCTGCTGGCACCAAGCTCACGGCGATCATGGGTGAGGTGTCCAGCATCTCGTCGCTGGTGCATGACATTGCGCAGTCGGTCGATGGAGAGTCGGGCAGGCTCGTTCAGGTCAGCGAGTCGATGAGCGATCTCGACCTCATCACCCAGCAGAATGCGGCGATGGTCGAACAGAGCAGCGCCGCCGCCCGCATGCTGGCCGAAGAGTCCGAGAAAATGGCGGGCCTCGTCACGAACTTCCGTGTCGAGATGCCGTGCGGGAAAGAGGTCGATGCCGCACTCGAGTCCGCGCGGCGAGAGGCGTTCAGGAAGTTCCTCAACGCCGCCTGAACGCCGGGGCGATCCGGTCAGGCGTCGATCGCGTCTTCCTCGATGCTGGCGGCGTTTTCCTGGATGAAGGCGAAGCGGTGCGCCGGGTTGGTGCCCATCAGCCGGTCGACGAGGTCGC
>CAZJCT010000011.1:0-41331 GCA_964544675.1 uncultured Sphingobium sp.
CGCTCGACCCCCAAAAATTCAAATTAGGGCTGGACTGTCAGGATATGTCGCCGAGTTGGGCGCAGCCTTCCTCTGCGGCGATCTCGGCATCACCGCCGAGCCGCGCCCCGATCATGCCGATTATATCGGCCATTGGCTGCGCATCATGAAGGGCGACCGCAAGGCGATCTTCTCCGCTGCCAGCGCCGCCAACAAGGCGGCTGAGTTTCTGGCGTCGTTTTCGGCGAGCGAGAGAAGGGAGGCGGCCTAGCGCCGCCTTTCGTTCGCCCTGGTCGCTCTCGGACGTTCGGTACAATTTGATATCCCCCCATCGACGTTCTTGAGACGTGGCACAAGCGGGCCATTCTCAATGGGAGGCGCAAATGAACCCGTATCCTTGGCAAAACGAAATCCTGACAGAGAAGCGCTCGACCATCCTGGAGTGTCTCGAAGATGAAAAGCTGTTCTGGGTGGATAGGACCGCACTTGGATTTCAAATCGTCGAGATGTGCGATGGATATTACGGCACAACGCTCAGTGTCGATCAGATGCGAAGGTTGATTGAAGAGCTTCAGAAGCTTGTTGACGAGGCAAATCAATAGCCATTGGCGGCCTTTGCCGCGCCCTTCGGGCCGGGCTCTCGTGAACCGAGCCAGCCTTCGTCCGTCTCGGCCATCCGGCGTTGATCCCTCGCGGATTGATAGTGAGGATGGAGCAATCCTTGACTGTATATGTTCCTATATATGTGTTTTATATCGGTTGTTTTGTTCATAAATATGTGCTACGTTTTTAGCTGTAGGGATACATATTTATGAACGCAAACCAAGCCACTCTTGCCCGAAAACAACTCGAAAAGCGTCTCGCGCCCTTGCGGGAGGCTCCATTCGCTGTGCCGCCGCGCGGCTGGATGAAGGCCATCCGCGAGGCGCTGGGCATGACCGCGCGGCAGCTTGCCGCGCGTATGGGCGTCTCGCCCTCGCGTATTCCGGTGATTGAAAAGGCTGAGGTCACAGGCGCGACCACCATCAAAACGCTGCGGGAAGCGGCGGAGGCGATGAATTGCACCTTCGTCTATGCCTTCGTGCCGACCAAGCCGCTGGACGATATTCTGCGCGACCGCGTTGTGCAAAAGACGCGGAAGACGATCGCGCGCCTTGATCACACCATGCGCCTTGAAAATCAGGCGCTTCTCAAATCCGATCTCGACGATGAACAGCGGCGCATGATCGAACTCGTCCTGTCCGGCTCGCTGCGCGGCCTGTGGGAGGACGAGTAATCGCCATGCCCGATCCCTTGTTTGAAGAGGACGACGAGGCCAATACGCCTCTCACCGCTGAAGAGCGGGAGCAGCTCATCCCGTCCTATATCACGTTGCGCCACGAACTGAACGAAGCCGAGCAGGTCAATATCGGCGTGGCGCTGCGCTGGGCCTATGCGCGCAAGCGCGACGTGCTCGACCAGAATTTTCTGAGCGAGCTTCACAAACGCATGTTCGGCGACGTGTGGCGGTGGGCCGGGCAGTACCGCACGACCGCCCGCAATATCGGCGTCGATGCCTACCGGATCGCCATGGACGTTGGCCAGGCCATCGGCGATGCCCGTTACTGGTCCCAGCATTCGACATACCCACCGGACGAAATCGCCGTGCGGTTCAGCCATCGCCTGGTCGCCATTCACCCGTTCCCGAATGGCAACGGGCGTTTCTCGCGGCTTGTCGGCGATCTTCTGGCCCATCAGCTTGGGCAAGCCGCATTCACTTGGGGCCGCGCCAGTCTGGTGGATGCCGGGGAAACCCGCGCCCGCTATGTTGAAGCTCTTCGCGCCGCCGACAATCACGACATTGCACCGTTGCTGGCGTTCGCGCGGTCATAGCGCCTTAAAGCCAACCCGCTTCCCCACCCAAAGAGATAGAGCACGCCCTTGCGGGCATGCCCTTCGGCCTTAAGGCCTCCGCGCCAGCTCTTGCCGGATAAGCGTCAGCGCCCTGCTGCGCTTCGCGGCGCGCCTCGCTCTGGCGGGGGTGTATCGCATCCTCTTCTGGGGATTTCCTGAAAACAGCAGCGGCGGGAATTCCCGTCCGCATTTCTCGTCCTGGCCCGGTCCACCGGCTCATGCGCGCAAGGTGCGGCCCGCACCACCCCGGCCCCAAGGGTCCGGGCCGTGTAACACCTTGCGCGCGCCGGTTTGCCGGGCGCGGGCGGCCTCCATGCAGCCGGGCAATTCCGCAACGGTCTGCCAACAAATGGAGACCCCAATGGGACTGGATATGTACGCCTTCACCGCACCTGCGACCGCCGTGACGCAGGATGTGGATTTCGACCTCAACGCCATCGACGGCATTGGCGAGCTGCACTACTGGCGCAAGCATCCGAACCTGCATGGCTGGATGCGAGACCTTTACTACGCCAAGGGCGGCACCGGGCGGGATTTCAACTGCGATCCGCTACGCCTCACGCTCGAAGACATCGACGCGCTGGAGCAGGATATTCGCAGCGGCGCATTGCCCGATACCTCCGGCTTCTTCTTCGGCGAAACCGATGGCACCGAACGGGAGGACGACCTCCAGTTCATCGCCAAGGCGCGAATTGCCATCGAGAACGGCTTTGCCGTCTGCTACGATAGCTGGTGGTAACCGCGAGATCGGGCACGCCCTTCAAGGGCGTGCCCAATCGCCTTATGGCCGACGGGCCAGTTCCTGCCGGATCAGCGTCAGCGCCTGCTGCGCTTCGCGGCGCGCCTCGCTCTGGCGGGGCTGACGGCTGAGCTGTGCCTGTGCGGCATTGAACAGACGGGACAACTCGCCCTTCGTGCGTTTGTGCAGATCGTCGCGGGATATTTTCATGGGTCTTCTCCTTTTTCTGAGGCCGCCCGCAGGTGGGCAGCGATGGAGAAGCGGTGGCCCTGATAGACGAAACATGCGCATTCCAGGGGAAGCACAACGGATGTGGAGCAGGCTTTACGCCTTGCGCTTACGGGTTTCAGATCAGGGCAGGTTCGATATCTGAGCGGCCATCAGGGCGGCTGGAGAGAAGGAGAATTCCAAGAATTTGAGCGCGCCGGTCTGGAGGGAAACGAAGGCTAGCGTTCCAGATCAGGTTCATTGCCACGGTCGCGGCTCGGGTCGCGTGTCCGCCGTTGGCGCAACCGTTCCAGCCGGTCTTCGGCGGAGGGGCGGGAACGCGGCGGCTTTTCTGGCTGGGCTTCCGGCGTGGCGGCTTTGGTGAAGGCGGGAACTGGCGACTGCGGCGCAGGACTCTCCGCCATCCGCTCCGCCACCGGTACGGGTTTGACCGGCTGGGTGCGGTCGAAGGCCTCTTTCAGCTTTGGCGCATCACCCTTCTGCATCAGGCGGTAATTGGCGGCGTCTTTGTGGAGCTGCCGCAATTGTTCGGCATGGCGCGCGCGGGTTTGGCGAATATCCTGCTGCAATCCTTGCCGATCCCTGAGTTGCGCCGCAATCAGCGCATGGCGCTGTTCGCGATCCCGCTGGAGGCTGAAGTAGGCCTCCATCTCATTCTGCTTCTGGATTTTGGCATGGGTGCCGGTCAGCCGGTCCCATAGGCCCATCAGGCCCTTGCGGGTGCGCTCGGCCCGCTCGCGCTGTTCGGCCTCCGCCCGTGCCTTCTGGCCTTCGTCCATCTTGCGCCGCTCCTCCGCGTGGTGCGCCTGCATGGCGCGGCGCTGCGCATTCAACGGCTCCAGCTCCTTCGCCGCCGCCGCGCGGGCTTCCTGGCGATAGGCATTGAGGCGCGGCAATATGGCGCTGGCGATGCGCTGGCGGGTTTCATCGACACTGGCGAGGGTTTCGGCCTTGCCCAGCCGGGCGGCAACTTCCTTGCTCTTTTTGCCGATCATGCGGGGGATGGAGACGACTTCGCCGTCATAGGTCAGCGCAACATGCGCCCGGCGGTCGCCCTTGGCCAGATAGAGGCCGCGTTCCTCCAGCGCCTTGGCGAAGCTGGCGCGGTTATCCGACACCGCCCAGCATTCCTGAATCATGCCTTTCAGATCGCGGGCATTATGGCCCATCCGCTTGGCCTGCTGCCATTCAGCCAAGCTGAAATTGCGCGGATCTCGCGCGGCGGAATCCATAAACCCGCGCGGCATCTGCCAGCCGTTCTCGAGAAAGAGCTGTTTTGAGACTTCGCGGAGCTTGGTTTTGAAGAAGGGCAGGTTCCGGGCGGTCATCGTCTCGGCATCGATTCGCGACCAGACGGCATGGCAATGCCGCCGTCCTTCCTTTTCGTGGAACACCACGACTCGCGGCTGGCCGGTCAGGCCATTGCGCTCCTCAATGGCGGCGAGCGCCTGCTCAAACACATCGACCCGGACGCTTTCGGTCTCCGGCGGATTGAGCGAGACCGAGAACAGCGGCTGTTTGCAACGTGTGCCTTTACTGATCGCTTCTGCTTCCTGCAACGCGCCCAGCAGATCATCGGCCATGAAGCCCCGGACTTCATGCACCTCGACATGCTCATTATCGGCCCGGTTGAGCAGGTGCCTGCCCAATTGCTTCGCACCGCCGCGCTGGGAGCCTTTCAGGATCATTGGGCTTCATGCTCAGACGGCATAAGCCCCAACGCCTTCATGAGCGTCAGACGCATGAACCGGATATCGGCGCTGGCCCGGCGCAGCGCCCGTTCGGTATCCGGCGTGACCGGCAGAGAACCGGAATTGGCGTGGTGGGCAAGCTGGTTGAGATTGCTGGCCAGCCGGGCATTGCCCAGCATCGCCATCAGTTTGGCCAGCTCCTTTTGATCCTTGACCGGGCGCTTGTTGCGCGTTCGCCGCCGGACGCCGGGTTTGCCATCAAGCACGATCTCCCGGATATAGGCCCCGAGCGGGGTATCGCCCGCAGCTTCCTCCAGCGCCGCCCGTTCCTCGAAGGTCAGGCGGAGTGAAAAAGGGGGCAGTTTTGGCTTTTTGCCGCGCATGCGGGCTCCTTTGGCTTGGGTTCAAGCCAAAAGAAGGGAAGCCTTGCCCGGTCAGACCGAGGGGCTTAACGGCGCGTTTTCGCCTTGCCTGCCGGTTCCTTGACCGGCTCAGGCGTTCGGTTATCGTTGAGGCTGGTAGAGCGGAGAATGTCGTTCCAATCGGCGAGAATCTCGAATAGCCGGTTCGAACTTTCTCCGCTCAGGCGCACCATCTTTTCGCGCGCGCGAAAACGACATAATGGCGGCGAGGGCACAGAGCGCACGCCCATGGCGCATCTAACGGCGCGGGGCTTCCGTTCCATGGACCGGGGCGAGCATCGCTGACTGGACGCCGAGGAGGAAGGCCGGGGCGGGGAGCCACGCGCAGAACGCCATGTTGCCCTGCCCCAGCCGGTCACCGCCCGCCCGCCGAGCAGCCCTGTTTGCCGGACGATGAACTGGACGACATAGACCGGCAGCACCCTTCCGGGCGCGGCGCGCGGGCTGGAGGTCTTTCCCTGCGCCATGGAGGCGGCCGGCACCTGGGCCCATATGGTGCCGGAGGCACGCCTCGATGGCTTGCAGCGCCTCCGGCTCGTCAGGCGGTGGCGTGTGGGGCCGGACCGTCAGACCAGAACGATGTCGCCCGCCTCGATCGCCGGCTTGCCGCCGAGCAGTGCGATCATGATCTGGGCGGTGCCGCCGGCGCCGTCGGCGTCATAATAGAGCGCACCCTTCGCGATGTCGTAGACCAGATGCTGGTCGGCGCTGGTGGCCGCCTTGCCGAACGCCAGCTCGCCTGCCTCAAGCGCGCCTGGGCCATAGTCGGCGAGCGCGGAGAAGGCGGTGACCGCCAGTTCGATCCGGTCCGTGCCGGAGACGAAATCGGCGATCGTGTCGCGGTGGGCGCTGGTCTCGATCAGGTCGAAGCGGAACGCATCGGCGCCCAGCCCGCCCGTCAGCATGTCCTTGCCGCCACCGCCGTTGATGACATTGGCGCCATCATTGCCGGTCAGGACGTTGGCCTGCATGTTGCCGGTGAGATCGAGATCGGCCTGTCCGGTGACTGCGCCATTTTCGACATGGTCGGCGAGCGTGAATCCGATCGCGGAGGAGGTGATGGTATCGATGCCCTGGCTCTTCTTCTCCATCACCTGATCGCCCGCCGTGACGACATAGATATCGTTGCCGCGCAAGCCCGCCATGATGTCGGCGCCAGCCGATCCCTGAAGCAGGTCATCGCCGGATGTTCCGGTCACCGCTTCGGCGACATCGACTATGTGAACGGCGATTGCCTGCTCATCATAGCGCCGCGCCTCGGGCAGATTGGAGGTGAAAGTGGCACGGACGACCACGTCGTAGACATTGTCATGATCCGCATCGACGGGGTTTTCGAAGTCCCGCGTGGTGCGGAAACGCAGCGCGCCTGTCGTGGGATTGATATCGAAAAGAGCCGCGTCCGCGCCGCCGGAAATGCTGTAGGCATTGCTCCCCGGGTTCAGATGATCGGCATCGACGTCGGTGACCTGGACGATGGTCTCGTTGACCGCGATCGACGCCGTGTCGCCGCCACCATCGGACGTGATCAAGGGCGGATAGTCGCCCGGATCGACGACATCGCTGACGGTGACCAGAATCGTCTGCTCATCATGACCGAGCCCGTCGCTCGCACGGACGATGACTTCATACACATTGTCGTGATCGGCGTCCCGGGGCGTCTCGAAATCG
The DNA here is from genome assembly GCA_964544675.1 of uncultured Sphingobium sp. Taxonomy (GTDB): domain Bacteria; phylum Pseudomonadota; class Alphaproteobacteria; order Sphingomonadales; family Sphingomonadaceae; genus Sphingobium. The sequence continues at coordinate 6,621 of CAZJCT010000011.1, forward strand.
GGCGAAAACCAGAAAGACAGCTGGCCGGTGTTCGCATCGAGAGTGAACCACTTCCCGTCCGCGTCGCCGGTGATGGTGAAGAGCGGTGCGTCGCCATCCGCATCGACGGCCGTGAAATTTACCAGCGGCGAAAACTCGTCGCGGTTCTCCGCTACCGTGATGGCGACGACATCGGCACCGCCGTCATTGGTGAACACGGGCGTCGAATCCGGGGAGGGCAGATTGTCGATGCCCTGGAAAACGAACCGGCCACCGATCGCGTTGCCATCTGCGTCAAAGCGATAGGCGACGGGGATGTTGCCATAGACCCCGACGAAGCTGAACACATAGCCGCCATCGGGCAGGGCATCGACGCGATGCTCGGTGAGACGGCCATAAGGATTCTCCTCCAGGACCGCCGGCCCCTGGGCTGTACCCGCATTGTCAAAGCGCTGCAGCCGGAGCTCATAGGGGTTTTCGTCGATCCATGCGGCCACGAAGCCGCCGCCTGCGAGCGCGGCCAGGGAGAGCGGCGGATAGGATGCCCCCCCGTGGATGGAGCCGGTGCCTATCTGAAACGGCGCGCCAAGCGGGTTATCCTGAGCGTCGAAAAGCTGACCGGTGGAAAAATAATAATTGAAGTGCCCTTCGCCCACAAGCAATGTATCAAAGGTCTTAAGTGACGTTCCATTGGAAAGAACGATTTGTTGCTCATTTATTACAAACGTGGTCACGGTTCTCTCCAGAATCGGCGTTGGCCATGCGTTCTGGACTGAACAATGATTGAGACACTGCAATTACATTTCCGTAATGGATGTTTTTCTTCCAGTTGTCAGCTCCGTGGACGATCAATCCTACGGACCCGGTCCGTGTCGATGTCATGAAGCGCACCCGGCCCAGAGCCGCGCGATGGTCCGCAGACTCTCTACGCGTCGATGGCGGTGCCGAGCGCCTTCATCACCCGCGTCAGGTCGACGGGCTTCTCGCAGCGGGCGACGTGGCTGTACCGGGACGGCAGCGCGGAGAGGTCATAGCCCGTGGTCAGCACCAGCGGGACACCGCGCCCGATCAGCAGGTCGGCGACTTCATAGGCCATTTCGCCGCCCAGATTCATGTCGATGATCCCCCCGTCGAGCTGTGGCTGCGCACCGATCAGCGCCAAGGCTTCGGCGAGCGTTCCCACAGGCCCGAGCACGACGGCCCCCAGCTCGGCCAGCTCGTCGGCAAGCTCGCTCGCCAGCATATATTCATCCTCGACCAGGACGATCCGTCGTCCCCGCAGATTGCGTTCAGGCATGGTCAAACTCCCAGCGTGAGGAGACCGGTATGGAGATAGTGCAATGCACGCCGCCGGGTTCCAGCGTGTAGGTGGTCCTGGCGCCAAGCTGATAGGGCAGCGCCTGCTCGATAAGCTCGCGTCCCTGGCCGGTCCCGCCATGCGTTCCCGCATCGCTATCCGGCATCACGACGCCGCTCTCGTGCCAGTCGATATGAAGCCAGGGCGTGCTGTTCGGCCCGTTCGCCTCGAACCGCCACCGGATCGCCAGTGCGGCCTGCGGCTGCCCCAAAGCACCATATTTCAACGCGTTGGTTGCCAGCTCGTGGAGGGCCATCGCCAGCGTCTGTACCGTAGAGGACCGCAGCCGGACGTTCGCCGGTCCCTCCAGGGCCACGCGCTCCGAGCTGCCGTTCATCGCGTCGATCTCGGAACGCACCAGCGCGTCGAACGTCACCCTGTCATGTTCGTTGAGCCGGGACAGGAGCCCCTGCACCCGTGCCAGCGCGTCGAGGCGATCGCGGAACTTGCTTCGGAAATCGCCGAGGTCGGTACTGGCGCGGACGGTCTTGTCCGCCATCGAGCGGACCACCCCCATCAGGTTGCGCGTGCGATGCTGTAGCTCGGCGACGAGAACGCGCTGACGCTCCTCCCATTCGCGCTGCTCGGTCGTATCCATCATCGCGCCCACCATGCGCGCGGGCTGTCCTGCCTCGTCATAGAAAAAGCGTCCCCGCGCGCTCAGCCAGTGAACCGACCCGTCGGGATGGACGGAGCGGAATTCATGCCTGTAGTCGGCATGATCCTTCATCGCCTGTTGGAGCGCTGCTTCGGTGCCGGGCCGGTCGTCCGGGTGGATGCGCGCGGCCCACGCCTCATAGCTCGGAATCACCTCGCCCACCGCATAGCCTTTCATGCGGAAATGCTCGTCCGACCAATGGACCTTGCCCGTCCTGATGTTCCAGTCCCACAGGCCCAGACGCCCGACCTCGACCGCGTTGCGCAGGCGCTCCTCGCTTTCCTCGAGCCGCTGCTGGCTGAGCTTCACCAGAGTCACGTCCTGACCGATCTTGAGATAGCCGCGAAGCTGTCCCTCCTGATCGTTCAGCGCGATCGTCTGTCCGTCGAGAAAGACAAGCGAGCCGTCCTTTCGCCGATGCCAGCGGACATTGGTGGAAGCGCCGTGAGCGCGGGCGGTGGCCAGTTCGCGCTCGGGCGCGCCGTCCGTGCGGTCGGCATCGGTGAAGATGAAGTCGGTGCGCCGCCCCAGGGTCTCGTCCGCCGACCAGCCGAGTACCCGCTCCGAACCGCCCAGCCAGTCGGTGATGCGGTCGTCGGCGTCGCTCATCACCATGACATAGGCTTGCGCGTTGTCCGCGATGAGGCGCAGGCGCTCGTCGGCCGTTCGCAGTTCCGCAACGGTCTTCAGGCGGTCGATCACCGGGCCAAGCGTCATCGCGTAGGTTTTCAGAAACGCGATGTCGTCCCGGCAGAAGGCGCGCGGTTCGCGGGCATCGACCTGCAGCACGCCAAAAGGGACACGTCCGGGGAGGAGAATCGGGACGTTGACGACGGCGATCACCCCATGGTCCCGCAGAAAGGCAGAAAAGACAAACCTGTCTTCATGGGCGATGTCGTTGGTGATGACGGGTTCGGCCAGTTCGATCGCGAACGCTTCCGAGGAGCGCTCGCTCAGATCGATGCGCGCCTTGCCGACGATCCCCGGTCGCCAGCCGACCCCCGCGCGAACCAGGCCCGTGTTGGACATCCGGTCGATTTCTACGACCTTCGCCAGTTCCGTACCCAGCGTCGCGGCGACGATGCGGCAGCCTTCGGTGAGAATGGCGTCGAGATCGTCATGATCGAGCACGAAATCCCCGAATTCGGCGAGAGCGCGTTGTCGCGTCATGAACTCATCCGGATCGGCCATGAAGATGGTAACGCCCCTTTTCCCTCTGCGCTCCCTGCGCGATCCGCCATCGTGGATTTCCCGCTCGCGATCCGGGGCCTGCTGCTGACATCCGGCGCGACGCCCATTGCTCCAATAAACAGGCGATTTCGCTCAGAGATCAGAAAAGCTGCCGCTGGCGCAGGGCAATAAATGAAGCAAGCGCTACATTCCTGTCCGCCGGTCAACTCCGCCTGAACCCGTGCCTCAGAAATCGTTATTGAAGTTATCTAAAAACGGATGTCTTGCTTTACAAGCATACAGCAATATTGGACTAACTTTTGTTATAGAGACCGTAGGTATCGCGAGTCATGACTATATTCTCGCCCGCGACACATCGCATCATCTGATGACATGATTGCTCGGAGACGGCCGACCGTTTTGATCTCGCGGCCATTGTCGATAGCGCGTTGTCTCGGGATGATGCCGTCCCGGCAGACGGCACCGTGAACGCCGTCGCGCATTGTTCACTCATGCCGCAACGGGAAGACAGGCGCGAACTGGCGCAGGACCGCACCGACCTGTCCGAGGATCGCACGATCCTGGCGGCGGAGCGCACCTTTGCGGGCTGGGTGCGGACCGCCTTCGCCGCGATCGGCGTGGGCATCGCGTTTCACGGGCTGTTCGGGACGATGCAGCCCGACTGGCTGCCGCGTGCCGTCGCGACCCTGTTCATCGCGGTGGGCGCTGTCGTCGTGGCCGGAGCGGAACGGCGCATCGGACGCACCTTCGACCGGCTGTCGGCGCATGAGGTCGCGCGCGCCCGAACGCCGCGCCTGCGATGGCTGGCGGTGGCGACGGTCGTCGGCGCCGCGATCCTGATCGCCGCGCTGTGGATCGTGCGCCGTCCCGCCGGCTGAGCTCTATTCCTCGCAGAGTGCCTTGAGCTGGTCGGCGCAAACGCCCCAGCCTTCCTCGAACCCCATCTCCTGATGCTGCTTCATGGCCTCCTCGCTCCAGTGCCGGGCGGTGGCGGTGTAGCGGGTGCCGTCGCCTTCGGGCGCGACTTCCCAGATGCCGATCATGAAGGCCGACTGCGGACGGAAATCCCCGTCGACTGCATCGGTGCTGATGAAGCGGCGGCCTTCGTCATAAGCGAGGTAGATGCCCTCCATCGGCATGTTTTCGCCATTGGGCCCGATCATCGTCATCGCCGTGCGGCCGCCGGCGCGGCGATCCTGCGCGACGATCTCGACGCGCCACGGCTTGGGGCACCACCATTCGGCCATGCGGTCGGTCATGACCTCCCACACCCTGGCGGGCGGGGCGGCGATGTAGCGCGAGACGCTGAGTTCGTTGCTTGCGGTCATGGGAAACTCCGTTGAAAAATCAGTCGCGGTCGGGCGCGCCGAGCGGGAAATAGGCGCGGAAGGGGCGCGCGTCATCAACGCAACGCGCGACCGAGGGCCGGGCGAGCAGCCGCGCGCGATAGGCTGAAAGGCGCGGGCGGGCGGCGCCGATCGGGCGTACCCAGTCGGCATAGAAGAGCGCGGGCGCGGCAGCGCAATCGGCGAGCGTGAAACCGGTGCCGAGCGCCCAGACCTCACCGATGCGCGGCTCCAGCCAGTCATAGACGCGGTTGAGCGTGGCGCGTGCTTCCGCCACGCGGTCGCGGTCGGGATTGTCGCGGTCGCGCAGATATTCGTTCACGACGGCCTGCATCGCGCCCATGACATAGTTGTCGAACACGCGATCCATGTGCCGGACGGCAAGCGCGGCCTCCGCTTCCTCGGGGATCATCCGGGGCGCGGCGGGAAAGCGCCGGTCGAGATATTCGACGATGATCGAGCTTTCGCTGACCGCCCTGTCGCCGTCGATCAGCAGCGGAAACTTGCCCGCCGGGCCGTGCCGGTCGAGCAGCGTAGTCACCTCGGGCTGATCCGGGCCGGTGGCACGGAATGTGAAGACGGCATCCTTCTCGTAAAGCGGGATCAGCGCTTTCCATGTGTAGGAGGAGAAGGGGTGGCCGATCAGTTCAAGCATCCGCCCCAGCTCCTTCAACCCCCGCCCCGTCCGCCGCAGCCTCGATGGCGGCGATGTCGAGTTTGCGCATCGTCATCATCGCCCCGAACGCGCGTTTCGCCCGGCCGGGGTCGGGGTCCGACAGCAGGTCCATCATCCGGCGCGGCGTGATCTGCCAGTTCATGCCCCAGCGGTCCTTGCACCAGCCGCACGCGCTTTCCTGCCCGCCCTGGCCGGTGATCGCGTCCCACAGCCGGTCGGTCTCCGCCTGATCGTCGGTGAAGATGTGAAAGCTCACCGCCTCGGTGAAGCGGAATTGCGGCCCGCCGTTGAGAGCGACAAAGCTCTGGCCGGCGAGCGTGAACTCGACGACCAGTTCCTCGCCTGCCTTGCCCGAGGGATTGTCGCCGGGCGCGGTCACGACCTTGTCGATGCGACTGTCGGGCAGCAGCGAGACATAGAAGGACGCGGCCTCCCTCGCCGCGCCGTCATACCAGAGGCACGGTGCGATCTTCTGCATGGCGATGTCGCTCCTACAGCCGCTTGCCGACGAGGCCGAAATGCGCGCCCTGCGGATCGACGGCGTTCAGCGCATAGTCGCCGCCGGGGATTTCCATCGGGCCGTTGATGACCTGGCCGCCATTCGCCTCGATCGCCTGCTTCGCCGCATCAATGTCGGCGACGCGGAAATACTGGTTCCAGTGCGGCGGACCCATTTCGGGCGTACCCGTCATGATCGCCCCGATGACTCCGCCGTGGCGGATGAAGTCATAGGTGCCCAGCTCTCCCATGGGCATCTCGCCGTCCTTCAGCCAGCCGAAGCGCTGGGTGTAGAAATGCCAGGCGGCCTGCTGGTCGGCGGTGATCAGCTCGTTCCAGGCGCAATGGCCCTCGCGCGGCCGGTCGGAGGCAAAGGCGAGGCTCTCACCCTCGGACGATGCGGGCTTCATGATGTAGAAGGGCGCGCCTTGCGAATCGGTCACCATCGCGATGCGGCCGACAGTCTCTATGTCCATCGCCGGCATCAGAATGCCGCCGCCGCCATGCTCGATGCTGGCGACGCATGCATCCACATCGTCCACCGCGATATAGCCGAGCCATGCCGGGCGCGCGCCGTGCTGCGCCATCTCGGGCGTGATCTGCATCAGCCCGCCGACGCCGTGCTCGCCCGCATTGATGATGCGATAGTCCATGTCCGCCTGACCGCTGTCGGCGACGGTCCAGATCAGCACCTTACCGTAGAATGCCGTCGCCGCGTCGGCGTCGCTGGTCAGCAGCTCGTACCAGATGAAATCCCCATGTTTGTTGGCCATGTTACCTCTCCACAGTCACGACGGGCGCGAACCCGCCATAGATCATCCGCTTGCCGTCGAACGGCAGCTCGTCGGGCATCGGCATGGCGTCGCCCGACCGCATCTTTTCCGCCGCAGCGTCGCACACTGCGCGCGAGGGCCATTCCATGAAGGCGAATACAACCTTCTCTCCGGCCCCGGCTTTCACCGCGCGGAAGAAATCGGTCTGCTTGCCCTCGGGCACATCGTCCTGCCACGCGGCGACGACCCGTGTTGCGCCTAGCGACCGGAAATAGGGCCAGGAGTCTTCCTCCAGCTTGCGATATGCCTCCTGCTTCTCATCGGGCACCGCGATCACGAAGCCCTGGATATAGCCGTCGGTGGCGGGCGCGCCCAGATCGACGAGGGTGCCAAAGCCGCCGAAGACCATCCGCTTGCCGTCGAAAGGGGGCGGGTTGTGCTCTATGCTGAAGCGCTCGTCGGTGCCCATCAGCTCGGATATGCGGGCCATGCCGGCGTCGCGCGTCGCCTTGTCGGACCATTCGATCCAGGCGAAGGCGACGGTTTCGTCGTCCCGCGCCTCCACCGTGCGATAGAAGTCCGTATGCTCGCCGCGCGGTACATTGTCGCCCCAGCCCTCGATCACCCGCAACGCCCCGCATTCGACGAAGACGGGGTCGGCCGTCGTGGCGTGACGGATGAACGCCTCCCTGTTCGCGGTCGCTACTGCGATGACGAAGCCGTCGATATAGCTCATGCGCTTTCTCCCTGCGGCGCGAAATCGGCTATCTGCGCATCGAAAGCACGCTGGTAGGCGGGACGGTCCTTGCCGCGTGCGATATAGGCGACAAGATTGTCGGGAAGGCCCAGTTCCGCCACCGAACCGGGCAGCAGCACATGCACCATCAATATGTCGGCGACGGTAAACCGGTCGCACAGCCACGGCTTCTCGCCGAGCGCGGCGCCGAGCTGTTCGAGGCGCCGGCGCACCCGCGCCGCCGTCTGCGGGGCATAATCGGCCGCACCGGGCTTGTTCCCGTCGAACGCGGTGACGATCTGGTGATGCAGGACGAAGGGCTCGACGCTGCTGAGCGCGGCAAAGGCCCAGCTCAGGGTTCGTGCGCGCTGGGGCTCGTCACGCGGCATCAGCCGCTCGTCGCCCTCGGCGAGGCGCAGGCAGATCGCGCCCGATTCGAACATGGCGACGTCGCCGTCGACGAGGCCGGGCACCTGGCTGAACGGATGGTCGGGAATGACGAAATCGGGTGCGGGAACGCCGCCCGGCATCCGGTCGTAGAGCCGCGTGCGGTAGGAAAGGCCCAGCTCCTCCAGCACCCAGCGGACGCGCAGGTCGCGGACAAGACCGCGTGCGATCGGCGGAACGCTGCTGAAGGCTGTGATTTCGATCGTGGCGTCGGGGTCGAGCGGCATCGGTGGTCTCCTTTGTGTGCAGGATCAGGCCATCGGGATGTTGAAGCCGGCGACTGGCACGCGCCGAGTCGACATTGACAATCATGCCACCTGGATTAGATTATGCAACTGGTGAGTTATAAAAAATAACCTATGGTCGGCGAATGACAAAGCGTGGCTTTCATGATGCCTGCGGAATGGCGCACGGGTTGGAGCTGCTTGGCGACCGTTGGGCGCTCTTCGTGGTGCGCGAGCTTATGCTCGGCCCGCGACGCTTTGGAGACCTTCGCGCCGACCTGCCGGGAATCAGCGCCAATGTGCTGACGCAGCGGCTCGGTGAACTGGAAGCGCGGGGCATTGTCGAGCGGACCCGGCTGCCGCCGCCCGCCAATGTCCCGGTCTACGGCCTGACCGCCTGGGGCTATGAGGCGGAACCGATCATCCAGACGCTGGGGCGCTGGGCCGCGCGGTCTCCGGCACATGATCCAACCCTGCCGATCAGCGCGGTCTCCATCCTGCTGTCGCTGCGGACGATGATCGATCCCGCGCGGATCGGCGATCTGGCGCTGTCGGTCGGCTTTAGTTTCGGCATCGAGGACTATGCCGGACGGCTGACTCGCGATGGCCTGTCCATCGTGCGGGACACGGCGGGTGGGCATGATCTGCTGTTCAGCGGCGCTCCCGAGGCGTTCGCGGCGTTCATCTATGGCGATGTGCCGGTCGAGGCGCTCGGCGGTGCGTTGTCCGTTGCAGGCGACCCCGCGCTGGCGCGGCGCTTCGCCGATCTGTTCACTCTGCCGCCAAAGGCCGATGCCCCTCGACAGGAGCCCTGCGCCTCCGCATAAGCACGGCGGGAACAAAGGGGGACTGCCGGCACATGGTCGCGACCGTCGCAACCGTCGCCTATCTGGGGCTGGAGGCGCGCGCCGTCGAGGTGCAGTGCCAGCTCGTCGCGGGGCTCCCCAATTTCATCGTCGTCGGTCTGCCGGACAAAGCGGTCGCGGAATCGCGCGAGCGGGTGCGCAATGCGATCGCCGCGATCGGCCTGTCGCTGCCGCCCAAGCGGATCACCGTCAACCTCTCGCCCGCCGACCTGCCCAAGGAAGGATCGCATTTCGACCTGCCGATCGCGCTGGCGCTGTTGTCCGCGATGGGCGTGGTCGATCAGGAGGCGCTGGCGGGCTATTGCGTCGTCGGCGAGCTGGCGCTCGACGGGCGGATCGCGCCGTCGCCGGGCGTGCTGCTCGCGGCGATCCATGCCGGGGCGAACGACCTCGGCCTCATCTGCCCGGCAGCGCAGGGCGCGGAAGCGGCATGGGCGGGGCGGGTGGAGGTGCTCGCCGCGCCCGACCTGATCGGGCTTCTCAACCATCTGAAGGGCACCGGGCTGCTCGCGACGCCCGCTCCGGGTGCGGTCGATGCGCCGCGCCGCGCCGCCGACCTCAAACAGGTCAAGGGGCAGGAGACCGCCAAGCGCGCGCTGGAGATTGCTGCGGCGGGCGGGCACAATCTCCTGATGATCGGCCCCCCGGGATCGGGCAAGTCGCTGATGGCGAGCTGTCTCCCCGGCATATTGCCACCCTTGACTCCCGCCGAGGCGCTGGAGGTTTCGATGGTGGCGAGCGTCGCGGGCACGCTGACCGAGGGGCGGATCAGCCGCGAGCGGCCCTATCGCGCGCCGCATCACAGCGCGTCGATGGCGGCGCTGACGGGCGGAGGCTTGCGCGTGCGGCCGGGCGAGGTGAGCCTCGCGCATCTGGGCGTGCTGTTCCTCGACGAATTGCCCGAGTTCCAGCGCGCGGTGCTCGATTCGCTGCGCCAGCCGCTGGAAGCAGGCGAGGTCGCGGTCGCGCGCGCCAACAGCCATGTGACCTTTCCCGCGCGGGTGCAACTCGTCGCGGCGATGAACCCGTGCCGATGCGGCCATCTGTCCGACCCGGCGCTGGCCTGCTCGCGCGCGCCCAGATGCGCCGCCGACTATCAGGCGCGCGTGTCGGGACCGTTGCTCGACCGGATCGACCTGCATGTCGAGGTCGCGGCGGTCAGCGCCGCCGACCTGGTGCTTCCCCCGCCCGCCGAAGGATCGGCGGAGGTCGCCGCGCGCGTCGCCGCCGCGAGGGCGCTCCAGACCGCCCGAAGCGAGCAAGCCGAGGGCGCGCGGACCAATGCCGAGCTGGAAGGGGAGGCGCTGGAGGTGATCGCCGGTCCCGACGAGGCGGGTCGCAGGCTGCTCGCCGACGCGGCGGCGGCGATGAAGCTGTCGGCGCGCGGCTATACCCGCGTGCTGCGCGTCGCGCGGACGATTGCCGACCTTGCTGGAGCGGAAGGGGTGGGGCGCATCCACGTGGCCGAGGCGCTGAGCTATCGCAGGCGCGCGCCGGTGAATTGAGGAGGGTGGGAATGAAAAAAGTTTTGCTTCTTGGAGCGGTGGCGATGCTCAGTCCTGTGCCGTCGGTCGCCCAAGTGGATGGGCTGGGCGAAATCATTGTCACGGCGCAGCGAGCCTCAGGCGAATTCTTTTCGGACGAACAGCCTGTCGTCGGCCTTCGGCGTGCGGCGGACTCTGCTGTTCAGTCGGTGACCGTTTCGAGCGACTCCCGCGACGAGGAGATGCGCCGCAAGGAGATCTGGGCGATGCTCGCAAACGCGATCAAGCGCGCAGAAGGCGCGGGCGTTGAACTTGTGACCGGCGATTTCGAATTGGTTCCTGTGACCATGGCGTCCTATAAGGACTTGGTGTTCTCGCGCGGCGGCAGGCCGGATACGAGCGTCCTGAAGCTCATGGTAAAGGCGAAGCTCGCGGGCTCCGCAGGTGGTGCCCAAAAGCGCATCGACGACTTCCTCAAGAGCGTTCCACCCGACGGTCGCTCCTTGATGGAAAAGCAGGGCAGCCTGACCCTCACAATCATCAACCCAGATCAATACCGCGACGAGATTGTAAAGCTGATTGCAACTGAAGCTAACCGGTATTCCAGCTACTTCGGGGCGGGCTACGGTGTTGAAGTGGCCGGGTTGAGCGAACAGCTTGCATGGTCGCAGATCAGCAACACCCAAGTGTTTCTCTACATTCCTTACCGGTTTGTCGTCAAACCGCGGTAAGTCAACACCGCATCGACTTGCGCTACTCCCCGCCGACCAGCTTCAGCCCGCCAGCCCCTGCGCCGCCCGACTTATGCGTGAACTGGCCCGCCACCTGGCCGCCGGGCTGGATGCTGATCGTCTCGTAGCTCACGTCGCCGGTGATTCGCGCGCTGGCTTCGACCACCAGTTCATCGGCGGTGATGCTGCCGTCGATCTGGCCGGCGACCCGCGCGCTCTTGGCGGCGATGTTGCCCGTCACGCGCGCTTCGGGCCCCAGCACCAGCGCGGCGCAGCGTATGTCCCCCTGCACCTTGCCGTCGATGTGGAGGTCGACCGTTGCCTCGATGTCGCCGGTGATCGCCACGTCGGCGGCGATCAGCGAGAAGGGGACGTTCCTACCCCCGGTGGCTGACAGAAGCGGCGCGGGCGACGGCGTTTTGCCGGGCGATTTGCTGGACTTCGAGAACATCGCGCCTTGCCTCCAGAAAGGTGCGCGGATTGACCGCCGCGCCGTTGATCCGCACTTCGAAATGCAGGTGGGTGCCGGTCGAGCGCCCGGTCGATCCCATGCGGCCGATCTGCTGCCCACGCGCCACCGTGTCGCCGACGCGCGCGTCATAGCCCGACAGATGCGCGTAGCGGGTGACGATGCCGTGACCATGATCGACGTCGATGCAGTTGCCATAGCCGTTGCGAACGCCGGCGGCGATCACCCGGCCCGCCGAGGCCGCGAGGATCGGCTGGCCGTGCCGTCCCGGAAAGTCGATGCCAGCGTGAAAAGCGGCCATGCCGTTGAACGGATCGCGGCGAAAGCCGTAGGAACTCGTCTCCATCGGCGCCGCCGTGGGACGGCCCGAGGGGATATTGCGAAGCGTCGATTCCATCGCCGCCAGCCGGTCGAGCAAGGCGGCGAGATCGCGCAGATCGTCCGCTCCTGTATCGCGCGCAACCAGCGCGGCGGGGATGAAGGGGCCACCCTGCCCCTGGCGTGCCAGTCGTGCCGGGTCGAGGCCGAAGCCACGGATCGCCTGTTCCACGCGCCGAAGCCGCTCTGTCGCAGCGGTTTCGAGGATGCTCGCAAACTGGTCCTGCCGCGCCCGCAGCCGGTTCAGCCGGTCGCCGCCGGTGGTTTGCCCAGTGGCTTGCCCAGTGGCTTGCAACGAGGAGATCTTGTCGGGGGTGGTTGCGGCGTCGTCACCAAGCAGCCGCTTGCCGTCGATCGCGCCGCCGAAATGCGCGCGCATCATGGCGTCGAGCGCGTCCTGCCGCGCCTCCAGCTCGTCGGCGACGCTGTCGATCGAGCGCATGTCGGCCTTGACCCGCGCTTCTGCGCTGTTGACCGCCGATTGCTCGGCGCGCAGGCGGCGTTCCGCTGCTTCGACCGTTGCCCGCTGCCACAATGTCGCGCCGAGGACTGACAGCCAGGCGGCCAGCGCGAGGATCAGCAGGACCGCCGCCGTCAGCTGCGCGCGGGTTGAAATGCGGACGAATCGCACGGTGCCGCCAGCGCGGACGAATATCTCTCTTTCCGGCGCCAGCGCGGTAATCCGCGCAGCGACGCCGGGCCGCTGTGTCTGCTTTTCGGCCACTGCTTCCCGAAGCTCTGATATCTGTTCTTGTGTGGCGCCGGGCTAGCAAAGGCGAACGGGCGTGCCGAATCACATGGATCGATTCGGCGGCGAATCGAATTCTCCATCGGACGAGTCGAGCCGCAGTGTCCCCATCGGTCACTGAAACGACTTCGTTACGAAGGCGAATCGGCGAATCAGGCGGCGAGCTTGTCCTGGCAGGCGGCGTTCACCTGCTGCGCCACCAGATGGGCACTGCCGAAGATGGTCATGAAGCTGATATCGGTGGCGTCGCGCCCCGTCGCCATGCGCATGAAATGCTCCTCCGGCGCCATCCGGGCGGCGTCGACAAGATGCCATGCGCCGTCGAGGTAAATCTCTACCACGGCATGGAAATCCTGCGGGTCCAGCCCGGGCGCATAGACGGAGACCGCCCGCGCTGGAACGCCGCCCGCGCGGGCGAAGGCGATCATCAGATGCGCATAGTCGCGGCACACGCCCCGCCGCGACAGAAAGGTATCGATCGCGGTGGTGTTCGTGTCGCTCGCACCGAAGGTGTAGGTCAGATGCTCGTGAATCCAGGCGGCCATGTCCTCGATCTGCGCGCCGTCGGTGACGAGGCCGAAATTGTCCACGACAAACTGGCCGAGCCGGTCGGCCTCGCAATAGCGGCTTGGGAAGAGATAGGGCAGGGCCTCCGCGGGCAGGTCGACCTTGCGTGTGGGGGGCTTGCCCGCCAGCCGGGTGGGCATGCGTTCGACCTCGACCTCGGCGACATAGCCGACCTCGACCCGGCCACTACCGGTGAACCAGGTGCGGCGGCCCTCGTCCGTCGGGTTAGTGACCGCCTGCATCGGCTCGGCCCCGGTGACGCTCAGATTATCGCTCAGCAGCTGCTGGTCGGCCGTGGGAATGACCTGCACTGCCAGCAATATGTCGGCCGGCGCGGGCAAGTCGTAGGTCATCGTCATGTCGACGGAGCAGCGCATCTGGGGTCTTTCGGGAAGCGGGTCTGAAGCGCCCAAACCACCGGCGCGCGCGCTTGTTGCATCGCTTGTGTTACATTGGGTCGATGAGGCATCCAAAGCCGGGAACCGCGCGGGCACTGCGCTCTGCCATGAGCGGCACCCTTGCCTCGACCACGCGCTCGTCCGGCCGCTCGGTCAGCCAGACGAGCGACATGCCCGGCAAGCCGCGCAGATCGGTCCGGCAACTGTCCATCCCGCGTCCCTCGACATGGCGGCAGGCGCAGACGACGCGCGCGGCAAAGCCCGCGCCGATGACGGCACGATGCTGCCAGCCGGCCCAATGCCACCAGCAATAGCCGGTGATGACGAGCGCCGCCGCCAGCACGAGAAAGAGCGTCCTGTTGTTCATCGCGCGTCGGGTGATAGGGATGCGGGGATGAGAATCAAATCGCTTTTGCGCGCGGGCGTGGTCGCGCTCCTGCCGGTGTCGGTCGCCGGCGCGGTGCCGGAGAGCCCGGAGCCGTCCGCCGTCTACCAGGCGTCGGCCGGGGTGGATGCGGGAGCATTACGCGCGGCGGTCGAGCCGCTGTTCGACACCGACGCGGATGAGTCGCTCGGTGAAACGCGCGCGCTGCTCGTGCTTCGCGACGGAAAGGTGGTGGCGGAGCGCTATGCGCCCGGCTTCGGGCCGGAGACGCGCCATCTCAGCTGGTCGGTCGCCAAGACGGTGACGGCGGTGCTGGTGGGCATCATGGTCTCCGACGGACGGCTGGCGCTCGACGAACCCGCGCCCGTCGCTGCGTGGCGCGGGGCGGGCGATCCGCGCGGGCGCATCACGCTTCGCCAGATGCTCGAGATGACGAGCGGGCTCGCCCATGTCGAAAAGGAGGAGCCGCTCGAAAACACCGACACGCTGGCGATGCTGGTCGGTCGCGGCGCGCAGGACATGGCGGCCTATGCCGTGGCCAAGCCGCTCGCTGCCGAACCGGGGAGCGAATATACCTACAGCAGCGCCACCACGCTGATCCTGTGCGACATGATGGCGCGGCTGCTGACCGACAGCGACGATCCCGCCGCGCGGCGGGCTGCGATGATGGGCTTTGTCGAGCAGCGGCTGTCACGCCCGGCCGGGCTCGGCAGCCTCACTCCCGAATTCGACCGTGCGGGCACGATGGTCTGCGGCGCGATGATGCACATGACCGCGCGCGACTATGCGCGGCTCGGCGAGTTGCTGCGCCAGGGCGGGCAGAGCGGCGGCCGACAGGTGCTGGGGCGCGGCTGGGTCCGTTACATGACCAGCCCCTCGGCGAAGCGCCCCGGCTATGGCGCGCATGTCTGGCTGAACCGCGAGGGTGCGGACAATGTGCTGTTCGTTGGCGAGGCGTCGCGCCGGCTCTACGCGGCGCAGGGATTTCGCGGCCAATATGTGATCGTGTCGCCCGACCAGCGGCTCACCATCGTCCGCCTCGGCGTGACCACCGAGGCCGAAATGCCCGCCCTGCGTGCCGCGCTGCTCCGCGTGATCCGGCTGTTTCCGGACAGTTGACCGCTACCCTGCCACCTCGTCCATGAGCGCGCGGGCCTCTTCGCCCGCCCAGTCCATCGCGCCGACGACGCGGGCGACTTCCTTGCCCTCGGCGTCGTAAAGTACCGTCGTTGGCAGCAGGCCGGTCGCATAATGGAAGCCGAACTGGTTTTCCGGGTCGCGATAGAGCTGGAGATGCTGGAGCTTGCGCGCTTTGAAGAAGCTGTCGACGCTCGCCGCCTCGCCCGCATCCTGCGAGATCGGCAGCACGACCAGCCCCGCTTTGGCATAGTCGCCAGCGATCGTGTCGAGCGTCGGCATCTCGACGATGCACGGCCCGCACCATGTCGCCCACAGGTTGACGAGCACCGGCCGACCTTGGAAGTCGGCCATGGTCACGTCGGCGCCATCGGGGCCGGAGAAGGTGAAGTCGGGGGCGGGCGTGCCGGCCTTGCTGCGGTCGATCTTGCCGCTCGCCGGGGGCAGGGCAGGCGCAACCTCTGGAGCAACCTCGCCCGATGTGACCGCGGCATTGGCGGCAGCGTTGCCCGAAGCGTCACCTTGCCCGTCCCCCGTCGATGTCCTATCGCACGCGCTCAACAGCAGCGGCAGCGCGAGATACGGGAGCAAGGCGATTACTGGGCGCACGGACATCTCCGATCGGGGGGACGCGAACAGCATGTGGGGCGGGCGTTTCGCGGAAGGCCCGGCGGCTGTGATGCGCGAGATAAACGCCTCGATCCCGTTCGACAAGCGGCTCTGGCGGCAGGATGTCGCCGGATCGATCGCGCATGCGCGGATGCTGGGGGCGCAGGGCATTCTTTCCGCGGCCGACGCCGACGCGATCGTCGCGGGGCTGGAGGCGGTGGCGGCCGACTATGCGGCGGATGGCGTTCCGGTGGACCTCGCGCTCGAGGACATCCACATGGTCACCGAGACGCGGCTGGCGGAAAAGATCGGCCCGGTCGCCGGACGGCTCCACACCGCGCGCAGCCGCAACGACCAGGTCGCGACCGATTTCCGGCTGTGGGTGCGCGACGCCATGGACGAGATCGACGCTGGCCTCGCGGGATTGCAGCGCGCGCTGGTGACCCGCGCGGGCGACCATGCCGATACGATCATGCCGGGCTTCACGCATCTCCAGTCGGCGCAGCCGGTGACTCTCGGTCATCATCTGATGGCCTATTACGAGATGCTGCGGCGCGACCGCTCGCGCTTCGCCGACGCGCGGGCGCGGATGAACGAATGTCCGCTGGGCTCGGCGGCGCTCGCCGGGACCGGTTTCCCGCTCGACCGGCATGCGACGGCGGCGGCATTGGGCTTCGATCGGCCCACCGCCAACAGCCTCGACGCTGTGTCGGACCGCGACTTCGCGCTCGACTATCTGATGAGCGCGACTCAGCTTTCGCTGCACCTGTCGCGGCTGGCGGAGGAGTTCATCATCTGGGCGAGCCAGCCCTTCGGATTCGTGTCGCTCCCCGACGCCTATTCGACCGGCAGTTCGATCATGCCGCAAAAGCGCAACCCCGACGCCGCCGAGCTGGTGCGCGGCCATGCCGGGCGGATCATGGGCTGCATGACGGCTTTGTGCGTGACGATGAAGGGCCTGCCGCTGGCCTATTCCAAGGACATGCAGGACGACAAGCCGCCGGTGTTCGAGGCGCACGATCTCCTCGGCCTCTGCATCGCGGCGATGACCGGGATGGTCGAGACGGTGACCTTCCGCACCGAACGCATGCGCGCGCTGGCCGAAAGCGGCTTTGCGACCGCCACCGACCTGGCCGACTGGCTGGTGCGCGAGGGCGACGTGCCGTTCCGCGAGGCGCATCATATCACCGGCCGCGCGGTCAAGGCGGCGGAGGAGGCGGGCATCCCGCTCGCCGACCTGCCGATCGACACGCTCAAGGCCATCGACGCGCGCATCGATGAGCGGGTGTACGGCGTTCTGACCATCGACGCCTCGGTCGCGAGCCGCCGCAGCCATGGCGGCACCGCGCCCGACCAGGTGCGCGCGCGTGTCGCGGAGGCGCTGGCGTCACTTGGCATGGAGACGGGCGCATGAGGGCGAGGACAATCATGCTGGTCGCGCTGGGCGTCGCCGCGCTCGCGGGCTGCGGGCGGCAGGTGGAACTCACCCGCAAGCCGGGCGCAGAGCCGCTGCCCGTTGCTTACGGCGCGGAGGAACCGGCGAAAGCGGAAAGCCTGATGACGCCCAAGCCGCAGATCCGGCCCGTCCGCAACGAGGACCTGCTGCGGCGTTCGGAACCGCGACCCGACGATCCGTTCGAGCTTCCGCCCGGTGCGGACAACGGACGCTAGGGCGGCTTTACCATGGATCATTTCCAGCTCATCGACGGCGTGCTTCATGCCGAACAGGTACCCCTCACCCGGATCGCGGAGGAGGTGGGGACGCCGGTCTATGTCTATTCGCGCGCCACGCTCGAACGTCATGCGCGCGTCTTCAGGGATGCGCTCGCGGCACTGCCGCGCACGCATGTCGCCTTCGCGATCAAGGCCAATCCCAACCTCGCGGTGCTGAAGGTGCTGGCGCGCCAGGGTTTCGGCGCCGATGTGGTGTCGGGCGGGGAGATCGCGCGCGCTCTGGCGGCGGGGATGGCGCCGGGCGACGTCGTCTTCTCCGGCGTGGGCAAGACGCGCGAGGAACTGGGCTATGCGCTCGACGCAGGGATCGGCCAGTTCAACATCGAGCTGGAGGAAGAGGGCGCGGTCCTCGCCGAGCTGGCGGCGGCGCGCGGGCTGACGGCGAGCGCCGCGCTGCGAGTCAATCCGGACGTCGATGCGGGCACTCACGCCAAGATTTCGACGGGGCGCAAGGAGAACAAGTTCGGCGTGCCCATCGACGAGGCGCCCGCGATCTTCGCGCGGCTGTCGGGGCGGCCGGGGCTGAACCTGCGCGGCATCGCCTGCCATATCGGCAGCCAGCTGTTCGACCTTGGCCCGATGGAGGCGGCGTTCGGCCGGGTCGGCGAACTGCTTCGCGCGCTGCGCAATGCGGGCCATGTCATCGACCGGGTCGATCTCGGCGGCGGGCTCGGCGTTCCCTATGAGCGGGGCAAGGTGCCGCCCGCGCCCGCCGAATATGGCGTGATGGTCGAACGCGCGACTCGCGGCTGGCGTGATGGCGGCGACGGCCACCCTCCCGTGACACTGATGTTCGAGCCGGGCCGGGTCATCGTCGGCAATGCGGGCGTGCTGCTGACACGGGTGATCTGGGTGAAGCCGGGCGTGGTCCACCCCTATGTCATCGTCGATGCCGCGATGAACGACCTTGCGCGCCCCGCCATGTACGACGCCTGGCACGATTTCGAGGCGGTGCGGCCCGGCGGCGAGCGGATGATGGCGAACATCGCGGGGCCGGTGTGCGAAACGGGCGACACCTTCGCCATGGGCCGCGAGATCGACGCGGTGGCGTCGGGCGACCTCGGCATCTTCCGCACGGCGGGTGCCTATGGCGCGACGATGGCCAGCACCTACAACAGCCGCGCACTCGTGCCAGAGGTGATGGTCGACGGCGACCGCTATGCCGTGGTGGCCGAGCGCATCCGCCCGGAGACGATCATCGCCGCCGAGCATGTGCCCGAATGGTTGGGCGGTTGAGAAACAGCGTCATACCTCCGTTCGCATCGAGCGCAGTCGAGATGCGCCGCGACCGGTTCTCGACTGCGCTCGAACCGAACGGATAGCGACCGACATGCACAGCCTGCCCGTCTTCGTCCGCCTGACCGGGCGGCCCGTCATCCTGATCGGCACGGGCGACGCGGCCGATGCCAAGCGGCGGCTGCTGGAGCGCGCGGGTGCGCGGATCGTCGGCGCCGATGACGCCGACGCGCGGATCGCCATCGTCGCTCTGGATGACGATGCGGAGGCGGAGGCTGTAGCGGTACAGCTCAAGGTGCGCGGCATCCTCGCCAATGTCGTCGACCGGCCGCATCTGTGCGACTTCACGCTGCCGGCGATTGTCGATCGCGAACCGGTGCTGATCGCGGTCGGTACGGGTGGCGCGTCGGCGGGACTGGCAAAGGCGGTACGGCAGCGGATCGAGGCGCTGCTGCCACCGGGCCTCGGCCGGTTGGCGAGCGCGCTCCACGCGGCGCGGGGCGCGATCCGCGCGCGCTGGCCCGATGCGCGGTCGCGGCGCGGCGCGCTCGATCGCGCGCTGGCGGCGGGAGGCGCGCTCGACCCGCTGCGACCCGACAGCGCGGACGGCGTTGCGCACTGGCTGGACGAGTCCGGAGCGGCGGAGATTGCCGGACGTGTCGAGCGGATCATGCTCCTGTCCCCCGACCCCGACGAACTGACGCTTCGCGTCGCGCGGTTGCTGGGGGAGGCGGACATGGTGATCCACACGCGTGACGTGCCCGATACGGTGCTGGCGCGCGCGCGCGCCGACGCCAGTCGCATGGCCGTCGACCGCCTGCCGGACAGCGCCCCCGACGATGGCGCGGGGCTCACCCTTCTCCTCAACATTACAGCGATGTAACTGGAGCCAGTCAGGCGCTTCGCTCACTTTTCGGCGGGGGACGGTCCCCCGGCTCGACTTGGGAGTGAAACATGCCTGCAAACCTGCCTCAGCTCAGCATCGACGACATTGAGGAAATGGACGCGCCCGTCGCGCTGTTCGCCACCGGCGACACGTCGGAAGCGCTTCAGATCGCCGGCGACCACATCGTCATCGCGATCGTCTTCCACCCGTGACCGGATCGGCGGCATCGACGGTGCGGCAGGCGTCGCAGGACGTCGATGCCGCTGCCACGGCCCGGCCGCGCTGGCTGGATCATGTTCGCGACCATGTGGCGATGGCCGAGGACCAGGCGGACTTCGAGGCCGAGGCGGTCGCGATTCTCCGTCCGCTGTTCGACGATATCGACTGGCTTGCCGATCTGGCGACCGACGTGACGGTGCGGCTCGCCGGTGATCCGCGCCATCTGTTCGGCCTGACCGCGCTTCAGAGCGGCGCTCTGCGGCAGGTCTTGCTGGCGTCCGGTCCGCGTGTCTCGCTGACGCTGGGCGTGCTGGCGAGCCGCGCCTGGCATCCCGCTGATCCGCCGCAGACCTATTCCTTCGGCGGCAGTCGCACGCTCTTCCGCCTGCTGTCGCCGACCCCCGCCGACGGGTTCATGGCCTCCGCCGCCAGCGGCGGCACGCCCTGCCGGGCCTGGCGCCGGACGATCGCGCCGGGCGAGATACTCGACCTCGACGAAGCGCGCGATGCGCTCGCGATCCTCCCGGCCGAGACCGAGACGCTGTTCCTTCGCGCGCGTCTCCGTCGCATCCCCGCGCCGCTCGTCACCAGCCAGGCGCCGGGGGAGACGGTGCCAAGGCGGTCCGCCAATGGCGATGACGGTCTGGCACGGTCGCTCGCGATCCTCGAGATGCTGCGCGCACTGGACCGAAAGCCGCCGGTCGAGGCGCTCCGCCCCCTGCTTGCGAGGGCGCGGGGCGTGCAGCGCTGGACGCTGATGCGCGAGATGCTGGCGGCCGACACCGGCGCGGCTTGGCCCGACCTGATGGCGATGGCCGACGGGGAGGAAGACCCCGGCGTTCGCTCCGCCGCCGCCGCGCTCGTCCGGAAGGTGTCGTCGATGCATCAGGAGACCGCGTCATGCCGCTCGTGATCGACGCACCGGCCAGCGCCGGCGTCGCGACACTTGACGACCTTGTCGCGCATTGCCGCAGCGGCGCTTTCGACCCGGAGGCGCGCGACAGCCTGGTCGAGGCCGCGCCCGTGCTGGCGGCGCTCGGCAACAACCGCCATTTTCTGGCCGATCTGGCGGTCGACGCGCTCAAGCAGGCGTGCCGTAGTCAGGTGATCGAGAACGGCTATTCGCCGCAGGTGCTGATGCTCTCGCCACCCGACGGGCGCTTCTTCATCCGCGCCAATATCTGGCCATCGGAGGGCGACCGGATGCTGCGCGACAGCAGCCGCGAAGCGTTTTTCTATGGCATGCCGCACGACCACAGCTTCGACTTTCTGACCATCGGCTATGCGGGCCCCGGCTACTGGTCGGACTATTATGCCTATGACGGCGAGGTGGATGGCGTCCCCGGTGAGCCGGTCGGCTTGCGCTTCGTCGAGCGCAGCCGGCTCGATCAGGGCAAGATGCTGCTCTACCGCGCCAATCGGGATATCCACGACCAGATTCCGCCCGACGCCATGTCGATCTCGATCAACATCATGCCGATGACCGCACGGCAGGCGTGGCGGCGGCAATATTTCTTCGATCCGGGCGCATCGACGATCCAGGGCTGCGCGACGGTCACGGGCGCCGAGATATTGCTGCCGATCTCGGTCCGGTTCGGAGACGACAATGCGCGCGACCTGGCGGAATCGTTCGCGGCCTCGCACCCCGATCCGCGCCTGCGCCTCGCCGCGTGGAAGGCGCTGGAAGCCGTGGCGCCGGGCGCCGGGGAGCGCGAGCGGCGCGTCGAGCGGGCGCTCATCCACCACTGTCCGCTCATCCGCGATCATGGTCGGCGGTCGCTCGCATTGCTCCGGATCGGAAGCGATCGCGATAGCGCGGAGAAGGTCGCCATGCTGTCCTGAGCAGCGGCTGTCGGGGGCTGTCAGGGGGCTGTCGAGGATCGCAGGCGATGGAGCTGTGGCAGGTGGAGGGACAGCAGGACGGGACCGCTCTGTCGGCCCTGCTGAACCGCGCGGTCGATGCCGGCTGCCCGCTGACGATGCGGACATTGCCGCGCCATGCGCTGGCGTCGGGCCCCGCCGCGGCACTGCCAAGCGCCTTGACCGGCCAGCCCATCCTGCTGTGGCACGAACAGGACGATCCGCGCGCGCGGACCGATGCGCTGCGCGGCGGGGTGGACGATGTCGTCGGCCCCTGGATGGACCCGGACGAGGCGCTCGCCCGGCTGCTTCGGCTGGCGGATCGCCGCGCCGCGCCGCGAACGATGCGGCTGGGGGAACTGGCGATCGATATGGTGGATCACAGCGCCGCGCGGGCCGGGCGTCCGCTCGGGCTTCTCCAGCGCGAATATGAGCTGCTGCTTCACTTTGCGCGCCATCATGGCCAGCTTCAGTCGCGCCGCGACCTGTTGCGCGCGGTCTGGCGGATCGACTTCGAACCGGGGACGAACGTGGTGGAGGTTCACATCTCGCGCCTCCGCTCGCGTCTCGACCGGGGATTCGCCCGGCCGATGCTGCGCACCGTGCGGGGCAGCGGCTACCGCCTCCAGGCAGTCGAGTGACGGGCGCTCAGCCCGCCGTTTCAGCCATGCCGCGAACGAAGAACGGCGCCATCCGCTCGCGCATTTCCTGCGTGATCTGGCGCCGGCCCTCCGGCCCCTGCATCACGATCACCGTCTCGCATGTTGCGCAGCATTCGCCGTCCTGGAACGCCGCCGATGCCACCGTCCAGCTGGTGTTGCCGACCCGGAGAAAGCCCGAAGCGATCGTCACCGGGTGAGGAAAATGCATCTCGGCAACATAGTTCAGGTTGATCGCCGCGACCAGCCACCGCAGGCCGAGATCGGACGGGTGCGAGCGAAGACAGCGATGGAACTGGATGCGCCCCGTCTCGAACATCGCGGCGATCGCGACGTTGTTGATATGTCCCATCGGATCGAGGTCGGCGTAGCGCGATCCCACTTCCACACTGAACGGATAGTTCCGGGGATCGCATTGCGCGGGAGAAGGCTTGGCCATATCGCGTTCCTCTGATTGACGCTTCTTGTTCGTGGGCGGACGGAGCTTTGACGTGCGGGTGCCGTGGCTTGTGGCAACATTAATGGGAGTAGGGCATGACGGCAACAGCGCGGCTTGTTCTCGACGCGCGGGCGATGCTGGGCGAGTCGCCCCGCTGGCATGCCGGTGAGGAACGGCTCTACTGGGTCGACATCGAGCGGCGCGAACTCCACCGTTTCGACCCGGTGACGGGCGCTGACGAGGTGCGCACCTTCGACGTGCCGGTGGGCTGCCTGGCGCTCCGGCGCACGGGCGGCCTGATGCTGGCGATGAAGGACGGTCTGGCGGCGCTGTCCGACTGGACCGCCGAACCGGAAGCCTTTGGCGATCAGATGCTGGCCGGGCGGCCGGACCTGCGGCTCAACGACGGGCGGACCGACGCTGAGGGGCGTTTCTGGGTCGGCAGCGTCAACATGGCAAAGTCGGCGCGCGACGCGGCGCTGTACCGGATCGACCCCGATGGCTCGGCAAGGCTGATCCAGAACGACATGCTGACCTGCAACGGCGCGGCTTTTTCAGGCGACGGCGCGCGTTTCCACCATGCCGACACGCCCAGTCATAAGCTGCGTGCCTATCGCTGCGACCCTGCGTCGGGAACGCTGTCGGACGAGCGCATCCTCCACCAGTTTCCGCAGGGTGAGGGGCGTCCCGACGGCGGATCGTTCGATGAGGAGGGCTATTACTGGAGCGCGCTGTTCGACGGCGGGCGCGTGGTGCGGCTGTCACCGGAAGGGGAGATCGTGGCTACCGTGGCGATTCCCGCGCGGCGACCAACCATGATCGCTTTTGGCGGGCGTGATCGGCGCACCGCCTATGTGACGACTGCGCGCGTTGGCCTCGACGCGGCGGCGCTCGCGGCGCAGCCGCTGTCGGGCGGGATCTTCAGCTTCGAGGTGGAGGTGCCGGGGGTTCCCGAATGGCCGTTCGGATGAAAGGCCAGGTCGCCGGCGCCGGCCATGAGCCGGACGCCAGCGTTCAGATGATCAATAGCGCTGCTGGCGCTCGTAAAGCGACTTGTAATGCTGGATGCGCGTGACGCGCAGACCGGGCATGCCCGATCGATCGACGGCGCGCTGCCAGCCCGCGAATTCCTCGAGAGTCAGCGAATAGCGCTCGCACGCTTCGTCGACGCTGAGCAGCCCCCCGTTCACCGCCGCGACCACTTCGGCCTTGCGACGCACGACCCAGCGGCGGGTCTCCGGCGCGGGAAGCGAGTCGAGCGTCAGCGGTTCTCCAAGCGGGCCAACAACTTGCGCCGGGCGGATTTTCTGGTTCTCGATCATCATGTCCTCTGGTGCCGGGCGGCCCGGCAATGTCTCACTCTGTTCCGCTCGTTCTGGCAGCAAAGCTTTGCCCTCTGGCTAAGCCCCACGGTAAACATCCCTTTCACCATCACGGCGGGAGAGGAATTGCGCCGTCCCCCGGTTGAACGACCCGCCCCAGTTCGCCTGAAGCGCCGATTCGTCGGCGAAAAGGCGAACCATGCACTCGGGGGCCGCCTGGCCCGACCAGCCCCCTATGGTGCCCCGCATCGCTTTGACCGTCGGCAGGATCCGTTGGCGCGCCGCCAGCACGGCGAGGAGCCGTCTGAGGTCGGGCGTGCGGGTTCCGCGTGACGCGCCCCCGCCGGTGATGCCGGGGAGGATGGATCGGGGCGTGCAGTCGTTCATGGGAATGGGGTAGCAGCCAATGTCTAAACCCCCGTAAAAGCGGCGATCATCCTCTCTTAACTAGGCTTTGCAGAGGGTTACCGCGTGCGCGACTCGGGGGGTGGCCCGGCGGGGCCGGCGCGCCTATAGGCTTTGCCTGTGGATTCCCTTTTCCAGATAGAGGCGCCGCTGGCCGGACGGCGGATCGTCGTCGCCATGTCGGGCGGGGTCGATTCGAGCGTCGTCGCGGCGCTCGCCGCGCGGTCCGGCGCGGAGACGATCGGCGTCACGCTCCAGTTGTATGACCATGGTGCGGCGGTGGGCCGGGCGGGGAGTTGCTGCGCCGGGCAGGATATTCGCGACGCGCGCGCGGTGGCCGACCGGCTGGGGATCGCGCACTATGTCTTCGACTATGAAAGCGCGTTTCGCCAGTCGGTGATCGAGGATTTCGCCGACGAGTATCTCGCCGGCCGGACCCCAATTCCTTGCGTCAAATGCAATATGGGGGTGAAGTTCACCGACCTGTTCGCGCTGGCGCGCGAACTGGGCGCCGACTGCCTGGCTACGGGCCATTATGTGCGGCGAGTCGTCGGAACGGACGGGCCGGAGTTGCATCGCGGTCTCGATCCCGCGCGCGACCAGAGCTATTTCCTGTTTGCCACGACATCGGCCCAGCTCGACTTCCTGCGCTTCCCGCTCGGCGGGATGGACAAGACGGCGGTTCGCGCGCTGGCGGCGGAGATCGGTCTGTCGGTCGCGCTCAAGCCCGACAGCCAGGACATCTGCTTCGTTCCGGACGGCGATTATGCGGGGCTGGTGCGCAAGTTGCGCCCGGAGGCGGAGGCGGGCGGCGAGATCGTCCATGTCGACGGGCGGGTGCTCGGCGAGCACCGTGGGCTCGTCAACTTCACGATCGGCCAGCGCAAGGGGCTGGAGATCGGCGGCCAGCCCGAACCGCTCTATGTCGTGCGGCTCGATCCCGATGCGAAGCGAGTCATCGTGGGGCCGCGCGCCGCGCTCGCGGTGTCGGAGGCGCGGCTGACCGACATCAACTGGATCGGCGGGGCCATCCGCGACCGCGCCGTCTCGGCCAAGGTGCGGTCCATGGCCAAGCCCGCGTCGGCAAGGATCGAGGGCGACCGGCTGCGCTTCGATTCGCCCGAATATGGCGTGGCGCCGGGGCAGGCGGCGGTGCTCTATGACGGCGACCGCGTGCTCGGCGGCGGGTGGATCGCCGCGACGGCATGAGCGTTGCCCTCAGCGCAGGTTCATGCGGTTCAGACTAGCGAGTCTTCAAATCTGTCATTCCCGCGAAGGCGGGAATCCAGGGTCACGCAGGGCAGCGGGTGCGGCTCTGGATTCCCGCCTTCGCAGGAATGACGGATGCAGGGTGCGTTCGCAGAATGACGAGGGAGGCGGTTCCAAATCGTGAGCAAGGATTCGCATAGCACTATCATGACCCCGTCTGACAGCCGCTCCCCGATCGACCGCCGTGCCCTCATCCGGATGGCGATGTTCGGCGGTGCGTCGCTTGCCCTTCCGCGTGCCGCAGTGGCCGCGACGCCGGCCTTCTCCTCCCGCAGGATCGCGGTCGATACGATCGGCAGCGGGCGCGATGTCGTCCTGATCCCCGGTCTCGGCGCGGGACCGGGTGTGTGGAACAAGCTGGTCGGCGCGGTCGGCGGCTATCGCTGGCACCGGGTGCATGTGCGCGGTTTCGCGGGGCTGGCCGCTGGCGCCAATGCCAAAGGAGAGCTGCTCGATCCGCTGGCCGACGAGATCGCCCGCTACATCGCCGAACGCCGGCTGGCGTCCCCACCGCTGATCGGCCACAGCATGGGCGGAACGCTGGCGATGCTCGTCGCGCTGCGCCATCCGGCAAGCAGCGGGCGCGTGATGGTGGTCGACATGCTTCCGTCGGCCGCCGCACTGATCGGCGGGACCAGCGCGGGGCTCGGCTTTCTGTCGCGCCAGCTCAAGAGCTATTTTACCGGCACTGTCGCGGGGCGACGCGCCTTTGCGACGTTGCTGCGGGATATCAGCCCCGGCGCGGCGAGCAGCGACGCCGACGTGATTGCGATCGCCCTCGACGAGCTGGCACGCGTGGATCTGGGACCACGGCTTGCGGCGCTCAAGCCGCCGCTGACGGTCGTGCCGGCCATCCCGGCCGATGCGCGGCTGAAAGCGTCGACGCTGTCGCGTACGAAAATGGCCTATGCGCCCGCGCGGAGCGTCCGGATCCTTCCGGTGGAACCCAGCGGCCATATGGTGATGCTCGACCAGCCCGCCGCCTTCGCGCGCGTCGTGAAGGATTTTCTCGCCCGCCGGTGAAGCGTCGGCGCGATTTGATCGCCGTCAATGTTGGGTGTCGCGCGCGGTTGCATGTCTGTTGTCGACCGGTGGCTCACTCCTCGCACCGGTCGAGGATGAGCGCCCCCCGCTCTTCCTGCACTCCGCATGGGGCGCGACCTTTCAGGTTGCGCCCCCTTTTTTATGTACGCGCGACCACCCTTCTTATCAGGGTGTCAGCACCGTGTCGACCGCGTCGGGAAGCGTGTCGGGATAGTCGATGGTGTAGTGAAGACCCCGGCTTTCCTTGCGGTGGAGCGCCGATCGGACGATCAGCCGCGCGACCTCGAGCAGGTTGCGAAGCTCGATAAGGTCCGGCGTCACCCGGAAATTGCCGTAATAGTCGTCGACCTCCTGCGACAGCAGGTCGATGCGGTGCTTGGCCCGCTCCAGCCGCTTGGTCGAGCGGACGATACCGACATAGTCCCACATGAAGCGGCGAATCTCGCGCCAGTTATGCTGGACGATCACTTCCTCGTCCGAGTCGGTGACCCGGCTTTCGTCCCACGCGCGAATCGGGGGCGGGGACGGCAGGTCGGCCCAGTGGCGACGGATATGGTCGGCCGCCGCCTCGCCGAACACCAGGCATTCGAGGAGGCTGTTCGACGCCAGCCGGTTGGCGCCATGCAGGCCGCTTTCGGTCACCTCGCCGGCGGCATAGAGGCCGGGAAGGTCGGTGCGTCCGTCGAGATCGATGACCACGCCGCCGCAGGTATAATGCTGCGCCGGCACCACGGGGATGGGTTCCTTGGTGATGTCGATGTCGAGGTCGAGCAGCCGGGCGTGGATGGTCGGGAAATGCTCGAGGATGAAGGCGCGCGGCTTGTGACTGATGTCGAGATGGACATAGTCGAGGCCCAGTCGCTTGATCTCATGGTCGATCGCGCGGGCGACGATGTCGCGTGGTGCCAGCTCGCCGCGGCTGTCGAACTGGTCCATGAAGCGCTCGCCGCCACCCGGCACGCCCGGCGGCAGCTTGAGCAGCCCGCCTTCGCCGCGCATCGCCTCGGTAATCAGGAAGTTCTTGACCTCCAGATTGTAGAGGCAGGTGGGGTGGAACTGGTTCATCTCCATGTTGGAGACGCGGCACCCCGCACGCCAGGCCATGGCGATGCCGTCGCCCGTCGCGCCGCGCGGCGCGGTCGAGAAAAGATAGGTGCGCCCCGCGCCACCCGTCGCGAGGATCGTGGCCCGCCCCAGCAGCGCCTCGACGCGGCGGGTCGTCCGGTTGAAGGCGTAGACTCCCCAGACATGGCCGTCGCCCGAATAGCGCTCGCCATGGCGCGACGTGATGAGGTCGATGGCGACCAGATCGGGGATCAGCGTAATGTTGGGATTGGCCTGGGCGGCTTTCAGCAGCGCGCGCTGGACGGCGGCCCCGGTCGCGTCGTCGACATGGACGATCCGGCGATGGCTGTGTCCCCCCTCCTTGGTGAGGTCCCAGCGCTTGCCAAAGGCGGTGCCGTCGTTGAACGGCACGCCGAGCTCCGCCAGCCGCTCGATCGCTGCGGGGGCTGACGAAACGACGAACTCCACCGTGCTGCGGTCGTTGAGCCCGGCGCCCGCGATCATCGTGTCCTCGACATGGCTCTCGAACGTGTCGCCCGCGTCGAGCACGGCGGCAATCCCGCCCTGCGCCCAGTTGGTCGACCCGCCGTCGAGCGCGCCCTTGGCGAGCACCGCGACGCGCTTGTCCTGCGCCAGATTGATCGCGGCGGTCAGCCCCGCGGCGCCGGAGCCGATGATCACGACGTCGTAGGGGTGCTCCGCCACTAGGCCGCCCTCGTCAGCGTCAGGAAGACATCCTCCAGGTCGGGTTCGCGCGTCGATACCTCGACGATCGTGAAACCCTCGGACTGGACCGCGGCCAGCACCTGGCCCGCGTTCGAGCGGTCCTTGCGGTAGGTGATGAGCAGCGTTCGCGGTTGGGTGACCTCCACCTTCTCGAAGCAGGGCGCGGCGGGCGGGGCGGTGATGTCGCGGTCGACCGTGATCTCGACCATCTTTTCCTGCGCCATGTTGACGAGGTCACGCGTCGGCTTGTCGGCGATGACGCGGCCATGGTTGATGATGGCGATGCGGTCGCACAGCTCCTCGGCCTCTTCGAGATAATGCGTGGTCAGCACGATCGTCACGCCGCCCGCGTTCAATTCGCGCACATAGGCCCAGAGTTGCTGGCGAAGGTCGATATCGACGCCCGCCGTCGGTTCGTCGAGGACGAGGATGGGCGGGGAATGGACCATCGCCTTGGCGACCATCAGCCGCCGCTTCATGCCTCCCGACAGGGTGCGGGCGTAGGCGTCCGCCTTGTCGTCCAGCCGGACCGCGCGAAGCAGTTCCATCGACCGCCGCTGCGCCTTGGGCACCGCGAAATAGCCGGCCTGGTTCTCGAGCGTCTCCAGGGGCGTGAAGAACGGGTCGAACAGGATTTCCTGGTTGACGATGCCGATCGAGTTGCGCGCGTTTCGTGGATCGGCGTCGATGTCGAAGCCCCAGATCGCCGCGCTGCCGCTCGTCTTGCGGACGATGCCCGCCAGGATGTTGATGAGCGTCGACTTGCCCGCGCCATTGGGGCCCAACAGCCCGAAGATGCCGCCGCGCGGGATGTCCAGCGTCACATTGTCCAGCGCGACCTTGCCGCCCTGATAGGTCTTGCACAGCGTGTCGATCGATATGGCGGCTTGGGTCATGAGCGTCGCTCTACGATCTCTCGTGCAAAGAGGAAACGGCCGTTCGTCCTGAGGAAGTGGTGAAGCCGACGGCTGAGCCACTGTCTCGAAGGACCAAGTGCTTCGAGACGGGCCCTCGCTCCGCTCTGGCCCTCCTCAGCACGAACGGAACCAGTTGAATAGAGTCATCGCCCTAGCGTCCCTCACCCCGCCTTGACCAGAGCGCAGTAGCGCACGGCATTGTCATAGTCGCGGCGGCGCGCGTCGAGGCGGGCCTTAGCCTCGGCATCGCTGCCCCACTGCCGCTCCTGCCAATGATCATCGACATGCGCAGCATCCCACAGCGCGTCCGGGGCGATGCGGTCTTCGTTCAGGGCCAGCGCGCCGACCAGCGATCCCGTCAGCGCGGTTACAGTGGAGAAACCGGCAAGCAGCCACGGGTCGAGCGCCGAGACCGCCGCGCCGAGCCGCTCCAGCGTGAGCGGCGGCTGATCCACCGG
The DNA here is from genome assembly GCA_964544675.1 of uncultured Sphingobium sp. GTDB lineage: Bacteria > Pseudomonadota > Alphaproteobacteria > Sphingomonadales > Sphingomonadaceae > Sphingobium. Next base: position 36,517 of record CAZJCT010000011.1, read on the forward strand.
CATGATCCCGGTGGTGAGGGTCAGCGCAATGTCGAAGCGCGCGCGCGCCCAGGCCAGTGGTGGGTCCCACGCGGCGGCCTGATCGGCGACGAGTTCCGCCGGCTCGGCCGCGCGATAGCAGAACAGGTCGCTGGCGGCATAAGCGGCGATGCCGGCGGCGAAGGCGGGGACATCGGGCAGAACGCGGTCGATGGTCGCATTGGCGAGGCCGGTCATCGGCATGGAAGCGGGGTCGATCCGCTCTCCCTGCGAATCCCACTCCGCCACGATCGCATCGGCCAGCGCCGCCGAGTGCATCGCAAGCTCCGTCCGCTCGGGCGTGCGAACGGCGCGGCCGTCGAGGCGGATGGCATGGCGGCCGTCGGCGAGCGGCTCGCGCTGCGCATTCTTGTAGAAACGCTTCAAGGCCGGGGCGTCCGCCATGCCTGGAGCAGCAGGCGCGGCACCAGGATCATCTGGATGCTGCCCACGAAAATGAAGATCGTGCCCATGATCTTGGCGTTCTGCCCCTGCACCCAGCCGAACCGCTGCATGGCGATGGCCAGGCCGAAGACGAGGATGAGGGCGCCCGACAGCCGGAACAGGCCGATGGCGAAGAAACGGGTACGCGCCGCCTTTTCGCGGGCAATCCTGTCGGCCTCCGTTTCGACGGCAGGGGTGTCGGCGGGCGCGGGGGGCAGCGGATCGGTCATGGCAGGCCGATATGGCGACCCAGTTCGGGGCTGTCCATGGCCACGCTCTCGGCGCCCGCCGCGACCAGCACATCGGCGCTGTGATAGCCCCAGCCGACACCCAGGCCCCGGACACCCGCCGCGACCGCCATGCCCATGTCGAAGCTGGTGTCGCCGATCATCAGCGTTGCCGCGCGCTCGGCCCCCGCGTCGGCCATTGCCTGCTCGATCATGCTCGGATGCGGTTTCGAAGGGTGGCGGTCGGCGGTCTGGAGAGTCACGAACCGGGCATGAAGCCCATGCGCCTCAAGGCAGAGGCGAAGCCCGCGATCCGAATTGCCCGTCGCGACGCCCAGCAGCCAGCCCTCGGCCTCCAGCCGGTCGAGAATGTCCGCGATCCCCTCGAACAGTGGCGAGTCATGCCGCCCGCTTTGTCGTGAGGCGCTGAAATAATCCTTGTACGCTTCCGCCACGCGAAGATGGAGCGCGGGGTCGGCGGTGGGGATCAGCGCCTCGACCGCCTGAAGCAGCGACAGGCCGACGATCGACAGCGTCTCCTGGCGCGTGGGCGCGGCAAGCCCGTTGGCGGTGAACGCGCCGTCCATCGCCGCGACGATGCCGTGCTGGCTGTCGACGAGCGTGCCGTCGCAGTCGAAGATCGCGAGCTTGACCGTCATGGGCGCTTGTCCGGCCCGGGTTTCGGCTTCGGCTTGGGTTTCGGCTTCGGTCTGGGCTTTGCCGCTGCGGCGCCCGCCTTGGGAGCCGGGCGGGCCTTGCCGCGCGCGGGCTCGGCGGGTCCGCGCGAGCGCCGTTCGCCCTTCCGCTCCTTGCGGATCTGCTTGGCATGCGCCTTTGCGCGGTCCTTCTCGACCAGCTTCTTGGGCGTCTTGGGCAGTTCCTCGTCGAGCAGCAGGTCGCCGGCATCAGGATCGAAGCCCAGGCTCGCCAGCGTTTCGGCGAAATGCGAAGGGATGTCGGCGCGGATGTCGAGCGGCGATCCGTCGGGATGGTCGATTCGCAGGCGGCGGGCGTGGAGGTGCATCTTGCGGCTGATCGAGCCGGTCAGGAACGCCTCCTTGCCACCATATTTGCCGTCGCCGACGATGGGATGGCCGATGGCCGCCATATGGACGCGGAGCTGGTGCGTTCGGCCGGTATAGGGCTGCAACTCGACCCAGGCGGCGCGGTTGCCGGCGCGGTCGATCACCCGGTAGCGCGTGCGCGCCGGTGCGCCTTCCTTTTCATCGACGTGCATCTTTTCGCCGCCGGTGCCCGGCTGCTTGGCGAGCGGCAGGTCGATGGTGCCGTCGTCGATCGACGGCACGCCGATGACGATCGCCCAATACACCTTGCGCGCCGTGCGCGAGGCGAAGGACTTCGCGAAGAAGGCCGCGCTGCGGGCCGAACGCGCCAGCAGCAGGACGCCGCTGGTATCCTTGTCGAGCCGGTGGACGAGGCGGGGGCGGTCGTCGCGCTCGAACATCAGCGCGTCGGTCAGCCCATCGACATGGTCATGGGTGCGGGTGCCGCCCTGGGTGGCGAGGCCGGGAGGCTTGTTGATGACGATCGCCTGCGGGTCGCGATGGATGACCATGGCCTGCGCGAAGCTTTCCTGCTCCTCGCTCAGCGGTGGCCGCTGGCGTTCGGCGCGGTCGCCGGTGGGCAGCGCGCTCTCCAGCGGGGGAACGCGGATCACCTGTCCGGCCGCGATGCGGTCGCCCGGACCGACGCGCGCGCCGTCGAGGCGGAGCTGTCCGGTGCGCGCCCAGCGCGAGACGGTCGCGAAGGTCACATCCGCCATGTTGCGCCGGAACCAGCGGTCGAGGCGGATGCCGTCATCCTCCGCGCTCACCTGATACTGGCGCGCCGCGCCCTGATCGCCGCGGCTCATGCGCTTGCCGTCCGCACAATGGCCAGACCCGCCGCAAGGCCGCCCACCGACAGCAGCACCGATGTGGCGACATAGACAATGGCGGAAAGCGCTTCGCCGCGTTCGATCATCAGCATCGTCTCCAGGCTGAACGCCGAGAATGTCGTGAAGCCGCCGAGCAGCCCGACCGCCACGAACAGCCGCAGCGACTCGCCACCGTCAGAGCGGGCGGCGAGCCATCCCGCGAACAGGCCCATGGCGATGCCGCCGATCACATTGGCGCCGAACGTGCCCCAGGGCCAGCCGTGCCCGAGCATGCGGCCTGCCGCCTTGCCGAGATGAAAGCGGAGCGCGGCGCCGATGGCACCTCCCGCCATGACGAGCAATGTATGAAGCATGGAAACGCGTTAGCGGGTTAACGCCCGCGTGGGAACCACCCGGCGAAAGGCCGGCGGGAATAAGGCGTCAGATGCCGTTGCCGTGCTCGGGCTGGGGCCTGGTCGTCGACATCGGCCCCTCGACCTTCAGCGCACCGGCTTCGCTATCCTCTGTCGCCTGCTGAAACGGGCCCATGAGCAGCCCGATCGCAAGCGGGAGGATACACAACACGAACCAGCCGATCATCGCGCCGCGCGTCTTCAGCACGCCGCGCCGACGCAGCACCAGTCCGACGAGGAACAGGATGACCGGCAGGATGATGGTGAGGCCCAAAAAGCCGGGGATGAAGACGCCTTCCATGCACACTGAACCGCCCACGCGCGCGCATCGTTCCCGACGCCTTAATATTGCGCCCTCTTCAGGTCGCTCGGTCATGCTCCGGGGGCAGCAGGAACGCCCGCTCGGCCGCGCAAATCTCCGTGAGCCAGTCGATCACCGCCCGAAAGCGCCCCACGCGGCTGAGGTCGCTGTGCACCACGCTCCAGAAGCTGCGGCGGATCGACACCTGATCGGGCAGCAGGCGGATGAGCGCCGGGTCCTTGAGGCCGATGAAGTCGGGCAGCACGGCGATCCCCGCGCCGCCCCGCGCCAGCGCGAGCTGGACGTTGATGCTGCTGCTCTGATGCGCCGGCACGATCGCACGGTCGATGTCAGCCAGGTAGCGCAGCTCGCCCCAGTAGATGAAGTCGGGAATGTAACCGATCAGGTCGTGCGCCACCAGCTCGGCCTTCGAACCCGGCGTGCCCTTGCGCGCCAGATAGTCGGGCGAGGCGTAGAGCCCCAGGCTGTAGTCTGTCAGCCGCCGCGCGGTCAGCGGCCCCTCCTTGGGCCGGGCCAGCATGACGGCCAGGTCGGCCTCGCGCTTTGAGGGGTTGAGGAAGCCGTTGGTGGTGACGATCTCCAGCGCGATCCCGGGGTGGCGCGCCGAAAAGCTCGCCACATTGGGCGCCACGATCCAGGTGCCGAAACCTTCGGACAGGCTGAGCCGCACGGTGCCCGCGAAGCGGCCGGTTCCACCCTGGCCCTCGTCGCTTGCGCGGATGATCGATCGCTCGATCTCCTCGGCGTGGACCAGCAGTGCCTCGCCACGCGGTGTCGGGATATGGCCGCCCGGCCCGCTTTCGAACAACGGGCTTCCGATCGTGCCGGCGAGTCGGTCGAGCCGCCGCGCAACGGTTGTTGCATCGACCCCCAGCGCCTTGGCCGCGCTCCCCAGCGTTCGATGCCGTGCCAGCGCGAGGAAGAAGCGCAGATCATCCCATTGCATCCGGACACCCTTGCAAAAATGCAGGGTAAACGTGCACTATTGCCCGTTTCGCTGCAAGAATTTCGGTAGTATCCCCTCCATCAAATCGGTTCATTGGAGAGATCATGCGGCAGATCGACCATTTCCTCAGCGGCGGCGCGAGCTTCGCGGCGGGACGCACCAGCGACGTGTTCAACCCCAGCACGGGCCAGATCCAGGCGCGCGTGGCGCTCGGCGACCAGGCGGTGCTCGAAGCGGCGGTGGCTGCCGCTCAGGCGGCGCAGCCGGCCTGGGCCGCCACGAACCCGCAGCGCCGCGCCCGCGTGATGTTCAAGTACAAGGAACTGATCGAGGCGAACATGCAGTCGCTCGCCGAAATGCTTGCGTCGGAGCATGGCAAGGTGATCGACGACGCCAAGGGCGATATCCAGCGCGGGCTTGAAGTCGTCGAGTTCTGCTGCGGCATCCCCCAGTCGCTGAAGGGCGAATATACGCAGGGCGCCGGCCCCGGCATCGACGTCTATTCGATGCGCCAGCCGCTGGGCATCGGCGCGGGGATCACCCCGTTCAATTTCCCCGCGATGATCCCG
>CAZJCT010000012.1:0-37468 GCA_964544675.1 uncultured Sphingobium sp.
AAGGGGGTCCCTCTTCGACGCCGATCGGGGGTCCCTTTTGAACGCCGTTTGACACTATACGCAAGTTGCTTTCTTCTGTGAAAATATCGATCTGATTCATTATCTTATCAAGGGTTTGAAACTGTGGTCTGGTACTTTCGGTTTAGGCGAAAATAGGGAAACGGCTTGGCTTGTCGAGCTCAACCTTTTCAGTAGTATATACGAGACCCGCCGCCGTATGCAGCCGTCCATTTCCGTAACGGTGATCGCCGGGTGACGACCTGATTTTGTATGTGAGGATCGTTTCGACCACCGGTGAACATCGGAACATCCTCCTCAGTTCGGAGCAGGGCAAGCCGTTGGGCGGGACGCGGCGCGATCGTCCATGCGGCGAGCTTCATCGAATGGTTCGCCGAGGACGCCAGGCGCGTTGATGGTGACATGTAACCGGGACGATTGGCTCAGCCCGAAGAGACTGCCGCTTCGATTGTCGATGCCGCAAGCGACAAGTTACTGCTCCGATGCCGCCAGTTCGACGAAGCGTGCGGCCGTGGCTGGTGCTCCCTCCTTGCGCCAGGCCAACGCGAACCGGACATTGAGGAGGTCGGATGACGCGTCGCCGGAGGTAAGCGGACGAAAGCTGACGCCGCGCATGCGTAATCGTTCCGCCGAGGCGGGGACGATCGCAACGCCTTCCCCGCATGCGACAATTCCGATGACCGCTTCTGTGGTGAGAGCCCAGTGTTCGATTCTGGGATCGTATCCCGCAAGCCTGCACAGAGCGATGAGGTCGCTGTGGAAATTGAAGCCTCTGGCGGGCTCATAGGTCACGAAGCGATCGTTTCGAAGGTCGGCGACAGATATCGCTCCACTTTGCCGCAACAGGGGATGTGTGATCGGCAGGGCGACCACGAGGGGTTCGTCATACACATAGCGGGTCTCTATAATCTCATCGAAGATCGGCAGCCGAAGCAGACCGAGATCGATCTCGCCATTGCGCAGCGCTTCTATCTGGCTGAGTACCGGCATCGGGCAGAACTCGATTTTCACGTCCGAGACGGCCTCGCGGAACCTGCGCACGAGTTGCGGCAGAAGCGAGTAAACCGTCGATCCGCCGAAGCCGATTCGCAGGGTGCCCTGCAACCCCGTCGCGGCCTGTCGCGTGCGTTCCACGCCTCTTTCAAGAACCGCTATGACCTGCCTTGCTTCTTCGACGAGTGTCTTCCCGGCAAGCGTCAGTTCAACCTTGTGCTTGTCGCGTTCGAACAGCTGGGCGCCGATCTCTTCTTCAAGATCGCGAATGGCGCGGCTGAGTGGCGGCTGGGATATGTTGCATCGCATGGCCGCGCGCGTGAAGTTCAGCTCCTCCGCGACGGCCAGAAGATAGCGCAGTTGCCTCAAATCCATCGTGATACCCTGAAAGTATTGCTGGCATCCTGATAACGTATTTCTCGGCAAATGATAGCCGGCCTACACTGCCGATCCGATACGATCAGGAGCGTGCGATGAGCGAACGGATTTCCCGGCTGACATTTGAGGAACTGTCCCCGGCTTTGCAGCAGTTGCTGGAGTCGAAATACAAGCGGCTTGGCTATCTCGGTGAATTTTTCCGCTGCACGGGGCATCAGCCGGGCATTCTCGCTCCCTTCATGGAAATGACCGATGCGCTCAAGGATGCGTTGCCCGACAGGCTCACGGAGCTGGGCGCCCTGAGCATCGCGGTCATGATGAAGAATGAATATGAAAAGCATCAGCATGAACGGCTTTCGGTGAAGCTTGGCTTCGGTCATGACTGGGTGGCCGCGGTCGAAAAGATCGACCCCGACAATGCCGAGAGCCTTTCGGACACGGAGCGCACCGTCCAGCGCCTGGTCATCGCCGCGGTCAGGCAATCGGGCCAGGGCGTGGCGGATGAACTCGAGGCAGTGATCGATGCGATCGGTCCCGATCAGGCGCTGGCCGTTCTGTTCCTTGTCGGACGGTACATCACGCACGCGATCATCGTGAATTCGCTGCAACTGGCCGCGCCGGTTCCTTCGGTTTTCGATGAGGAAAAAGCGTGAGCGATGGGATCTGGCTATCCGAGGCCGAAGTCGTCTCGATGATGTCGCTTCCCGAAGCGATTGATGCCTTGCGCGACGGGTTGAAAGAGGAAGCGACGGGCCGGGCCGTAAACATGGTCAAGACCCATGCCACCTGGGCGGGTGGATCGACGCTGCATGCCATCGGTGCGGTGTTCGAAGGCTGGGGTGTTGTCGGCACAAAGACATGGGCCCATACGGCGAGTGGCGCGATGCCGCTGTTGATCCTTATCGATGCGAATAACGGTTCGGTACTGGCGATCATCGAAGCCTTCGCCCTGGGTCAGATGCGCACCGGCGGGATCAGCGGGCTGGGCACCGACGTAATGGCGCGGCGCGATGCCCGGCGCATGGCAATGATCGGCGCGGGGAAGCAGTCGATCACGCAGGTCGCCGCCGTGGCGGCCGTTCGCAAGCTGGAGCGCGTGACTGTATGGAGTCCGACCGCCGCCAATCGCGAGGCGCTGGCGGCCAGGGTCGAGGACCGGCTCGGCATCGAAACGATCGCCACCGCAACGCTCGACGAGGCGCTCGATGCTGCTGACATCGTCACTCTGGCGACCCGCGCGCGCGCGCCGTTTCTCGCCGCCGATGCGCTGCCGAGCGGCGTGCATGTGAATGCCGTGGGCGCGATCACACTCGAGCGGGCGGAATTCGAGCCGGCATTGCTCGACCGTGCCAGCGTCATTGCCGGGGACAGTGTGCCTCAGGTGCGCAAGCTGAGCCGTGAATTTCTGGATGCGTTCGGCGAAGACGAAAGCCAGTGGCAGCGTGTGCAGCCGCTCAGCCACCTTGTGGCTGCCGGAGCCGGCCGCCCGGCCGATGCCGACCTCACCATGTTCAAGGCGATGGGCATGGGTATTTCCGACCTCTCGCTCGGAATTGCGCTGCTCAACCGTGCCCGCGCTCAGGGAATGGGCCGCCCGCTTCCCGACGTCACGCGGGTCGCTCCGCGGCTGACTGCATAACATCCTATCCGCGCCATGTTGGAGATTGAAGAATGAGCGAGCTTCGCACCCCTTTTGAAGTGGCCTATCCGACCTTTCAGGATATCAGCGGAATAGGCTATCCGCACAACGAGCCGTGGGCTCCCGCGATTGTCACCAAAGAGCAGATGGACGAGGAGATCGAGCGTCTCGCGTCCATTCCGATGCCGGAGAATGGCCGACGGTCGTCGCTGATCGTGCATCCGCGCGCCAACGCGCTGAGTCCCGGCCTCGCCCCCGGAACCCAGGTCACGCTCAATGTCCTGAAACCCGGCGAGCGTACCCAGGCGTTCCGGCACAATGCGACCGAGGTGAACTTCTGCATTCGCGGTTCCGGCTTTGCCAGTGTCGGCGGACGCCGCATCGATTTCCAGCAATATGACGTCTATAACGTCCCCTCATGGACCCCGTATTGGCGCGAGAATGACGGCAGGGACCTTCAGGTTTTCCTGACCTACACCAATGCCGCGCTGCTGCAGTTCATGCAGATTCACCAGACGGAGGCCAATCCGCCCCTCGTCGCGCCCGTTGTCGCCGAGGATGAAGAGGCCATCAATCCGCGCCGCAACAGCCCCTATGGCACGTTCCAGATCGGCGACGACGGCGCCATGCTGATGCCCTATGAGAAGCTCATCAACCCGCCTTCGGTCGACTCCCCGACCCTGCACTGGCCGTGGGAGCGCGTTGAGGCGGAACTGATTAAACTGCAGGATCTGGGGGCGGACTATGTCGGTCGCAGGCTCTATCTGCTGTTCAATCCGATGACCGGCCGGACCAACGGCACCACGCCCAATTTCTTTGCGACGATCACGATCCGCCCGCCCAAGATCGTCGACCGGCCGCATCGTCACACATCGGCCGCGATCAACTATTATTTCAAGGGCAGCGGACGCAGCACGGTGGCGGGCAATGTCTACGAATGGAAGGCCGGCGACCTGATGCTGTCGGCTCCCGGCTGGGCGGTCCACAACCATGCGTCCTATGACGATTATGTCTATGAGCTGACCATCCAGGATCAGCCGCTGAACATCGCGATGGAATCGCTCCTCTGGCAGGAAAATCTGAAGGAGCCGGCCGCACTTCTCGGTGCGCAGATGGGCTTCGACACGAACCGCAAGACGGCAGCCTGATGACCGCTTCGACCATCCCGGTCAGGGGCGGCTCGACCGGCTTCACCCTCAATGGTGAAGCCGTTCGGGCCGCCGCGCTCGCATTGGACGCGGCGGAGCGAACGCAGAGGCAGATCAGGCTGTTATCCGAAACCTATCCCGGCATCACCATGGACGATGCCTACGCCATCCAGGCGGAATGGGTGAGGATCAAACAGGCTGCGGGGGATCCGGTTATCGGATGGAAAATCGGCCTCACGTCGAAGGCGATGCAGCAGGCGCTCGCGATCGACATTCCTGACTCCGGAGTGTTGCTTAAGAGCATGGACTTTGCCAACGGGTCCACGATCCCGGCGGGGCGGTTTATCCAGCCACGGATAGAGGCCGAGATTGCCTTTGTTACCAAGGCTCCGATCGATGATCCGTCGCTTGAGGCAATTCTCGATGCGACGGACTATGTCGCACCTGCGTTGGAGATTCTCGACACACGCATAACGCGCAAAGATCCGGAAACCGGGCGAATGCGCACGGTTTACGATACGATTTCCGACAATGCTGCCAATGGCGGAATTGTAATGGGGACGCCTGTGCGCGATTTCCACAGCATCGATTTGCGACGCGTCGGTGCCATCTGCTCGCGCAACGGCGAGGTAGAGGAAACGGGTTTGGGCGCGGGCGTGCTGGGGGATCCCGTACTGTCCATGTCCTGGCTGGTGCAGCGCCTCGCGGCGTACGGCCAGCGCATCGAGGCGGGGCAGGTGGTCCTCTCCGGCTCGTTCATCCGGCCGATAGAGGCGCCATCGGGCAGTCATATCCTTGGCGATTTTGGCGATTTCGGTACAGTTGATGTGACCTTTGCCTGAGTGTCGGCTTTAACGGGGGAATGAAGGTGAACGCGTTCAAGGCGGCTATCGCGGCACGCAAGCCGCAGATTGGCTTATGGCAGGCACTTGCCTCGCCCTACACCGCAGAAATCTGTGCGGGTGCAGGCTTCGACTGGTTGCTGATCGATGCGGAACACGCCCCCAACGACATTCCGCTGATTTTGTCGCAATTGCAGGCTGTCGCTCCTTATGATGTGGAGCCGGTGGTCCGGGCGCCCATCGGCGATGTCGTTCTGATCAAGCAGTTGCTGGACATTGGTGCGCGCAGCCTGCTGATCCCGATGGTGGAAAGCGGGGCGCAGGCGGTCGAGCTTGTCCGTGCGACGCGTTATCCGCCCGATGGCATCCGCGGTATAGGATCGGCGATCGGGCGCGCCAGTCGCTGGAATCGCACGCCCCATTATCTGCGGGACTCAGAGCAGGAAATTTGCCTGCTGTTGCAGGTCGAGTCTGTTGCCGGACTGGAGGCAATCGACGACATTGCGAACACGCCCGGCGTTGATGGGGTGTTCATAGGCCCTTCAGACCTCTCTGCCGCCCTTGGCCATATCGGTAACCCAGCCCATGCAGAGGTTCAGCAAGCCATAGAACAGGGTATCGAACATATTCTCGGGGCAGGAAAGGCCGCAGGGATATTGATCGCTGACGAGGCGCTGGCGCGGCGCTATCTTTCGCTCGGGGCGACCTTCGTGGCGGTCGGCACCGACGTCACCATCCTGGCGCGCGGCGCAGAGGCTTTGGCCAGACGATTCCTTGGTGTTGCCGATCCGGACAAGTCATCAGTGGGAACGGGAAGCGTCTACTGAATCCCGGACCGTTCCCGCCAGGGAATGATATCGCAGGCGACACGACAACCGCCTGATCCCATCATTCTGATCCGGGCATGATGCGTCTCCTCTTCTCCCAGGACGGGGAGGGGAGAGGCAAGGATCAGGATCGGCAAATGTCAGGCGCAGGCCCTCAGCGCGTGACCCGCAACCCGATCCAGAAGGTCTGCGGCGTGCCGAGGTCGATCGATCCGCCGGCGTTGCGGGTGACGACCTCCTCGTCGAACAGATTCTCGACGCGGCCGACGAGCCGCAATCCGTCGGTGATCGGCAGGCTCGCCACCGCATCGACGGTGAAGGCGTCGTCGAGCGCATCGCTCTGCAGATCGTCCTCGAACTGGCGCGACACATAGCGCAGCGTGGTGGCGAGCAGCGGGCCGGCGTCGCGCGACCAGCTCAGCGTTGCGCTCGCGCTGTGCGCCGGGCTCTGTGCCGGGCGGAGGCCGTCGAAGGGCTGGCCGGGTTCCGAGACGCGGGCGTGGCTGTAGGCGTAGGAGGCATTGACCCCGAACGCGCCCAGCGCGGCGGACGCCGTCAGTTCCACGCCCTTGGCGACGATCGCCTCGACATTCTGCCGCTCGCGCAGGTTGGTTGCGATCGTGACATTGGCGATGGCGTTCTTCAGCCGGTTATAGAACAGCGTCGCGCCGATGGAGACTGCCGGCGCGGGACGAAGATCGAACCCGGCCTCGACCCCCTCCAGCCGCTCCGGCTCCAGACCGGCATTGGCCTCGGTGCGGACGGGAAAGACGGTGAAGGGCCGATACAGCTCGTTGGGCGTCGGCAGGCGGAAGCCGGTATAGGCGGCCGCGCGCAGGTCGATCCCGGGGCTTGCATGGAAGAGCGCGCCGATGCGTCCGGTCGCTTCCCACCCGTCCCGGTCGGCAAATTCCGTGCGCGTCACCGACGATCCCGACGCATTGGCGGTCTGGAAGAAGCCGTCGCTGATCGACCAACGGTCGGCGCGGATGCCGCCGGTCAGGACGAGCGGGCCGCCGGGGCCGCCTATCGTCCAGTCGTTCTCGACGAAGAGACCGAACGTTGTCTGCTCGCCGCCGGCCTGGCGCCGCGCGGTGACTCCGGTGGCGTTATAGGCGTCCTCGTACATTGTGCCCGACGCACGGCGGACATCGCCGCCTACCCGCAGCACATGCGCCTCGCCCACGGGCGGTCGCAGCTCGATCTTGCCGCCGATGCCGGTGGACGGCGTGTCGCGCTGGTCGAGCGTCTTGAGGAACGACGAAGAGCTGATGACGATGTTGGAGAAGTTGCGCGCCTGCACATAGGCCAGCGCGTCGACCTGCCAGGCCCCGCGCGACAGAAAGCGGACGCTGGCATCCTGCCCTTCGCTCAGCGAATCCGCGCCGGCAAAGCGCAGCGTGCGCGTGTCGCGGAACAGGGTGACGCGCGCCTGGATCTCCGCGTCGGCGGAGACGGGTGCCACGGCGCGCAGATTGGTCGACCAGGCATCGTAGGCCGCGGGGACGGTTGCCGCGCTCCGCTGTGCGGCCGGGGTGGTCAGGAACCCGTCGCTGCGGTCCCAGCGGCCCGACAGCGACACGAAGCCCGCACCGACATCAGGCGAAAAGCTGGCGGCCAGTTCGGTCGCGTCGCGGCTGCCGTAGAAGGCGCTGCCACTCAGCACAGGCAGTTCGTCGCGGCTCGCGCTTGCCAGTTCGATGGTTCCCGCGACAGCACCGGCACCGAACGCGCCACTGCCGCCGCCGCGAGTCACGCGGATCAGCGACAGCCGCTCGGGCACCAGCGCCGAAAAGGGAATGTAGCCGAAAAAGGGGTCCGCCATCGGCACGCCGTCCAGAAGCACGAGCGTCCGGCTCGACGCGTTACCGCCGAGCGCCCGCAGCGTCGCGCCCTGCGCCGACGGATTGGCCGAACGGCTGTCCGAGCGGCGGAACTGCTGGAACCCCGCGACATCGCTCAGAACGCTCTCGATGCGACCCGAAGGGCTGTTTTCCAGGCGGTCACGCGCAATATAGGTCGAGCCGTAGGCGGGAGTGCCCGGAGGCAGAGGGAGTCCCTTGCCCAGCACTACGATGTCCTCTGACGGGCGGGTGGCCGGGCCCGGCTCCTGCGCCTGCGCGTTCGCCGCGATCAGCAGCGCAGCCGTTCCGCCCGCCAAAGCCCGGTTCATCGCCATTTATTCCCTCGTCCCATCGGTCCGCGATATGAAAGGGGCGGCATCCATCGCAGGACGCCGCCCATGGGGCTCATATCGGCCTTTGGCTCAGAAGGACAAGGGCGCGCTTACTCGCGCAGCGCGCCGTCGCGGATGCGGATCAGCGGGCCGAGGATATAGTCGAGGATCGTCTGACGTCCGGAGCTGATGTTCACCTCTGCCGTCATGCCGGGGATCACCGGCTTGTCGGGGCCGAAGGAACTGGTGTCCGCGCGCAACCTGACCCGATAGTAGCTCTCGCCCTTCGGATCCTGGATGACGTCGGCGGAGATGTCCATCACGCGGCCTTCCAGCCCGCCATAGATCGACGAGTCATAAGCGGAAATCTTGATCGACGCGGGCAGGCCGGGCCAGATGTTGCCGCGGTCGCGCGGGGCCACGCGGGCTTCGACCATCACCAGCTTGTCAACCGGCACGATCTCCGCGATCGGATCGCCGCCGCGCACGACGCCGCCGATGGTCTGGATCGACAGCTTGTTGACGATGCCCGCCATCGGCGCGCGCACTTCCTCCCGGTTTGCCTTGTCCCTGGCGGCGCCGAACTGTTCGTCGGCCTTGGCAAGTTCGAGGCGGAGCTGCGAGGCTTTCTCCTTCGTCTCCTCCATCTCGCTCGTCCACACCTCGTTACGGCGGGCGGCCGATTCGCCGAGCTGGGCGGCTTTCTGCGGAATCTGGTTGTCGACATCGGCGATGCGGGTCCGAAGCGAGAGGAGCGTGGCGCGCTTGTCGAGCACTTCGCGTTCCGAGATCGCGTCCTCGGCAAAGGCGCGCTCGAGCTTGCCGAGCTGTTCGAGCATCAGCATCTCTTCCTTGCGCAGATTGGCGCGGCGCTGCTGGAGCGAGACAATCTCGGCGCGCTGTGCGCGGGCCTGCTGGTCGATGATGCCCGTCTGCTGGCCGCGCTGGGCGCGGCGGGAGTTGAAGAACGCCTCCTCGCTGGCCGCGATGTCGGGCGCGGCGCGTGCGAGGTCGGCGGGCACGATAAAGGTCGATGCGCCGCTGACTTCCGCTTCCATGCGCGCCAGGCTGATCTTCTTGGCGACGACTTCGGTGCGTGCGTTCTGAAATTCGGCGCCGGTATAGGCGTTGGCGATCCGCATCAGCAACTGGCCCTTGGCGACCCGTTGCCCTTCCTGCACCAGGATTTCGGAGACGATGCCGCCTTCCAGATGCTGGACGACCTGGTTCTGGACCGATGGCAGCACGCGGCCTTGGCCGCGCGTCACCTTGTCGACCGAGAAGAGCGACGCCCACAGCAGGAACGCCACCACCAGCGCGCTCAGCATGATGAGCAGGCGACCCTGCTTGTCGGAGCGCAGCCGCGCGCTCCACGGCGCGACCCCGGCGATGGCGGTGGACGCGACAGGCATGTTGCCGGCGAGGGCGAGCCTCGCGTCGCGGCCGCTGACATCCTCGAACAGGCTCGCGCCGCCCAGGGCGCAGATGATCCGGTCACGCAGGCTTTCAAGTTTCATGACTGTCCCCGGTCAAATTCCGGCCCCGCGTTTACCAATGCTTATCCTTAATATTGTTTAACGGCCCCGATGATTTCGGGGACTTTGGCATGACGTTGGATGTGAACGGATCGGAAGCAAAGCCGCAAAGCCTGGCACAGCAGCTCGGGGCGCGGATCGGCCGCCGCTCGGCGCGGCTGGGCAAGGGGCGGGAACTGAACCCCCTGGCTGTCGACCCGGAGAGCGGCCCTGTCGCCCCGCTTGCGATCGCAGAGGCGATGGACGGTCTCGCGTCGGCGTGCGGCAAGCCGGTGCCGAAGGGTCATCTGACCGCTGCCATACCCGTGACCGACGGCGACATCGACCCGCGCTACGTTCCCTTCGCGCTGGCGCGCGTGGGGCTGGACTCGCGCTGGCAGAGCTGCGCAATTCATCGGCTGGGGGCGCATGACCTGCCCGCGCTTGCGCGGCTCAACATGGGCGGTGGCCTGATCGTCCTTGCCGTGGATCGCGACGAAGGCAGCGCCCGCATCGTCGATGCACGCGGCGAGCGTGACATGCCGCTCGACCTGCTGGGCGATCTGACCACCGGCGACATTCTCTTCTGCGGCCATGTCGACCCTGAAAACGGGATGAGCGAGGATCGCGAGCGCAGCCTGCTGGAGCGCAACCCCAAGCTGTGGCTGGTGGGCGTCTTCCTGGGCGAGAAGAAGCAGCTCGCCAAGCTGCTCGTTGCCGCGACGATGCTGAACCTCGGCGCGTTGGTCATCCCGCTCTACATGCGCGCGATCTACGACCGGGTGGTGCCCAACCTGGCGATCGAATCGCTGTGGGCACTGTCGGCGGGCGTCGTGGTCGCGCTCCTGTTCGAATTTCTCTTCAAGCATACGCGCAGCGCTTTCCTCGACGGCATCGGCGTCCGGGTGGGGCAGGCGGTTCAGCACCGCGCGATGAACTCGATCCTGCGCGCGCGCATGAACCACAGCGACAACAGCGTCGGCACGCTGATGACGGGTCTTCGCGATGTCGAGCAGCTTGCCCTGCTGGTGCCGCAGGCGGTGATTGCCTTCTGCATCGACATGCCCTGGTTCGTCCTGTTCCTGCTGATGATCGCGATGATCGGCGGCTGGACCGTGGCCGCGCCCATCGTCGCCGGCCTCGCCATCCTGATCGTCGGCGTCGTCGCCAATTTCGCGCTCAAGCTCGCCAGCAAGCGCGCGTCGCGGCTGATGCAGGCGCGCAACGACCTGATCGTCGAGGTGACCGAGGGCTGGACCACGATCAAGGCCAACCAGGCCGAAGGTCGGTTCCTGAAACGCTGGGACGTGCTGTCCGACCATATCGGCATCGGCGCGAAGGACGTGCGCAAGTGGAACGACATGCCGGGCGCGGCATCGGGCTTTCTCGTCCAGATGGTGACGGTCGCGATCGTCATCATCGGCGTCTTCCAGATCAAGGCGGGCGTCATGACGTCGGGCGCGCTTGTCGCGGTGACGATCCTTGCCGGACGCGCGATGGTGCCGATCTCGGCGGGAATCAGCGTCGCTGCCAAGCTGTACCAGAGCCTGTCGCAATTCTCCGGCCTCGCGCGCATCCTCAAGATGGAATCCGAGCGCTCGGTTTCCGATCCGGCGATCCGTCCGGGGCGCATCAGCGCGGCGCTTCGTCTCAAGGAGGTGAGCCACCGCTTCGAGGGCGCATCGGAGGCGAGCCTTCGCGGCGTGTCGCTGACGATCGAGCCGGGCGAGAAGGTCGCGCTGATCGGCAAGTCCGGTTCGGGCAAGTCGACCCTGCTGCGGCTGCTGGCAGGCATGGTCCCGCATCAGGAGGGCGCGTTGACCGTCGATGGTCATGCGATCACCCAATATGCGCCGTCGCAGCTTCGCCAGAGCATCGTTTATGCGGAGCAGGACGCGTCGATCTTCGACACGTCGATCTGGGACAATATCCTGCTGGGCATGCCGGAACCCGACCCGGAACTGGTCGACCGCGCGGTTCGTGCGGCGGGGCTGGACGCCTTCGTCAACCGCACAGCCGAGGGCTATGCGCGGCGGGTGGGCCCCCGGGGCGTGTTCCTGTCGGGCGGCCAGCGCCAGTCGCTGGTGCTGGCGCGCGCGCTGGTTCGCGATCCGGCGGTGCTTCTCCTCGACGAGCCGACCGCCGCGATGGACATCCAGAGCGAGCAGCATGTGATCAACGGGCTGAGGGGCGCTCTCGAAGGGCGCACGCTGGTGGTCGCGACGCATCGCATGGCGCTCCTCGACCTGGTCGAGCGCGTGGTCTGGCTGGAGGAGGGCAGGGTCGTCGCCGACAAGCCGCGCACCGAAGTGCTGGCGATGCTGCGTCAGGCGAACGTCGCCCGGGCGAAAGGGGAGGCGGCCTGAGTTCAGTCTTAACCCGGTGTTAGCGCTGATGGCCTAGGCGCAGTTAACCATCACGGCCGTGTATTGGATCTAGCGAGGCAGGAGCGTCAATGGCGGGGGCGTCGTCAGACGGGGAAGTCAATCACTGGCCGGCGTTCGTCGACGTGCTGACGACCGTCATCATGGTCGTGACTTTCCTGCTCGTGATCCTGAGTGCGGCCGTCATGGCGCTGTCTCAGAAGATCGTCGAGAACATCAAGGAGCAGCTGGCGCAGCAATATGAGGCGCCCGGCAAGGACAAGGACCGCGCCGAATCCAGCGGCAAGGGCGCTCAGGCGCAGGCGCTGGACGGGCCCGACCGAATCGCGGTGCCAGTGGCCGAGGAGGGCAGCTCGGTCGCGGAACTGGGCGACATGTTGCGCACCGAAAAGCCGATCGACGGGCAGGAGAAGCTCACCATCCGCACGCGCGAGACCGCCGACACGCTGAAGCTCCAGGTCAAGGCGATGGAACGGCCCGACGAAACCGCCGGCATTCGCGTCACCACCGCGGACGTACTGCTGCGCCTCGACTTCGAGCCGCTGGCGGTCACGATGGATGCTGAAACCACCGGCAAGATCAGCGGCTTCATCAAGGGCAAGATGCAGCCGGGTATGAAGTTCGAGGTCTGGTCGTTCGCGCCACAGACCGCGTCGGTGTCCGAAGCCGAACGGCTGGCCTTCTATCGTGCCGCGCTGGCCCGCAACCTGCTGGTGCGCGCGGGTATCCCGCCGGCCAGCATCCAGACGCAGATACGCGTCACCGATCCCATGTCGAAGGACGGGCACAATGTGCGCGTCGTCCTGAAGCCCTGATGCAAAGGCGCTGAACGATGGAAAAGAAGATCCGGTCCGAACTGATGAAGATGTACGGCATCATTGCCGTGCTTCTTGGGCTTGGCGTCTATGCGCACCAGTTTGTGTACGACGGCATCATGGCCAAGGCGGCATTGAACCTGTCGATCTTCGCGCTGTTCGGCCTCGCCGCGGCAATCGCCTTCCGCCATGTTATGACGCTCAAGAACGAGGTGGTGGCGCTCAAGGCGCTGCAGGTGGATTTCGGCGATCGCCGCCGTCGGCCGATCAATCCCTATTCCACCCCGGCCGTGGTGTTCCACGAGCCCGAGCTGCTCGGCCAGGGCTATCGCATGATCACCGAGGAGCTGGGCAGGCAGGAAGATCTTCAGATCACCAGCGCGACCGTCCAGACCCTGCTCCACGACGTCGACCAGCGGATCAACGATCGCCGCTCGACGATCATGTACTTCTCGGGCCTGATGGTGTTCCTGGGTCTGCTCGGCGCGTTCATGGGTCTGATGAAGACCGTGCATTCGGTCGGCGACCTGATCGGCGGGATGGATATTTCGGGCGCGGCCGGCGCCGACAGCTTCGGCAAGATGATCGAGGGCATGAAGGCCCCGCTCAACGGCATGTCGGTCGGTTTCAGCTCCTCGCTGTTCGGTCTGATGACCTCGATGGTGCTCGGCGCTCTCGAACGCTGCATGACCAGCGCGATGAAGACGCTGCGCAACGAATATGAGCATTGGCTGTCGAACCAGGCGGCGCTGGAAGGCAGTGCTCAGGAGGCGCAGGCCCAGGCTGCGGTGGACTTCACCCCGCTCCGCCGCACGCTGGAAATGGGTGTTCACCAGCTCAAGCAGATGCGGGAGCATCTGTCCGATACGGGCAAGGCCGAAGCGCAGATCCACACGTCGCTGGAAGCGGTCGGCGGTGCCGTCGAGCGGCTCGCGCACAATGTCGAGGCGCTGACCGATCCCAAGGCGATGCTCGCGCCGATCAGCGAGGCGGTCGCCGACCTCGCGCGCAACCAGACGGTGATGCTGACACACTTCAAAGGCCTTTACGATCAGGCCGAGGCGGATCGCAGGCAGATGCGGCTGATGCTGGATGATCTTCGCGAGGTGGCGGACAGGCGACCGGCGATCGATGCGGAGGTTCTGGGACAGCAGTTTGAACGGCTGCTGTCTGTCCGGGCCGACGCTGGCGCCGATGATCCGCCGCCCGAACGCTCCGAATACCGGCCGGGCATTGTCGCGCGGCTGTTCGCACTGCCCGCCACATGGCGAGATGCGCGCGAGGCGCGCGCGCTCCGGCGCGACGTGCAGCGCGGGCTCACCGATCAGCGGCGTACCCTCGAGGGTCTCGGTCGCCATATCGACGACCGTCTGGCGACCATCGAGGGCGGCCGGCGCGAGGATCGCGAAATCCTGTTCGCGCTCGCACGCCTGGGCGCGGAGCAGCAGGACCGGCTGATCGCCCTGGCAGAGCGGTTGCTCCGGTCCGAGGCACCCGCCGCCTATGATCGGGATGGCGGGATGCGCGATGCGCGCAGTGAGATGGAGATGCTGGCCCGTCGCCTCGACGCGCGGATCGATCGCCGCGCCGAGCCGCGCCCCGAAGCGAGCGACTCCGCGCCCGACGAACGCCGTGTGGCCGAACAACGCTGAAGGAGGCGGTCATGAAGCTTGCATTGCCCAGGATGTTTCGGCGCAAACCCCATTTCGAACGCAAGTCGGCGCGTCACGCCTGCCAGATCGACGCGCAACTGACGATCATCGATCGCGGCTCCAGCTTCGACGGACGGATCGTGGACCTGTCGGCGGGCGGCGCGATGTTCCGGCCGCCTCTGGCACACATCATGTACCGCAAGGACGTCGCGGTCTGCCTGATCGTAGGCGACGAGCCCATGATGGGGCAGATCGTTTCGACGACGCCCGCGGGCTTCGGCATCCGCTTCGATGCGCCGCTCGACGACGAGGATCTGGCGACGATCCTGGGCCATGACCGGTCGCAGGCGCGCGTCGGAGCGAAGACGGCGCGAGCGGTGGCATGACCGGGTCCCGGCTTTCCGGAGGACCGCCGGCCGCCGAGCGGCGCGATGGACCGCCGGCTTTTGTCGAGCGACGCTCGCAGGACCGACAGCGCACGGTGCTGGTCAACGCTGCCGTCCGCCATGGTGGACGCGAGGGCCTCTGCCGCATCCAGGGCATTTCGACGGCGGGGCTGCAGATCCGAACGAGCCTGCCGATGACGCCCCAGATGCCCGCACAGATCGTGCTGCGGTCGGGGCGGAGCGTGCATTGCCTCGTGCGCTGGAGCGCGAATGGCGAGGCGGGCATGACTCACGATGTCGGCGACGCGCTTTCGCACATGCTGACCGAAGGTGTAGGCGAAGGGCGCGCCGCGCTGCGCTTCAGGACAGAGCGGCCGGTGACGGTCGTCATCCGCAAGCAGAGCTGCGCCGCGACGTTGGCGCACCTTTCTCCCGGCGAACTCTGGCTGCGCGGTCTCGATCGCGCCGACAAGGGTGAGCCGGTGCTGGTCACCATTCCGGGTCTTGGCGACCTGGTCGGCCATGTCGTCGGGGACGATGACGACAGCATTCTCGTGCGTCTGAATGCCGCGATTGCCTTTCGCGAACTCGACCCCTGGCTGGCGGTTTCGAAGCCCTGAGGCTCTCGTTCCGCCGCCCCGTTTAGGGTCGCTTAACCATCTTCCGGCATAGCTGTCCCGAGATTGTACACGTCAGGGGACAGACTGTGTCGAACCGATACGCCTTCACGGCGCTCTTTTGCATTGGCGCGACCGGCGCCGCCCTCGCTCAGCCTCAGGCGGTGCCGACCGGCACCGAACCCATCCCGGAAGCGGTGGAACTGCCAGCCGAACCCGCATTGCCACCTGAATCGCTGCGCGACGCGATCGTGGCCGCGCTCAAGGACAATCCCGACATCCAGATCGCCCTCGCCCAGCAGGACGACGCCCGCTTCGGCGTCCACGAGGCGTGGGCGGGCTATATGCCGCGCGTCCAGGCGACGGTCGGCTACGGTCCCGAGATATCCAAGGTGGGAAGCGCGGGCAAGGCGGACACCAATTTCCGGACCGAGGCGACGGTCACGCTGAACCAGAATGTCTGGGACTTCGGCGCGACGAGCAACGACATCCGCCGCGCGCGCGCCATCTTCCGCAGCGCCCAATGGGGGACGCGCGAACAGATCGAGGCGATCTCCTACGACATCACCAACGCCTATCTGGGCGTGCTCCAGCAGCAAAAGCTGATCGCGCTCACCCGTGACGAGATCGCGGCGACGAACAAGATCCTGCGGATGGTGACGGTCCAGAAGGATCTGGGCCTCACGACCGCCGCCGACGTCAGCCGGGCGAAGGCGCGGGTGGACAATGTGCAGTCGCAGCTTCTCGACCGGCAGAGTGCGCTTCAGCAGGCGCGCGACGCCTATCGCCGGCTGACCGGAAACCTGCCGGGCCGCGCGACGGACCTGCCGTCGTCGCAGGCGGCGCTGCCCGCCGATGTCGACACCGCGATCGAACTGATCGACAGCCGCAGCCCGCGCATGGCGCAGGCGGTGGAGGAGCGCCGGTCGCTGGCGCGGCAATATGCCAGCCAGACGGGATCGCTCTTCCCCCGCGTCGGGCTGCAGTTGCAGGGCAATCACAAATATGACGTGCAGGGTGCCACCGGCCTGACCCGCGACGCACGCGCCCTGGTCACTCTGTCCTACAGCTTCCTCAACGGCGGCGCGGACATCGCGGTTCGCAACCGTATCTCCGCGCGGCTGCGCGAGGCCGATTATGAACTCGATCGCCGCCGCCGCGAGGTGGAGCAGGATCTGCGCGCAGACTTCCAGGCGCTCCAGGCCGCGCGCCAGAAGATCGACACGATCAATTCCGAGATCGACTCCGCGCAGAAGGTCGTCGAGCTTTACCGCCAGCAGTTCCGCGAAGGGCGCCGGTCGGTGTTCGACCTGCTCGACAGCCAGCAGATCCTGTTCAACGCGCAAAGCAATCAGGTGACGAACCAGATCGCGATGCAGGCCGCCGAATATCGCGTGCTTCAGAAGCTGGGCGGGCTGTTCGACCTGGTCAGCGACGGTCAGCCGCTTCCCGATCTGGTGATGCCCGCGCCGCCGCAGGGGCCTGCCGCTCGCTGAGCGAACGGCCGCCTCGTTACGGTGAACCGACCTTTAACCATGTCTCAATGCCGGGCGATGTAGGCTGGCAGTCCTGACGATTGGGAAGTGCAATGGCGAAATTCGGCGGATCTGCGGGACATAAGGGATCGAAGCTGCCGGTCGTGGAGCCGGTGGCGGATGCTGCCGCGATCGAGACGGAAACGATCAAGGTCGGCGGCGGGGTCGCGCCCGGCGGCCCCACCAAGGTCATCCAGCTCGCCGACGACGACAAGGCGCTGCTGAACATCGCCTATGCGCCATTCAAGGTCGAAATCCTCGACATCGACGTCGTGCTGCTGTTCCAGGACGGCAGCAAGATCATCATTCCCGGCATGGCCCTGGCCGTGTTTTCGGGGCGCAAGCCGCTGCTGATCTTCACCGACAAGCAGATCACCGCCGAAGACGCGATTGCTGGTGTCGGCGAGATCAAGCAGCAAAGCGTTCCCGTCAACATCCAGCTTTCCTCCTCCGATGCCGAGCAGCAGAGCAACCTGACGAAAAAGGGCGCCGCTCCCGAGGAAGGCAGCGGCATCCAGCCGCAGGATTCGGCCGACGCGCAGGCCGAGCAGGCCGCGAAGGAAGAAAAAAAGCACAAGTTCGATGAGGAGAGCAAGCGGCTCACCGAGAAGCTGTCGAACACCGACGCATCGGCGGGTACGCCGCCCAGCCCCGTGTCGGCCCGGGCTGTCGAGCCCGCGCCCGACGACGCGCTCGGTCCGGCGGGAATCGGCAAGCTCGTCCCCAAGCTGACCTTCGCCCTGTTCAACGCGGAGGGCAGCACGCAGACCGCGGTCCAGGGCCTGCCCGTCATCAAGGGCAATACCGGTGGTCCGGGATCATCGACCGACGCGGGCTTCGGCGCCCAGAGTGCGCGCGAGACGATCACCGGCACCAGCGCCGACGACGTGATCCGCGCCGACAATCCCGATCTGGCACCCTCGGGCGCGAGCATGCGCGTGCTGAAGGTCGAGGCGATGGTCCCGGCCGCCGGCCTGAGCCTGCTGCAAGTCACGATCCCTTCGCTTCCCGATGGCTTCGGCATCGCCAATGCCAAGCTGACCGACAAGGGCTGGGTGGTCGATGTCGACTTGGGAAGCATCGAGAAGCTGACCCAGACGACCGACGCCACCGGCGCGACAGTCCCCGTTCCCCAGAGCCAGTCGCTTTTCAGCTTCGAGCTTCAGCTCATCTATGCGCTGCCCGATCGCGCGGCGCCGGAAAGCGCCGGCTTCCAGGAGGAATTCTTCCTGCCGGTACAGCTCGGCCTGTCCACCGACGGCGTCAACAGCACCAACGCGGTTGAGGTCTCGAGCCATTTCGGGATCAGGATCGTCGACAGCGCCGAGGACATGGTCGTCAAGGACCCGATCAGCGGCGACCCGATCTATGTCCTCTACACCAATCCGCCCGGCAATATCGTCAACGCCGGCGGCGGCAACGACCGCATCTACGCGGGCGCGGGCGACGATCAGATCGACGGCGGCGACGGTTTCGACGTCGTCGACTATGCCGAATCCAATCGCGCCGTATCGGCTGATCTCAGTGCCGGCCGGGGCAGCGGCGGCTACGCCGAAGGCGACAGCTACGCCAATGTCGAGGGCCTTGCCGGCTCGCGCTTCGACGACACGCTGACCGGCAATGCCGGCGACAACAGCCTGAACGGCGGCGCTGGCGCCGACCGCATCGACGGCGGCGGCGGCTTTGACACCGTCGACTATAGCGGGCTTTTCACGGACGACACGGCGGAGCAGGCGGGCGCTGCGGGCGTCGAGATCTTTCTCGATGGCACGGCCTCGCTTGGCGGCGAGGCAGAGGGCGACACGCTCCTCAACGTCGAGAATATCATTG
The DNA here is from genome assembly GCA_964544675.1 of uncultured Sphingobium sp. Classification (GTDB taxonomy): domain Bacteria; phylum Pseudomonadota; class Alphaproteobacteria; order Sphingomonadales; family Sphingomonadaceae; genus Sphingobium. The sequence continues at coordinate 18,755 of CAZJCT010000012.1, forward strand.
CGACCGGCCGGGCCGACCGGCTCCATGGCGGCACCGGTGCGGAAACGATCGACGGTCGCGGCGGCGACGATATTCTGTACGGCAGCGCGGGCGCGGACCGGCTCGACGGCGGCGAGGGGCTCGATACTGCTGATTATGGCGCGTCGCTGAGCGGCGTCACCGCCTATCTCGACGGCCGCGCGGGTTCGGGCGGCGACGCGGCGGGCGATGTGATCGTCAACGTCGAAACGCTGCTCGGTTCGGCCTTCGACGACAGCCTGTTCGGCAATGGCGGCGACAATCTGCTGCGCGGTGGTGCGGGCGCTGACCGGATCGACGGCGGGGCGGGGACCGACACCGTCGATTTCTCGACGAGCCTGACCGGCGTCACCGTCTTCCTCGACGGCCGCACGGGGATCGGCGGCGAGGCCGAAGGCGACACCTACGCGAATATCGAAATCGCCATCGGCTCGGCCGAGGGCGACCGGCTGGTGGGCGGCACCGGCAACGAAAGTCTTTACGGCGGACTCGGCGACGATGTGATCGAGGGCGGCGCTGGCGGCGACCTGATCGACGGCGGCAGCGGCACCGATATTGCGAGCTACGCCGGTTCGCTCTCGGGCGTGCGGGTGGCGATCGACGGCAGCATCCTCGACGGCGGCGATCCGGTCGGCGACCGCTTCGTCAGCATCGAGGGACTCGAGGGATCGGCGTTCGACGACACGCTGGTCGGATCGGCGGGGTCCGAGACATTGCGCGGCGGCGCGGGCAACGACACGCTCGTCGGCCTGGCCGGTGCGGACATCATCGACGGCGGCGCGGGCTTCGACGCGGTCGATTACAGCCTCTCGCGCTTTGCCGTCACGATCCGGCTCGACGGCGGCCTTTCGGAGGGCGGCGACGCCGACGGCGACGTGCTGACCGGGATCGAGCATGTCATCGGCACCGCGCTCGACGACCGGCTGACGGGCGGATCGGGCGACGAGCGGCTCGAAGGCCGCGCGGGCGACGACATCCTGTCGGGCGGCGCGGGCGCCGACATTCTACAGGGCGGCGAGGGCACCGACACCGCGGATTATTCGGGTTCCGCCAGCGGCGTCACGGTCGCGCTCGACGGCAGCGCGGGATCGGGCGGCGATGCGCAGGGCGACACGCTGTCAGGGATCGAGCGGCTGACGGGCTCCGCCTTCGCCGACCGGCTGACCGGCGACGCCGCCGACAATATCCTGTCGGGCGGCGCGGGCGACGATACGCTCGTCGGCGGCGTGGGCGCGGACCAGCTCCAGGGCGGCGAGGGCTTCGATACCGCCGACTATTCGGCGGCGAGCGGCGCGGTGACGGTGCGGCTCGACGGCAATGCCTCTTCGGGCGACGTGGCCGAAGGCGACCGGCTGACCGGAATCGAGCGCGCGGTGGGCAGCGCCTATGCCGACACGCTGATCGGCGACAGCGGCGACAATGTCCTCGACGGCGGCGCGGGCGACGATGCCCTGCGCGGCGGGCAGGGCGCGGACCAGCTCATCGGCGGCACGGGCAGCGACACCGCTGGCTATGGCGATTCGACCGCGGGGGTGCAGGTCGACCTCGGCAGCGGCACCGCGACAGGCGGCTTCGCGGAGGGCGACAGCCTTTCCGGTATCGAGAATGTCGCCGGCTCGATCTACGAGGACCAGCTCACCGGCGACTCGGCCGCGAACCGGCTGTCGGGCGATGCGGGCGACGACGTGCTCCAGGGCGGTGGTGGTGCCGACATATTGGAAGGCGGAGTCGGTTTCGACATCGCCGACTATTCGGCATCGGCGGCCGCAGTCACGGTCGCGCTCGACGGCAGCGCGGGCGTCGGCGGCGACGCGGCGGGCGACCGGCTCTACGATATCGAGGGGCTTTCGGGTTCGGCGGGCGCTGACCGGCTGACCGGCAACAGCCTCGACAACCGCCTGTCGGGCGGGGCGGGCGACGACATGCTGATCGGCGGCCTCGGCTCCGACCGGCTGAGCGGTGGCGACGGCTTCGACACCGCCGACTATTCGGCATCGGCATCGGCGGTGATCGTCTCGAACGACGGCTCGGTGGGCCTGGGCGGCGACGCGCAGGGCGATCAGCTCGACGGCGTGGAGCGGATCGTCGGATCGGGCTTCGGCGACATCTTGGGTGGCGGTACCGGCGCGGATACGCTGGTCGGCGGCGCGGGCGACGATACGCTGCAGGGCGGCGCGGGCGCGGACATGCTCGATGGCGGCATCGGCACCGATATCGCGGATTATGGCCGGTCGGCGACGGGCGTGACGGTCGGCCTTGACGGGCGCGCCAACAGCGGCGGCGACGCGGCGGGCGATGTGCTCGGCGGGATCGAGGGCGTTTCCGGCTCTGCTTTCACCGACACGCTCTACGGCTCGACGGCCGAGGACATATTGCGCGGCCAGGGCGGCAACGACCGGCTGGTCGGCGGTGCGGGCGCGGACATCATCGACGGCGGCAGCGGCGAGGATATCGCCGATTACAGCGCGTCCGACGCGGGCGTCGCGATCAACCTGACGATCCGCACCGCGGCGGGCGGCCATGCCGCCGGCGACGAGCTGGTCAGCATCGAGCATGTCGTGGGATCGGCCTTCGCCGACTCGCTGATCGGCTCCGAGGGTGCGGACAGGCTCGAAGGCGGCACCGGCGACGATACGCTGGAAGGCCGCGCGGGTGCCGACAATCTCGACGGCGGCGCGGGCTTTGACACCGCCGACTATTCGGCGAGCACCAGCGGCATCACCCTGACCCTCGACGGCAGCGTCGGGATCGGCGGCCATGCGGCGGGCGACCAGGTCGCCAATGTCGAGCGGATCGTCGGGTCCGAAAGTGACGACAGCATCACCGGCGTCGGCGCCGACGAGGTGATCGAAGGTGGCGGCGGCGCCGACCGTCTGACCGGCAATGGCGGCAGCGACACGCTGACCGGCGGCGCAGGCGACGATGTTCTCGACGGCGGCGCGGGCACTGATATCCTGCGCGGCGGCGAAGGCGACGACAGCCTGGCCGGTGGCGCGGGGGCGGACGTTCTGGAAGGCGGGTCGGGCTTCGACACCGCCGACTACAGCGAGTCCTCCGCTGGAGTGACGGTCGATCTGGGCGGCAGCACCGGCATCGGCGGCGATGCCGAGGGCGACATACTGACCGGGATCGAGGCGATCACGGGTTCGGCCTTTGCCGACTCGCTGACCGGCGGCAGTGCCGCCGACACTCTGGCGGGCGGCGCGGGCGACGACGTGCTGATGGGCGGCGCGAACAACGACACGCTGTCGGGCGGGTCGGGCGACGACATCATCGACGGCGGCGCGGGCGGCGACCTGATCGACGGCGGCACCGGCCATGACGTCGTGGACTACAGCCAGTCGGCATCGGGCGTGACCGTGTATCTCGACGGCTCGACCGGTCTCGGCGGCTACGCCACAGGCGACACGCTGATCGGCGTCGAGGAAGTGATCGGCACCGGCGCTGCGGATACGATGATCGGCGCGGGCGCGGACGAGACGCTGCGCGGCGGCGGCGGTGACGATGTCCTCGAAGGACGCGCCGGCGCCGACGTGCTTGACGGCGGCGCGGGCGTCGACACGGCGGACTATAGCGGCTCGGCGAGCGGCGTGACGGTCGATCTTGCGACCGGCGCGGGGCTTGGCGGCGACGCGGAAGGCGACACGCTGTCGTCGGTCGAGCGTCTGGTCGGATCGTCGGGCGCGGACGTGCTGAGCGGCGATGTCAGCGACGACGAGCTGCTCGGCGGCGGCGGCGATGACCGGCTCGTCGGTCGCGCGGGCACCGACCATCTGGTCGGCGGCGCGGGCAACGACACGCTCGACGGCGGATCGGGCGCCGATCTTCTCGAAGGCGGCGACGGCTTCGACTCGGTCGATTATTCGGCCTCGGCGGTCGCGGTCCAGGTGGGCCTCGACGGCAGCACGGGCGTCGGCGGCGACGCGCAGGGCGACGTGATGACCGGCATTGAGCGGCTGGTCGGCTCGGCCTTCAACGACCGCATCACCGGCAGCGTCCAGGCCGACACACTGGTCGGCGGCGCGGGCGACGACATCGTGCAGGGCGGCGCGGGCAACGACACGCTCGAGGGCGGCGACGGCGCGGATGTGCTCGAAGGCGGCGTTGGTGCCGACGTCATCGACGGCGGCGCGGGGGTCGACACCGTCGACTATTCGACCTCGGTCACGGCGGTGACGATCAACCTCGACGGCACGGTCAGCGCGGGCGGCGACGCCGAGGGCGACCAGCTCGTCAACATCGAGAATCTGACCGGCTCGAGCCTCGACGACCGGCTGACCGGCGCGGCGGCGGCGGAGACGATCAGCGGCGGCGGCGGCGACGACATCATCCGTGGCGCGGCCGGCGACGACACGCTCTACGGCGGCAGCGGCAGCGACCTGATCGAGGGCGGCGCTGGCGCGGACCTGATCGACGGCGGCGCGGGCGACGACACCGCCAGCTATGCCGGGGCGAGCGCCGGGGTCGCGGTCTCGCTCGACGGCAGCGCGGGCAGCGCGGGCGATGCGCTGGGCGACCAGCTGGCGGGCATAGAGAATCTTATCGGCTCGGCCTTTGCCGACACTCTGGGCGGCGGCGCGGGCAGCGAGCGGATCGACGGCGGCGCGGGCGACGACCGCCTGCTCGGATCGTCGGGCGCGGACATATTGGCGGGCGGGCTCGGCACCGACATCGTCGATTACAGCGCCTCCTCGGGCGCGGTGACGGTCAGCCTCGACGGCAGCACCGGCATCGGCGGCGACGCGGGCGGCGACCAGTATGACAGCATCGAGGGCGTGGTCGGATCGAGCCTCGACGACGTGCTTCGCGGTGGCAATTCCGCCGATTTCATCGATGGCGGCGCGGGCAATGACGACATCCGTGGCGGCGGAGGCAACGACGAGCTGCTGGGCGGCGCTGGCAACGACATCATCGACGGCGGCGCGGGTGCCGACCTCGTCGACGGCGGCGCGGGGGTCGATACGGTCGACTATTCGTCGTCCAGCTCGGGCGTCAACGTCTCGGTCGATGGTAGCAGCTCGACCGGTGGCGCGGCGGAAGGCGATCAGCTCCTCAACGTCGAGAATCTCATCGGCTCGGCCTTCGACGACGTGCTGCGCGGCACGGCGGCGGCGGACACGCTGACCGGCGGCGACGGCGACGACGTTCTCGAAGGGCGCGCGGGTGCCGACCGGCTCTACGGCGGTGACGGCTTCGACACCGCCGACTATTCGGGCGCGGGTGCCGGGATCGCGGTCTCGCTGGCGAGCGGAAGCGGCAGTGCCGGGGATGCGGCGGGCGACCTGCTGACCTCGATCGAGCGAGTCCTGGGCTCGGCCCATGACGACAGCATTACCGGCTCCTCGGCGGCGGACGTCCTTGAAGGCGGAGCGGGCGCGGACAGCATCACCGGCGGCGGCGGCGACGACGTGATCGCTGGCGGCGCGGGCAACGACATCCTCGACGGCGGATCGGGCGCTGACCAGATCGACGGCGGCGCGGGCGTCGACCGCGTGTCCTATGCCGCATCGAGCGTGGGCGTTCAGGTCTCGCTCGGCGGCACCAGCACCGGCGGCCTCGCCGAGGGCGACCAGCTGAGCAATGTCGAGATCGTCGAGGGTTCGTCCTTCGACGACATTTTCAACGGCACCGCGGCTGACGAGCAGTTCTTCGGCCTCGCGGGCAACGACCTGATGCGCGGCAGCGCGGGCGCCGACCATATGGACGGCGGCAGTGGCACCGACACCGCCGACTATTCGCTGAGCCAGGCGGGCGTCTCGCTCGACCTGACGACGGGCGGAACGGCGGGTGATGCGGCCGGCGACAGCTATGCCAGCATCGAGATCGTGCGCGGCACCGACTTTGCCGACACGATCACCGGATCGACCGCCGACGACACGCTCTATGGCCTTGCGGGCAATGACGTACTGCGCGGCGGGACCGGCGCTGACATCCTCGTCGGCGGTGATGGCGACGACGTGCTCCAGGGCGGCGCGGGCGGCGACGAGCTTCAGGGCGGCGCGGGCAGCGACACGGCAGACTTCAGCAGCTCGGCGGCGGCGGTGGCGATCAACCTCGACGGCTCGCTGTCGGCGGGCGGCGATGCGCAGGGCGACACGCTGTCCTCGATCGAAAATGTCATCGGCTCGGCCTTCGACGACACGCTGACCGGCACCAGCCAGAACGAGCGGCTCGATGGCGGCGCGGGCGACGACGTCATTCGCGGCAATGCCGGGTCCGACACGCTGACCGGTGGCGACGGCGACGACGTGCTTCTCGGCGGCGCGGGTGCCGACCAGATCGACGGCGGCGCGGGCTTTGACACTACCAGCTATGCCGAATCGGCGGCGGGCGTGACCGTCCGTCTCGACGGCGGCCCCAGCACCGGCGGCGATGCCGAGGGCGATGTGCTGACCGGAATCGAAGGCGTGATCGGGTCGGCGCAGGCCGACATGCTGTTCGGCGGCGCGGCGGACGATACGCTCGACGGCGGGTCGGGCGACGACATGCTGACGGGCGGCGCGGGCGACGACACCCTCACCGGCGGTAGCGGCGACGATCTGATGATCGGCGGGCTGGGCGCCGACGAAATGGACGGCGGCACCGGCTCGAACACCGTCAGCTATGCGGGCGCTGCGGCTGGCGTGGCCGTCGCTCTCGACGGCAGCGCGGGCACCGGCGGAGAGGCGACAGGCGACCGGCTGAGCAATTTCGGCCATCTGATCGGATCGGCGCATGCCGACACGCTCGGCGGCGGCGCGGGCGCGGAAGTGATCGAGGGCGGCGCTGGCGACGACGTGCTGACGGGCAGCGTGGGCGCGGACACGCTCGACGGCGGTACGGGCACCGACACCGTGAGCTATGCGGCGTCGGGAGCGGGCGTGACCGTCCATCTCGATGGCAATGCGGGCAGCGGCGGCGACGCGGCGGGCGACGTGCTGCTCGGCATCGAGCGGCTGACCGGATCGGCGCATGACGACACGCTCTACGGCAGCGCGAGCGCCGATGTGATCGATGGCGGCGCTGGTGCCGACCGGATCGAGGGCGCGGGCGGCAACGACACGCTCACCGGCGGTGCGGGCGACGACATCATCCTGGGCGGCGACGGCGCCGACGCGATCGACGGCGGCACGGGCAGCGACACCGCCTCCTACGCCGACTCGGCGAGCGGCGTGACGATCGGCCTCGACGGCGTCGCGGGCAGCGGCGGTACGGCGGCGGGCGACACGCTCGCGGGGGTCGAGATCCTGCTCGGCTCCGACTTTGCCGACACGCTGGGCGGCGCGGCGGGCGCGGAAACGCTCAACGGTGGCGAGGGCGACGACCGGCTGCGCGGCAGCCTGGGCGCGGACATATTGACCGGCGGCAACGGCTTCGACATCGCCGACTATTCGGCGAGCGCCACGGCCGTCACCATCGGCCTCGACGGCAGCACCGGCGTCGGCGGCGACGCCGAGGGCGACATGCTGACCGGGATCGAGCAGATCACCGGCTCCGCGTTCGCCGACCGGCTGACCGGCGGCATCGACAGCGAAACGCTCGACGGCGGCGCGGGCGACGACATTCTGGTCGGCAGCCTCGGCACCGACACGCTGATCGGCGGCGCGGGCGTCGACACGGCGGATTATGCGACAAGCTCGGCGGGCGTCACCATCGCCACCGACGGCAGCTTCGGGTCGAGCGGCGACGCGTCGGGCGACCGGCTGACGGGGGTCGAGCGGATCGTCGGATCGGCCTTCGACGACCGGCTCGGCGGATCGGCGGGTGCCGACACGCTCGAAGGCGGCGCCGGCAGCGACGAACTGACGGGTGGCGCTGGCGATGACACGCTTCGCGGCGGCGCCGGCGACGACAGCATCGACGGCGGCGCGGGCGCTGACGTGATCGAAGGCGGCACCGGCTTCGACAGCGTGACCTATGCGGCGGCGGGCGCGGGCGTGACGGTCGACCTGACCGCCGGAACCGGAACCGGCAGCGACGCCGAGGGCGACACGCTGAGCGGTGTCGAGCGGCTGGTCGGTTCCGACTTTGCCGACAGCCTGTCTGGCGCGAGCGCTGACGAAACGCTCGAAGGCGGCGCGGGCGACGACATTCTGTCGGGCCGCGCGGGTGACGACAACCTCGACGGCGGAGCGGGCGACGACCATCTGGTCGGCGGCGCGGGCGCGGACGTCATCGACGGCGGCGCGGGTTTTGACACCGCCGATTATTCGGCGAGTGCGAGTGCGATCCAGCTGACCCTCGACGGTTCGGCGGCAAGCGGCGGCGATGCGGCGGGCGACACGCTGGTTCGCATCGAGCGCGTGGTCGGATCGGCGCAGGGTGACATCATCGCGGGCGGGTCTGCCGGTGAGACGCTCGAGGGCGGCGCGGGCAACGACACGCTGATCGGCAATGCGGGTGGCGACACGCTGATCGGCGGGACGGGCGACGACAGCCTGCGCGGCGGCGCGGGCGCGGACGTGATCGACGGCGGAACCGGCTTCGACACCGCAGACTATAGCAGCTCCGACGCGGGCGTGACGGTGGTTCTCGACGGCTCCACCGGCATCGGCGGCGATGCGGAAGGCGACAGCTATTCGGGTATCGAGCGGGTGGTCGGATCGAGCCTCGACGACGTGCTGACCGGCAGCAGCGGCAACGACACGCTGGCGGGCAATGCGGGCGACGACCTGCTGACCGGCGGCGCGGGCGACGACGATCTGCAGGGCGGCGGGGGCAGCGATACGCTGGTCGGCGGCGCAGGCGCGGACTCGCTCGACGGCGGCAACAACAGCGATACCGTCAGCTATCTGGCGTCGGGTGCGGGCGTCTCCGCCTGGCTCGACGGCACCGTCGGCATCGGCGGCGATGCGGCGGGCGACGTCATCAGCAATGTCGAGACGCTGCAAGGGTCAGCGTTCGGCGACAATCTGCATGGCCGGACCGGCGCGGACACGCTGCTGGGCGAAGGCGGCAACGACATTCTGTTCGGCAGCGCGGGGGCCGACGCCCTCGACGGCGGCGCGGGCATCGACAGCGCCGATTATTCGGCCTCGCTTGCGGGTGTGACCGTCTATCTTGACGGTTCGGTCTCGCTCGGCGGCGACGCATCGGGCGACGTGCTTGCAGGGATCGAGCGCGTGCTGGGCTCTGCGCTCGCCGATACGCTCAACGGTTCCGATGGTGCCGATACGCTGGAAGGCCAGGGCGGCGACGACATTTTGAACGCGGGCGCGGGCGATGACACGCTGTCCGGCGGCGCTGGCGACGACGTACTGAATGGCGGCGCTGGCGCGGACGCGATGGACGGCGGCGCTGGCACCGACACGGTGAGCTATGCCGCATCGACGGCAGCGGTGAATATCGGCCTCGACGGCGTCGCTGGCAGCGGCGGCGATGCGCAGGGCGACACGCTGACGGGGGTGGAGCGCCTCACGGGTTCGGCCTTTGCCGACACATTGCGCGGCGGCGCTGGCGCGGAGACGCTCGACGGCGATGCGGGCGACGACCTCCTCACCGGATCGGCGGGCGCCGACACGCTGATCGGCGGCGCGGGCTTTGACACGGTGGACTATTCCGCGTCCGGCGCGGGGATCACGATCGGCACCACCGGCGCTGCGGGCAGCGGCGGCACGGCGGCCGGCGACACGCTGACGGGGATCGAGCGGGTGATCGGTTCGGCCTTTGCCGATGCGTTGAGCGGCGGCAATGGCGACGACACGCTGGTCGGCGGCGCGGGCGATGACAGCCTGACAGGCGGTCTCGGCAACGACACGCTCCAGGGCGACGCCGGCGACGACATGATCGTCGGCGGGTCGGGCGCAGACGTGATCGACGGCGGCGCTGGCACCGACACGGCGGACTATACCGCGTCGGTCGGCGCGGTGACGGTCAACCTCAACGGCCTGGCGAGTGCGGGCGGCGATGCCGAGGGCGACCAGCTCAGCGCCGTGGAGCGCGTGCTCGGATCGGCGCAGGGCGACCGCATCACCGGCGGCGCGGCGGCGGAGCAGCTGTTCGGCAATGGCGGCGACGACACGCTCGTCGGCGGCGCGGGCGCGGACGCGCTCGACGGCGGAACGGGCAGCGATACGGCGGACTACAGCACGGCGGGCGGAGCGGTCACGATCGCGCTCGACGGCACGACGGGCACCGGCAGCGACGCGGCGGGCGACACGCTGACCGCGATCGAGCGGCTGGTCGGTTCGGACTTCGCGGATACGCTCGGCGGATCGACGGGCGACGACAGCATCGAGGGCGGCCTCGGCAACGACACGATCACCGGCGCTGCGGGCAATGACGTGCTCGCTGGCGGCGCGGGCGACGACAGCATCACCGGTGGCGCGGGCGCGGACCAGATCGACGGCGGCAGCGGCTTCGACAGCGCGAGCTACGCGGGTGCGCTGAGCGGCGTGACCGTCTATCTCGACGGCACAAGCGGCAGCCGGGGCGACGCGGCGGGCGATGTTCTGACCAGCATCGAACAGCTTGTCGGCTCGGCCTTCGACGACCGGCTGACGGGCGGCAACGCCTCCGAGACGATCCTGGGCGGCGCTGGCGTTGACGTGATCATCGGCAGCGGCGGCGACGACAGCCTCTTCGGCGAAGCGGGCGACGACACGCTCTCTGGCGGAACCGGCGCCGACGCGATCGACGGCGGCACGGGGGTCGACATCGCGACCTATGCGACCTCGCTCAGCGGCGTGACGGTCCATCTCGACGGCACGACCTCGACCGGTGGCGATGCCGAGGGCGACGTGCTGACGGGCATCGAAGGCGTCATTGGATCGAGCCTTGCGGACACGCTGTTCGGTTCGTCCGGCGATGACAGCATGGATGGCGGCGCGGGCGACGACCATCTGTGGTCGAGCGCAGGTGCCGATCTGCTGACCGGCGGCGCGGGCTTCGACATCGTCGATTATTCGAACGGCAGCACGGGCGTCACCGCCTATCTCGACGGCACCGCGGGCAGCGGCGGCTGGGCGGCGGGCGATGTCCTCTCGGGCGTCGAGCAGGTGATCGGCACCGCGCAAGGTGACAGCCTCTATGGCGGCAGCGGCGCGGATGCGCTGATCGGCGGCGCGGGCGACGACCGGCTGGAGGGCGGCACCGGTGCCGACACGCTGACAGGCGATGCGGGCGACGACATCATCGTCGGAGGCGCGGGTGCCGACGTGATCGACGGCGCGGCCGGCTTCGATACGGCGGATTACAGCAGCGCGGCGAGCGGCATTTCCGCACGCATGGACGGTGTCGCCGGTTCGGGCGGCGACGCGCTGGGCGATGTGCTCACCGGAATCGAGCGGCTGGTCGGATCGGCCTTTGCCGACACCGTTCTCGGCAGCAGCGGAGCCGACACCGTCGAGGGCGGCGCTGGCGCGGACCTGTTGCAGGGCGGGGATGGCGACGACAGCCTGTCGGGCGACGCGGACAATGACACGCTGGTCGGCGGCGCGGGCGCTGACGCCATGGACGGCGGCGCGGGCACCGACACGGCGGATTATTCGGCATCGGGCGCGGGCGTCACCGCCTGGCTCGACGGAACAGCGGGGACCGGCGGCGATGCCGAGGGCGACACGCTCACCGCGATCGAAATCCTTAAAGGTTCGACTTTCGGCGACGTGCTGAACGGCGGTGCGGGCGCGGACACGCTCATGGGCCAGGCAGGCGACGACCGGCTGGTCGGCGGCGCGGGCGCGGACGTGCTCGAAGGCGGCGACGGCTTCGACACCGCCGATTATTCGGGAGCAGGCGCGGGAATCGCGCTCAACCTCGCGACCGGCAGCGGCAGTGCGGGCGACGCCAATGGCGACACGCTGAGCGGCATCGAACGGGTGATCGCGACGGACTTCGCGGATACGCTCACCGGCTCGGCCAATGCCGACACGATCGAGGCCGGTGACGGCGACGACAGCATCGACGGCGGCGCGGGCGGCGACAGCATCTATGGCGGCGCGGGCGACGACACGCTGGTCGGCAATGCCGGAGGCGACCTGCTCGACGGCGGCGCGGGCACCGACACCGCCGATTACAGCGGTTCGACGCAGGCGGTCACGGTTTACAACAACGGCGTCGACGCGGGCGCGGGCGGAACGGCCACGGGCGACGTGCTGACCGGCATCGAACGGGTGATCGGATCGGCCTATTCGGATACGCTGGTTGGCGGCACGGGCGCTGACACGCTGACCGGCGGCGACGGCAATGACGTGATCGAGGGGCGCGCGGGCGCTGACGTGATCGAGGGCGGCGCGGGCACCGACACGGCGAGCTATGCGGGCGCGACGGGCGCGGTGACGGTCAGCCTCGCCAGCGGCGCCGGCACGGTTGGCGAGGCGGCGGGCGATACGCTGTCCTCGATCGAGCGGCTGGTCGGCTCCGACTATGATGATACGCTGATCGGCGGCACGGGCGCGGAGACGCTCGAAGGCGGCGTCGGCGACGACATGCTGGTCGGCAGTGCCGGGGGCGACACGCTGACCGGCGGCGCGGGCGTCGATACGGTCGATTATGGCGCGGCGGCGAGCGGGATCACGATCGCGCTCGACGGATCGGCGGGCCTTGGCGACATCGCCGCGGGCGACCGGCTGTCGGGCGTCGAGTCGGTCATCGGATCGGCCTTCAACGACAGCATCACCGGCACCTTCTCCGACGACACGCTGGCCGGCGGCGCGGGCAATGACACGCTGTCGGGCGGGAGCGGCACCGATTCGCTGAGCGGCGGTGACGGCGACGACCTGCTTTCGGGCGACTCGGGTGCGGACGTGCTCGACGGCGGCGCGGGCACCGATACGGTGAGCTACGCCAGCTCCGGCGCGGGCGTGACGATCGACCTCGCGCTCGGCACCGCCAGCGGCGGCGATGCGCAGGGCGACAGCTTTACGGGGATCGAGCGCTTCACCGGGTCGCGCGTCAGCGACCTGATGATCGGCGGCACGGGCGACGATTATTTCGATGGCTTCGACGGCGACGACACCCTTCGCGGCGGCGCGGGCGCGGACACGCTGATCGGCGGCATCGGCGACGATGTGCTGGAAGGCGGCGCGGGCGCGGACGTGCTGACCGGCGGCGTCGGCACCGACACGGCCGACTACAGCGCCTCTGCGGCGGCGGTGACGATCCGCACCGGCGGCACGTCGACGGGCGGCGACGCCGAGGGCGACGTCATGACGGGCATCGAGAAGGTTGCCGGATCGGCCTTTGACGACAGCTTCGAGGGCACCAGCGCCGACGAGGAGTTCAGCGGCGCGAACGGCGACGACCAGTTCGTCGCGTCGGGCGGCGCGGATGTCTATCGCGGCGATGCCGGCGTCGACACGGTCGATTATTCGGCCTCGGCCAGCGCGGGCATGACCATCTACATGGACGGCAGCTTCGGCACGGGCGGCGACGCCGCCGGCGACCGGCTGTTCGACGTCGAAACCGTCATCGGATCAGGCCAGAACGACACGATCACGGCGGGGACCTCGGCCTCGACCATCCAGGCGGGCGACGGCAACGACACGCTCTATGGCGGGTCGGCGAACGATGTTCTCGACGGCGGCGACGGCGACGACCGCATCGCCAGCGGCCTGGGCGCGGACCAGATCATCGGCGGCGCGGGAACCGACACCGCCGACTATCGCGACTCGAGCGCGGCCGTGACGATCGCCAATGACGGCACGTCGGGCGCTGGCGGCTGGGCGCAAGGCGACACGCTGGCGGGCGTCGAGCGAATCGAGGGATCGCTGAACTATGGCGATATCCTGCGCGGCGGCACCACGGGTTCCACGGTGCTGTGGGGCTGGGGCGGCAATGACAGCTTCGTCAGCTTCGGCCAGGCGGACAGCATCGACGGCGGGACCGGCACCGACAGCATCGACTATTCGGGGTCGCTGAGCGGCGTCGCCGTCCGCCTCGACGGCACCGCTTCCTCCGGCGGCGACGCGGCCGGCGACGTGATCATCAATGTCGAGCGCGTGATCGGCTCGGGGCTCGCCGACACCATCTATGGCACCGGCGTCAACGAGACGCTGGAAGGCGGCGCGGGCGACGACGTGCTCGTCGGCGGGTCGGGCGCGGACATATTGGACGGCGGCACAGGCTTCGACATCGCCGACTACAGCTCGTCGGGCGGCATCGTGGTGCGGATGGACGGGCTCGCCGGCACGGCGGGCGACGCGAACGGCGACATCCTCATCAGCATCGAGCAGGTGACGGGTTCGGCGCTGGCCGACATCATCATCGGTTCGGACAATGCCGACACCATTCTGGGCGGCGACGGCGACGACGTCCTGCGGCCGGGTCTGGGCGCGGACACGATCGACGGCGGCCAGGGCTTCGACACGGTCGACTATGGCAGTTCGACCGGGGGCCTGACCGTCAACCTGACCAATGCCGCACTTTCGACCGGGCAGGCGCAGGGCGACACCTTCACGAGCGTCGAAAACTACCTCCTGTCCGCCTTTGACGACAGCTTCGTCGGGTCCGCCAATGCGGAGACCGTGAGCGGCGGCGACGGCAACGACAGCATCAGCGCCGCCGCCGGCAACGATACGCTCTACGGCGGAACGGGCGACGATACGCTGGTCGGCGGTGCGGGTCAGGACTTCATCGACGGCGGCACGGGCAGCGACACGGTTGACTATTCCGCATCGTCGGCCGGTGTTTCGATCAACCTGGGCGACGGCACCTCCAACAGCGGCGGCGACGCGCAGGGCGACGTGTTCGTCGTCAATTCGATCGAGAACGCCATTGGCTCGGCGCTCAACGATTCGCTCTTCGGATCGAGCGTCGCCAACATCCTGACCGGCGGTGACGGCGACGACACCATCCTTGGCGGCGGCGGCGCGGACGCGATGACCGGCGGCGCGGGCACCGATACGCTGAGCTACGCCGGATCGGCGGCGGTTACCGTGTCGCTCGCGGCCGGGACCGGCAGCGGCGGCGACGCGCAGGGCGACACATTCTCCGGCTTCGAGAATCTGACCGGCGGTTCGGGCAACGACACGCTGACGGGCGACACCGGCGCGAACCTGATCCGGGGCGGCGTCGGCAACGACAGCATCTTCGGCGGTGCCGGCATCGACACCATCTATGGCGACGAAAGCAATGACACCATCGACGGCGGCGCGGGCGCGGACGTTCTCGACGGCGGCGCCGGCGACGACACCGTCAGCTATGGCACCGCCACCTCCGGGGTCGCGGCTTCGCTCCTCACCGGTACCGGTACGCTGGGCGATGCGAATGGCGACACTCTGGTCAGCTTCCGCAACATCACAGGGTCCAATCATGCCGACACGCTGACCGGCGATGGCGGCGACAACACGGTGTCGGGTGGCAGCGGCAATGACACGCTCGACGGCGGCGCTGGCAACGACACGATCAATGGCGGCAATAACGACGACGTCATCCTGGGCGGCGCCGGGTCCGACGCGAATCGCGGCGACGGCGGCATCGACACGGTCGATTATTCGGCATCGGCATCGGGCGTGACCGTCAACCTCACCAGCAACGTCGGCAATGGCGGCGACGCGCAGGGCGACACGTTCAACAGCATCGAAAACCTGATCGGCTCAGCGTCGGGGGACAGCCTGACGGGTGACGGATCGGCCAACGTGCTGACCGGCGGCGCGGGTAACGACCAGCTCTCGGGCCTCGCGGGCAACGACACGCTCAATGGCGGCGATGGCGACGACGTGCTGGCCGGCGGCGCGGGCGCGGACCGGATCGATGGCGGCGCAGGCTCCAACACGATCTTCTTCGGCAGCAACTTCGGCAATCTGGCGAGCGTGTCGGCAAGCGCCGGGGTCACCATCAACCTCGACGGCGTGACGCTTGGCGTCGGCGGCGACGCGGCGGGCGACACCTATGTCAACATCCAGATCGTCTATCTGACCAACCTCAATGACCAGGTGACCGGCACCGCCGCCAACGAGTGGTTCCGGGGCCTGGGCGGCGCGGACACCATCAATGGCGGCGCGGGCACCGATACGGTCAGCTATTACGGGTCGGCCGGGGTCACGATCAGCCTCGACGGCACCACGGGATCGGGCGGCGAAGCGGCGGGCGACGTCATCAGCAATGTCGAGATCCTCGAAGGATCGGCGAATGACGACGTGCTGGGCGGCAGCAGCGGCGCCAATACCATCTATGGCCGCGAAGGCGCGGATGTTCTCAAGGGCGACGCGGGCGCCGACGTGCTCGACGGCGGCTCCGGCACCGACACCGTCAGCTATGCGGCCGACAGCGTCGCGGTCACCGTCAACCTCACCACCGGCGCCGGCAGCGGCGGCAATGCGGCCGGTGACACTTATGTCAGCATAGAAAATGCGACCGGTGGCAGCGGCAACGACACGCTGACCGGCAATGGCGGCGACAACATCCTGACCGGCGGAGCGGGCAATGACAGCCTGTCCGGCGGCGCGGGCGCCGACACACTCAATGGCGGCACCGGCACCGACAGCACGAGCTATGCCGACTCGACGGCGGGCGTCACCCTCTATCTCGATGGAACCGCGTCGAGCGGCGGCTATGCCGAGGGCGACGTGCTGCTGTCGATCGAGACGGTCACGGCATCGGCCTTCGACGACACGATCGTCGGATCGAACGCGGCCGAGACGCTCAACGGCGGCGACGGCAACGACACGATCAGCGGCAATGTGGGCGACGACGTCATCAACGGCGGCAATGGCAACGACACGCTGTCGGGCGGCCAGGGCGCGGACATCGTCGATGGCGGCGCGGGAACCGACAGCTTCAGCTATGCCTCCTCCGCCAATGGCGTCACCGCCTATCTCGACGGCGTGACCCTCGGCGTCGGCGGCGACGCGGCGGGCGACCGGCTGACGGGCATCGAGACGCTGATCGGATCGGCGCTCGCCGACACGCTCCACGGCACCACCGGCAGCCAGACCCTGACCGGCGGCGCGGGCGACGACATTCTGGTCGGCGGCGCGGGCGGCGACGTTCTCGACGGCGGCACCGGCACCGACATCGCTTCCTACGCCTCCTCCGGCAGCGCGATCACCGCGAGCTTCGCCAGCGGCGCGCTGGTGGTGAGTGGCGGCGATGCGACGGGCGACAGCTTCACCTCGATCGAGGGCGTGATCGGTACGTCGCAAGGCGATACGCTGACCGGCGGCGCGGGTGCGGAAACGCTCGACGGCGGCGCGGGCAACGACACCATCATCGGCAGCGCGGGCGCGGATATCCTCACCGGTGGCACCGGCACCGACACGCTCAACTACGCCGCATCGACCGCGGGTATCACCCTGCGCCTCGACGGCACGGCAAGCAGCGGCGGCGATGCCGAGGGCGACGTCGTCACCGGCTTCGAGACCATCACCGCCACCGCCTTTGCCGACAGCATCACCGGCACCAGCGCTAACGAGACCATCACGGCTGGCGACGGCAACGACATCGTCGACGCGGGCGCCGGAACCGATACGCTGAACGGCGGCGCGGGCGACGACATGCTCACCGGCGGCGCGGGCGCGGACAGCATCGACGGCGGCACGGGTACCGACACCGCCAGCTACGCGGCCTCCGGATCGGCGGTCACCGCCTATCTGACCGGCACGTCCGGGTCGGGCGGCGATGCGCAGGGCGATGTCCTCAGCAATGTCGAGAATCTCACCGGGTCGGCGTTCAACGACACGCTGGTCGGCGACGGCGGCGTCAACACGCTCGACGGCGGGTCGGGCAACGACGTTCTGACGGGCGGTGCTGGCGCGGACGTGCTCGTGGGCGGCGCGGGAACCGACGTGGCGAGCTATTCGACCGCTGGCGGCGCGGTGGTCGCGAACCTCGCGAACGCGGGGAGCAACACCGGCGACGCAGCGGGCGACAGCTATAGCGGGATCGAGGGGCTGACCGGATCGGCTCACGCCGACACGCTGACCGGCGACGCCAGCGCGAACACGATCGACGGCGGTGGCGGCGACGACGTGCTGGTGGGTGGTGCGGGATCGGACTCGCTCGTCGGCGGATCGGGCACCGACACCGCCGACTATTCGGCCTCGGCATCGGGCGTGACGGTCTATTTCGACGGCCGCGCGGGCGTCGGCGGCGATGCCGCGGGCGACACGCTCTCGTCGATCGAGGTCGTGCTGGGCTCGAACCTGGCGGACAGCATCATCGGTGACAGCGGTGCCAACACGCTCAATGGCGGCAGCGGCGACGACGTCCTCAACGGCGGCCTCGGCGCCGACAGCCTGATCGGCGGGTCGGGCAGCGATACCGCGAGCTATGCGAATGCCGGCGCGGCGGTCTCGGCGAACCTCGCCAATGCCGCAGCCAATAGCGGCGAGGCGGCGGGCGACAGCTATTCGAGCGTCGAGAACCTCACCGGCTCGACGTTCAACGACACGCTGACCGGCGACGGCAGCGCGAACGTCCTTGACGGCGGCTCGGGCAACGACACGCTCATCGGCGGAGCAGGCGGCGACACGCTGGTCGGCGGCGCGGGAACCGACGTGGCGAGCTATTCGACCGCTGGCGGCGCGGTGGTCGCGAACCTCGCCAGCGCGGGGAGCAACACCGGCGACGCGGCGGGCGACAGCTACAGCGGGATCGAGGGGCTGACCGGCTCCACATTCGCCGATACGCTGACCGGCGACGGCAGCGCCAACACGATCGACGGCGGCGACGGCAACGACACAATTGTCGGCGGCGCTGGCAGCGACACTCTCGTGGGTGGAGCGGGCACCGACACGGCGGATTATTCGGCGAGTGCGCAGGCGGTCACGGTGTATCTCA
>CAZJCT010000013.1:0-36982 GCA_964544675.1 uncultured Sphingobium sp.
CGGCGCGCGGGCTCGACGTCAAGGGCGTCAGCCACGTCTTCAACTTCGACACGCCCTGGCATCCCGATGACTATGTCCACCGGATCGGTCGCACCGGCCGCGCCGGGGCGACGGGTACCGCCTATACCTTCGTCACACGCTCCGATGCCGAGGCGCTCGCCAATATCGAGAAGCTGATCGGCACCTCGATCCCGGTCCATGACAGCGGACTGGCCGAGCCGGCCGTCGAAGCCGGCCCCGCCGAGGATTCATCCGACGACGCGAAACCGCGCAAGGCGCGCCGTCGCGGCGCAAGGGCAAGCGAGGCCCGCGAGCCGTCGCCGCCGGAACCCAAGGTCAGGCGCAAGCGCGAGGAGCCCGCCGCCACCAGCCCGCGCAGGGAGCGGCCGGATCGCCGCCCGGCTCCCGATACGCGCGCGGTGCCAGCGGATGAACCGGACGAGGGCTGGAACGGCCCCGTTCCAAGCTTCCTCGGCGTCGGAACGTTGGGCTGATCACGGCTGCGACGCGCTGACGCCGCCTGAGTCGGCGTCAGGGATGAATGTGGTGGTGGTGATGGTCGGCGGTGTCGGCGCGATGTGCCGGCAAGGCCGTTGTTTGCCTTTCGATCATCCGCGTCACGGGCGGCGGCCAGCTTCCTTCATGAAGGTCCATGAGCGCCTCGCTGTTGACCGAGTCGGCGTGGGTTCTCCGCTGGTTATGCCGGATATAGTCGGCCCAGTTGGGCACCTGATAGCGTTCCTTCCAGACATATTCGTCGCCCAGGTCGCGCAGCAGCGCCCAGTGGCGGGCGCCGTCGCGAATGCGGATGCGCCGGCGCTCGTTCATCGCATTGAGGAAGGCGATGATGTTCTCGGGCGCGATACGGTAGCTGATGCTGATGACAATGGGGCCGCTGCGTGCCTCGACGGGAACCCGGGTCTCCGGCACCTCCCACCGCTCCATCAGGTCCATATTCTCCTCGCCCATCTGCGGCACCCGGGCGATGAAGCCGAGTGCGAGATTGGCGAGCTGGAGTGCGGCGGCGGTGCCGAGCGCGAAGCGAACGCCTTCGGCCTGGGCGAGAGCGCCGAAGGCCCAGGCTCCCCCCGCGAGGCCGGCGAAGACGACCATCTGATAGGATGCGACCGCACGGCCGACCACCCATCGCGGCGAACCGAGCTGCATCGAGGCATTGAGGGTCGAGAGCACGAGGAGCCAGCCGAAACCCCCGATGGCGCAGCCCGCCAAAGTGAGCACGAGCGACCCGCTGATGGCCATCGCGCCCGATCCCGCCGCCAGTATGAGGACACCGAGTTGGACGGTCATCTCGGTCGAGAACCGCGCTCGTGCGCGGCGGATATACAAGGCGCTGGTGACGGACCCGGCACCGAACGCGCCGAGCAAAAGGCCGAAGGTGAGCGCGCCGCCGCCCAGCAGGTCGCGCGCGACGATGGGCATCAGCGCGCTCATCGACGCGGCCGAAGCGCCGAAGAATAGCGAGCGCGCGAGGATCGACCGCATCGCGGGCGACATGGCGATGTACCGCACGCCTGCGCCAATAGCGGTGAGCAACTGCTCGCGCGGCAGCGGATCCGTCCTCTTGGGCACCTTCCAGCGGATCAGCACGACGACCAGCCAGAGATAGCTGAACGCGTTGACGATGAAGGCTACGGCAGCGCCGACCGACGCAACGATTGCTCCGCCCAGCGCAGGGGCAAGGCTGCGAGCGATGTTGAACTGCATGGCGTTGAATGCGACCGCGCTCGGCAACGCCACACGAGCGACCATGTCGCCGACCGACGCCTGCCAGGACGGCGTGTTAAGCGCCATGCCGCAGCCGATCAGAAAGGTGAAGGCCAGCAGCAGCGTCGGGTCCAGCCATCCCAGCAGCGCCCAAAGCGCGAGAAGGCTGGAGACGGCGAGCATCGCGAACTGCGAAACGAGCATGACCGCGCGGCGATCGTAACTGTCTGCCAGCGCCCCGGCGGGCAGCGCGAGGAGCGCGATCGGCAGAGTCGTCGCCGATTGCACCAGCGCGACGTCGGTTTCTGCACCCGACAGCGAAACCATCAGCCAGGACGCCCCGACCATCTGGATCATCATGCCGAAGCTGGAGATGAGCGTGCCGGTCCAGACCTGACGGAACACCGGATAGCTGAAGGGCGAGGCTGACGGCGACGCTGCTGATGGGGCTGCTTCCTGCATGCTGCCCCCGCCATGCCCCATGGGCGCGCTTTTTCCTAGTGGCGACACGCAGCGTCATACGTCCGTCGCCTGCGGCCGTTCCACCGGCCGGCGACATTCGCGCCGCACGATATCGGGCCGGGTCCGACCCTAGCGCCCCGGCGGAACGCGCGGCATGGGGAATTTGACGTATTTGGTATTTTGCGCTGCAATATAGCCTGCCTCCCATTGAGCTATGGAGGGCATATGGCTGCACCGAATCTGATTACCGTGGATCCCGATCTGGTTGAGAAAATGGCCTCCGCCATCTCGTGCCAAAAGCCCGAAGTGATCATGCACCATTTTGGAATTGGTGTGAATACATGGGTCAAGCTACGAAAAGGCAAGGCAATTCGTCATTCTGTGGCGCAGCGGCTTCTCGAAAGGCTACGACGTGACCAGCTGATCTGAAGATGTCGTAGGCCGGCGATCAACGCCTGGCATCGCTGTCCCACTGTTGGGCAGGCTGTGTGGAGGGCTTGCGCAGCGTCTGATTGCAGTGCACAATCTTCGTGACTGATCGGACGAGAGCCCGACAGTCACGGGAAGCCAACGACAATGATCACAAACCAGGGAACGGGCGTCGGCGGTCATCGCTGGCAGCCTGTCGTTGCGGGATTGCCGGGGGACGCGCGACCGTCCGGCGCAAGGCGTCGCTGATGTCGGGCCTGTTCGGCTGGTCTTCGGGGCATGCCCTGACGGCGCGGAGCGGGCGAACGGACGCCGGCAGCGGCTCATTCGCAGCGGCGGCCTTCACCGCGCGTCACGGGCTGATCGCCCTCATGTTGCTCACGGGGATGGCGCTCGTGGCGCTGGCCGAGTTTTTTGCGGCGACCTCGTCGGCGCTGCATGTCACTCTGGCCGTTATCCTGCTTGCCATCCTGCTGCTGCTCCTGTCCGATCGCCGGACCGCTCCGGCTTCTGGAGCGGGCAACGCGCTGGCTGCCGGCGATGCAGCGGATGCCGACCTGCTGATGCCGCTGCTCCGCGACAAGGAAGCAGCCGAATCCGCCAATATCGCCAAGAGCCGTTACCTCGCGCATGTGAGCCACGAGATGCGCGCCCCGCTCAACTCGATCTACGGCTATGCCCAGCTTGTCGAGCGCAACGATGCGATCGACCCCGCCGATGCCGCAAAGGTGATCCGGCGGAGCGCCGAGCATCTGACCAACCTGGTGGAGGGCCTCCTCGACCTGTCAGCTGTTGAGACGGGAGTCCTGCGGGTTGCCAGCGACACGGTGCGGTTCGGACCGTTCCTGGAGCAGATCGCCAGCATGTTCCGCCCCGCCGCCGAGGCGAAGGGGCTCGGCTTTCACAGCGAGCTGCCCGATCGCCTGCCTGAACATGTGCGGCTGGACCAGAAACGGGTACGGCAGGTGCTCATCAACCTGCTGTCCAACGCCATCAAGTTCACCGCGTCGGGCAGCATCACCTTCCGCGTCCGCTATTCGGCACCGATCGCGGTGTTCGAGGTGCTCGATACCGGTCCCGGAATATCGGAGGCTGATCGCGAACGCATCTTTGCCGCATTCGACCGTGGTACCAATCAGGACAGCCTGGCTCAGCCGGGCGCCGGTCTCGGCCTGTCAATCACCGAGGCGCTGGTCCGAATCCTCGGCGGCCAGCTCGAGCTGGAGAGTGAGCCGGGCAGCGGGTCATGCTTCCGCCTGACATTGATGCTGGGTCAGGCGAGCGGCCAAATGCTCGACACCGGTCCGGTGAGGCGGGTCGTGGGATATGAGGGCGAGCGGAAGTCGATACTCGTTGCGGACGACGATATCCAGCAATTGTCGCTGATGCGGCATCTGCTGGAGGCGCTGGGTTTCGACGTGGCCGTGGCACCCAATGGCGAGACGGCGGTGACGCTCTGCCGGGCGCGGCGCTTTCCGCTGGTGGTCCTCGACATTTCGATGCCGGGCATGTCGGGGTGGGAAACCGCCGCCGCACTGCGCGCGGAGCATGGTGCGGGCATCCGCATCCTGATGCTGTCGGGCAACGCGCATGAACTCAACGCCCCGCACAGCGGTCCGCCGGTCCACGATCATTTCCTGGTCAAGCCGTTCGACATCGACATGGTCGTCGATGTGATCGGTCAGCAGCTGGGTCTGCGATGGATATGGAGCGTCGCCGGGGAGCCGCCATCACCCCCCGCCGCAGCACCCGTGCGGGAACGCGTGCCGGCCGCAGCAATGATTCATGTCGGGCGGTTGCGGGACTTGATCCGAATCGGTCATATACGGGGAATAGAAGCTGAAATCGCCCTGTTCGCCGACGCCGCGCCCGATCGCCGCGACCTCGCCGACCTGCTTTACGCTTATCTCGACCGCTTCGACCTGCCCGGTCTGGCGCAACAACTGGACACAATCGAGGATGGACAGCCTGCCGAATCCTAGACCCACCGTATTGATCGTCGATGACGAGCGCGATTCGCTGCGGCTTCTCACCGACACGCTGGAGGCGTCGGGAATCACCGTCCTGATCGCGACGTCGGGTCATGCGGCGATCGATCTGCTCGCCCACATCGCCCCCGACCTGATCCTGATGGACGCGATGATGCCGGGGATCGACGGCTTCGAGACGACTGCCCGTATCAAGAAGATTCCGGCGCGCGCGCACATCCCGATCATCTTCATGACCGGCCTGACCGAGAGCGAGCATGTGGTCGAGGCGTTCGAGGTCGGCGGCGTCGATTATGTGCGCAAGCCCGTCAACGTGCAGGAGCTTATCGCCCGGGTTCGCGTCCATATGGCGCGCGGCCGCGCCGAACATGCGAGCGTCGCCAGCCTGGACGCGACCGGCCGCCTGATGATCGCGACCGATACCGCCGGCCGCTTCCTGTGGTGCACACCGCTCGCCGAGCAGGCCATCGCGAGAGTCGCGCCCGGATGGAGCAAGGAAGTGTCGTCGCTCCCCAGCGAGGTGCAGCCCACGGTCCAACGGCTCCTGTCTAGGCGCGACGGACAGGGCGCGGCGGTACGGCTGGAGCAACCGAGCGGCGCTCTCGAGTTCGTGCTGATCTCGCAATATCGGGAGAATGAGGTGCTGATCCGCCTCAACGAACTCAACCCGGACATGGACGTGGCAGCGCTCAAGCAGCGCCTGAGCCTCACCGACCGCGAGGCCGAGGTGCTGCTGTGGGTGAGCTATGGCAAGTCGAGCGGCGACATCAGCGATGTGCTCGGCGTGTCGCCGCGCACCGTTCACAAGCATCTGGAACGGATTTTCGAAAAGCTGGGCGTGGAAACCCGGTCGGCCGCCGCCGCCATCGCGATCCGGGCGATCAACCAGTAGGGGCGGGGGCGGCCAGGCGAGCCGCCCCCGTCATGGCCGTCAGGGCGCCTTGGCCGCGATGGCCTCGATCTCGATCAGGAACGCCGGCGCCACCAGCGCCGCGACCTGGAAGGTCGATCGGGCGACAGTCGTCGGATTGTCCGCAGTGCCGAAGAACTGCTTGAAGCCTTCGTTCGCACCCGCGAAATCCATCTTGCCGAGCTTGGGGTCGGCGGCGACGAACAGCGACAGCTTGACCAGATCGCTCATCTTGTAGCCATTGGCCTCAAGCAGCATCTTGATCTTGTTGAGCGTGCTGATCGTCTGGGTCTTGGTGTCGCCGAAATCATCAACCGTCGCCGTGGCCATCGAGAGCGGCTTCGAAGGATCGATCGGCGAGGGGAGCTGGCCCGACAGGAAGAACAGTTCCGTCCCTGCCTTAACCTTGGCGCCCTGAAGGATCATGGCGGGCGGCGTGGTGTTGATCCGCTCGACCGGCCCCTGCGCCTGGGCCGGAAAAGCGAGGGACAGGCCAGCGATCAGCAGGCCGAGCGAGACGATCTTGCGCATGCAAATATTCCTTCCTTGGTGAACCGGGCGCAACTGACGCGGCGACCATGTGGGCCACCGTAACGTCCTGCAAGTTAAGCATCGTAGCCGCCAGGGTCATACGCAAATCGGCGTATGTGCATTGCAGCATTTTTCCCGTCGATTGCGCATCACAGGGAAGCGAGTCCGGCCGCAGAGCCAGACCGCCACACGGCCGCGGATCGCCCGTGAACGGGGCCGGGGAGGGGAACGGGACACACAAGGGGGAAATCGATGACGCGCATCTCCAAGGTCTGTTGCTCTATCTTCATGGCATCCACGGCGCTGACCGGCGCCTATGCACAGGATGCCGTAGAACCGGAAGGCGACATCATCGTCACCGGTACCCGCGCGGTCGGCACGCAGGTGGCGGAGAGCGCCACGCCGATCCAGTTGCTGACGAGCGACGCACTCTCGAAAGTCGGCCAGCCGAACCTCAACCAGGCGCTTACTCAACTTGTGCCCTCTTTCACCGCACAGACCCAAGGCACGGACATGGCGAATTACTCGCTGTCCGCCAAGTTGCGCGGCGTCAGCCCGAACCACACTCTGGTCATGGTCAACGGCAAGCGTCGCCACGGCAACTCCATCCTTCAGGTGATCAACGGTGCGTTCGGCGGATCGGCCGCCCCCAGCATCGACCTCATCCCGCCCGACGCGGTGCAGCGGATCGAAATTTTGCAGGAAGGTGCCGCGGCTCAATACGGATCGGACGCGATCGCCGGCGTCATCAACATCATCCTCAAGTCAAACGACAGCGGCGGCACGGCGACAGGAAGTGTCGGCCAATATTATGACGGTGAGGGCATCCAGTACAGCGCTAGCACCAACTTTGGTCTGCCCCTAGGTGACTCAGGGTTCATCAATCTGTCAATGTTCCACCGGCGCAACGACTATACCACCGTCGGCGAGGGGCAGACGAGCGTGCGCAATCTCGATGGCTCGGCAGTTCAGTTCAACGGTATCAACAACGTCAACCAGCTGTTCAATCCCATTTACTCGGCGCTGAACGCCCGCAACGGCACGGCCGGCGTCAACGGCGGGCAGCCCAAGTCGCAGCTGAACATCCTGTTCTATAACATGGGCTTCGATTTCGGTGATGTGGAGTTCTATTCCTTCGGCGACTACTCCTATCGTGATGGCTCGGCGAACCAGGGGTACCGCCCCCCGAACCGCATCTGCGTGGCCGGCACGCGCAGCAACTCGAACCCGACCGGCACTCTGACTGATCCGAATTCCTGCTTTGGTCCCACTCAGGGTGTTGGCATGGTCCCGCTGATCGAGGTCAACCAAAACGAATTTTCGCTCACCGCCGGACTACGTGGAGAGATAGCAGGCGGCTGGAATTGGGATCTCAGCAATACTTACTCGGAAGATGAAGCACTGGTCTATACAACCCGCTCGGCCAATGCTTCGTTGTGGTCCGACACCTCGAAAGCCGCAGCGCTGACGCCCAGCACCGCAGACGCTGGCTTTACGCCGCGCGACTTCTACGACGGCGGGTTCAAATTCACGCAATATGTGGCCCAGCTTGATGTCCGCAAGGAGTTTGACATTGGGTTCGTAGACCCGCTGA
The DNA here is from genome assembly GCA_964544675.1 of uncultured Sphingobium sp. GTDB lineage: Bacteria > Pseudomonadota > Alphaproteobacteria > Sphingomonadales > Sphingomonadaceae > Sphingobium. The sequence continues at coordinate 7,640 of CAZJCT010000013.1, forward strand.
CCTTCGCATTCGGTAGTGAATATCGCAGGGAAAGCTATGCAATCTACGCTGGTGACGAGGGCTCGCGCTACTTTGAGGGTGGGCAATCCTTCCCCGGTTACGCTCTGAGCGACGCGGGAGTTCTCAAGCGCAACGCCAAGGCAGCGTATGTCGACTTCATCATCAAGCCGACCGAGAAGTGGGTTGTCGATCTCGCGGGACGTATTGAGGACTATAGCGACTTCGGCACCACAACGATCGGCAAGATCACCACCCGCTATGATTTCAGCGATGGCTTCGCGGTTCGAGCAACGGCCAGCACCGGCTTCCGGGCACCATCGCTTCAGGAATCCGGCTATTCGGCGACCAACGTCGGACCGACCAGCGCGACTGTCCAGCTTGCACCCAGCTCTCCGGGTGCCGCCGCTGCAGGATTCGGCGCTCTGAAGCCCGAGAAGTCGACCAACATCTCGATTGGTACGGTGATCCGTCCTGTGAGCAAGATGGTCTTCACGCTTGACGGTTACTATATCAAGATCCGGGATCGTATCGTGTCTTCCGGCAGCATCACTGGGCAGCGTTCCAACTCTGTCTCGGGCCAGCCGGCGGTGCAGGTGCTGACGCCGTTGATCAACAGCCTGACGCCCTATGACCTAGTGCAGAACGCCATCGCGGCAAGCGGCAAGCAGCTCGATCCTACCGTGGTTGAGCGCGGGTCGCTTGCGATCCAGACCTTCACCAACGGTATCGACACCGAAACCTACGGCGTCGAGCTGTCGGCGCGCTATCCGGTCGAGACCGGCATCGGCAAGTTCGACCTGACGCTTGGCATGAACTACAACGACACGAAGGTCACTCGCAACGGCCTAAACACTCTCTTCAATGCGCAGGCCGAGGCGGTGATCGAAACGTCGACACCGAAGTTCAAGAGCGTGTTCAGTACTCTGTTCACGAATGGACCGTTCAGCGCGAATGCCCGTGCGACCTACTACAGCAAGTCGACCGTTCTCGTCAGCCCGGCCATCACTGTTCAAAACCCGCAGATTGTCGGGAACTTCTTCGAGGGGGTGGTCAAACCAACGTTCATCTTCGATCTCGAGCTCGGGTACGACTTTACGGACTGGGTGAACGTTTCCGTAGGCGCGAACAACCTGTTCGACAAGGCGCCGGAGGTCCCCGACCTGATCCCAACGACGGCGCTCGGGACAGCGACCCTGCCGACGAACGGCACTTCGCCCTACATCAACGGCACGACCACCATCAACGCGCCCTACAACCACGGGCCCTACGGCACCAACGGCGGCTACTACTACGCCCGCATCACCTTCAAGTTCTGATGACAGCAGGGCGGCGGGACGCTCCCGTCGCCCTGCTCACAACAACCGGGAGAATTTGGATGAAGGCATATCTCGCAACCACCGCTCTGGCGCTCGCGCTCACCGCGACCGGCGCACATGCCCAAGGCATCGAGCGCACGGGCAACCCCACCGGCGTCATCGCCAGCACCGTGTCGGTTCCGGCCACCGCCAGGTTCGTCTATCTTTCGGGATCGACCGCGTCGCCGGTCGATCCGGCCAAGCCCGATGAGTTCGGCGATACGCGCGCGCAGACGCTCAACATCCTCACCAAGATGAAGGCCACGCTCGAAGGCATGGGCCTGACCATGGGCGATGTCGTCAAGGTCAATGTTTTCCTCGTCGGCGTGCCGGAACGCGAGGGGCGGATGGACAGCCCCGCGATGAACGAGGTCTTCAAGACCTTCTTCGGCACGCCCGAACAGCCCAACAAGCCCGCCCGCTCGACCGTTCAGGTCGCGGCACTCGGTCGCCCCACCACCCTTGTCGAGATCGAGGCGATCGCGGCCAAGATGCCTTGATCGCACTCGTTTCTCGCGCGCGGGCTTCGGCAAGGGGGCGGAGCCCGCGCTTTTACTCCGGGGGATATGCAGCGTGACCGAAGCCAACCTGCCCACACGTCGCCAGCTGTTCGAGATGATCGGCAAGGCAGGCGGTGCCATCGCCATGTACCAGGCGATGACGTCGCTCGGCCATGCCGCCGAATCGCGCTTCACCGGCGCGCCGAAGTTCACCGGTGCGCGCAAGGGAGCGAGCGTCCTGGTGCTCGGCGCGGGGCTGGCCGGGATGGTTGCCGCCTATGAGCTGCGCAAGGCGGGCTACAAGGTCCGCATCCTGGAATATCAGGATCGCCCCGGCGGCCGCAACTACACGCTGCGCGGCGGCGACAAGGTGGTCGAGGTCGGCGGCGCCACCCAGACCTGCCAGTTCGCGCCGGGCAATTACCTCAATCCCGGTCCCTGGCGGATTCCGCATCATCACCGCACGCTGCTGCATTATTGCAAGCAGTTCGGGGTCGAACTGGAGCCGTTCATCCAGCTCAACCACAATGCCTTCGTCCACAACAGCAAGGCCTTTGGCGGCAAGCCGCAGCGCTACAAGGAGCTGGCGGTCGATTTCAAAGGCCATGTCGCCGAACTGCTGGGCAAATCGCTCAAGGCCGGATCGCTCGACGACAAGGTCACGGCGGAGGACAAGGCCAAGCTGATCGAGGCGATGCGCGACTGGGGCGTGCTCGACAAGAACATGGCCTATACCGCGAGCCTCGACGTGTCGGGCCAGCGCGGTTTCGATCGCCCGCCGGGTGGCGGTGTCAATGGCGCGCCGACTCCCTCGGCGGTCAACAGCCTGCCTGACGTGCTCGACTCCAACGTCTGGACGCAGCTCAACTTCTTCTTCAGCTACGTGATGCAGACGACGATGTTCCAGCCCAAGGGCGGCATGGACATGATCGGCAAGGGGTTCGCCAAACAGGTCGGCGACCTCATCACCTATAACGCCAGGGTCGTGAAGCTGGCGCAGGACGAGCGTGGCGTCACCGCCACCTGGCAGAACATCGCGACCGGGGCGACCGCGACGGAAAGCGCGGATTTTTGTGTCTGCACGATCCCGCCGCCGGTGCTGAGCCAGCTCGAGCTTCAGGCGAGCGACAAGCTCAAGGCCGCGATCCGGGCGGTGCCGTTCAGCCCGCAGTGCAAGATCGGGCTGGAGATGAAGAGCCGCTTCTGGGAGGAGAAATACGCGATCTACGGCGGTCACAGCTTCACCGACCAGACGATCGGCCTCATCTCCTATCCCAACGACAATATGCACAAGGATGGCCCGGCGGTCCTGCTGGGCGCCTTTGCCAGCGAGGCGCGGGGCCTGATGCTGGCGGGCATGACGCCCGAACAGCGGATCGAGACCGCGCTGGCGCAAGGGTCGGTGTTCCACCCGGAGGAGTATCGCCGCGAATTCATGAACGGCATTTCGGTTTCGTGGCCGCGCCTTCCGTGGATTCTCGGCTGCACCTCGCGCTGGACCGAGGAAAACCGCACCGCGCATTACCAGAATCTCGTCGCGCTCGACGGGCGTATCGCGCTGGCTGGCGAACATGCGTCCTATTATGGCGGCTGGATGGAAGGCTCGCTGCTGTCGGGCCTCGACGCGTCCGAGCGCATCCACAAGCGGGCGCTGGCGGCATGAGGGCGTCGTCGAGCCTGATGGTGCTCGGCATGGCTGCTGCCGCCGTGTTTGCCGCAGCCTCGGTGCGCGCGCAGGACGCGCCGGGGGGCGGGCCGGGCAGCGTGGCGATCGCCGACGAAGGGCAGCAGATTTACGAGCAGATCTGCCAGGCGTGCCATCTGGCCGATGCGAAAGGCGGGGGTGATGCCGGGGCGGTGATACCGGCGCTGGCGGGCAATGCGAAGCTCGCCGATGCGCGCTACATGCTCGAGATACTCAACAAGGGGCGCGGCGGAATGCCGTGGTTCAACGACATATTGACCCCCGCTCAGATCGCGGCGGTGACCAATTATGTGCGCACGCACTTCAACAGCTACACCGATCGCGTGACGGAGACCGATGCGGTCGCCGCCGGCTCACCGGCCAGCGGCGCGTCCGCGTGCGTGACATGCCAATGACGGGACGCGGGATCGAAAAGGGGCGGTCGACATGGAAATGAGCGGACAGACGCGGCGCGAGTTGCTGACGACGATCGGCAAGGTCGGCGGGGGCATCGCCATGTACCAGGCGATGACGGCGCTCGGCCATGCGGCCGAAACGCAATTCGCTGGCCCGCCCAGTCTGTCGGGCGCGCGCAAGGGTGCGTCGGTGCTGGTGCTGGGCGGTGGCCTCGGCGGGCTTCTTGCCGCCTATGAGCTGCGCAAGGCGGGCTACAAGGTCCAGCTCCTCGAATATCAGCCGCGCCCCGGCGGTCGCAATTATTCGATCCGCGGCGGCGACAAGCTGGTCGAGGTCGGCGGCGGCACGCAGAACTGTACCTTCACGGACGACAATTACCTCAACCCCGGCCCCTGGCGAATCCCCCACCATCACCGCACGCTGCTGCATTATTGCAAGGCGTTCGGGGTCGAGCTGGAGCCGTTCATCCAGCTCGACCAGAATGCCTTTATCCACCGCGAAAAGGCCTTCGCGGGCAAGCCGCAGCGCTACAAGGAACTGGCGGTCGACTTCAAAGGTCATGTCGCCGAGCTGCTCGGCAAGTCGCTCAATGCCGGCGCGCTCGACAGCCAGGTCGGCAAGGAAGACAAGGAAAAGCTGATCGAGGCGATGCGCGAATGGGGCGTCCTCGACAAGGATCTGAACTACACGAGCGGGCTTCGTGCCTCGGCGCAGCGCGGCTATGACCGGCCCCCCGGCGGCGGGGTCGAGGGCGCGCCCACGCCCTCGAAGATCAACAGCCTCTCCGACGTGCTGAGCAGTGATGTCTGGAGCCAGATCGGCTTCTTCCACAGCTATGTGATGCAGACGACGATGTTCCAGCCCAAGGGGGGCATGGACATGATCGGCAAGGGCTTCTTCAAGCAGGTTGCCGACATCGTGACCCTCAACGCCAAGGTCACGAAGATCGCTCAGGATGGCAAGGGCGTGACCGCGACCTGGCAGGACGTCACCACCGGCCAGATGCATGAGTCCAAGGCGGATTATTGCGTCTGCAACATCCCGCTCCCTCTCCTGGCACAGATGGAGGTGCAGGTGTCGCCCGCGATGGCGGCAGCGATCAAGGCGGTGCCTTACAACAACTCGGTCAAGATCGGGCTGGAGTTCAAGCGCCGCTTCTGGGAGGAGGACTATGCCATCTATGGTGGTCACAGCTTTACCGATCAGGGCATTTCGCTGATATCCTATCCGAATTCCGACTTTTTCAAGGACAAGCCGGCGGTTGTGCTGGGCGCGTTCACGGGCGGGCCCTATGGCTACACGCTGGGCGGCATGACGCCGGAACAGCGGATCGAGGCGGCACTCGCGCAGGGTTCGGTTTTCCACCCCGCAGAGTATCGCAAGGAGTATATGAGCGGTGTATCAATGGTGTGGAGCAGGATGCCCTGGGTGCTTGGCTGCTGCGCGCGCTGGACCGAGGAAAGCCGCGCACAGCATTATCAGAACCTGGTGGCAATGGATGGACGGATCGTTCTCGCGGGTGAGCATGCTTCCTATTACGGTTGCTGGATGGAGGGGGCGCTGCTCTCCTCGCTCGATGCGATCACGCGCCTCCACCAGCGCGCGCTTGCCGCATAGCGCCGGCAACAGGCCGCTGCGTCGCGCAGGTGCAGGCGCGTCGGCTATTGTGAAGCACGACCGATGAGGCGCCGGGGACCAGCCGCGCGACTGGCACCGTTGTTGCTCGCGGTACTCGCCTCCTGCTCCGCCGGATCGGACGATGCCAAGCGCGAGCGTCCGGCGCCCGTGGTCGAGGCCGCGCCACCGGTGCCACATGTCTTCCGCGACCGGATCGACGCTATCGGCACCGCGCGCGCGAACGAGCAGGTCACGCTCGCGGCCAATGTCACCGAACGGGTCGAGCGGATCCTGTTCGATGACGGCATGTTCGTCCGCCAGGGCCAGTTGCTCGCCGTCCTGACGCAGGGGCAGGAACTCGCCTCGCTGCAAGGCGCGATCGCCAGCGAGACTCAGGCCAAGGCGCAATATGAGCGCATATCGCGGCTGAACCAGCAGGGCTTCGCCACGCGCGCGCTGCTGGAGGAGCAGACGGCAGCCGTCGCCAAGGCGCGTTCGGATGCCGCTGCGCTGCGGGCGGAGATCGGGGACCGCATGATCCGCGCGCCGTTCGCGGGCTATGTGTCTCTGCGGACCATCTCGGCCGGTACGATCGTCGCCAGCGGCACGCCGATCGTGACGATCAGCGACCTGTCGCGGATCAAGCTGGACTTCACCGTCCCGGAGACGAGCCTGAGCAAGTTGCGGATCGGGCAGCCGATCGCCGCGACCGCCGCCGCCTTTCCCGACACGCCGTTCACGGGTGCGATATCGGTCATCGACCCGGTGATCGACCTGCAAAGCCGCGCAGTCAGCGTTCGCGCGACGCTCCCCAACCCGGGCGCGCGGATCAAGCCGGGCATGCTCCTCAACGTGCAGATCGAGATTGACCGCCGCAATGCGCTCGCGGTGCCGGAGATCGCGGTGCTGAGCGAGGGTGACGAGCGCTATGTCTTCCTGCTGGGAGGCGACGGCAAGGCCAAGCGCCAGACGGTGCGGACGGGGCTGCGCGATCAGGGGCTGATCGAGGTGAGCGGTATTCCCGCCAACGCCCGCATCATCACTGAGGGCGTCGTCAAGGTGACCGAAGGGATGAAGGTCAAGCTCGCCGGCGCGGCCGGCGGCGACGGCGGCGGCAAGCGCGCCGCCGGGGCGCTGCCATGATCCTTTCCGATCTCTCCGTCAGGCGGCCAGTGGTCGCGGCGGTGATGGCGCTGCTACTGATGGTAGTGGGCGTCGTCAGCTATCTGGGGCTGTCGGTGCGGGAGTTTCCGGACACCGATCCGCCCGTTGTCTCGGTCCAGACTATCTATACCGGCGCCAGCGCGGCAGTCATCGAAAGCCGCATCACGCAGCCCCTCGAAGACCGGCTGGCGGGGGTCGAGGGCATCGAGACGATCAGTTCGCGCTCCAGCGACGGCCGGTCGGACATCACGATCGAATTCCGCGCCGGGCGCGATGTCGATTCGGCGGCGAACGATGTGCGCGACCGGGTTGCGGCGGGTGCTGGCGACCGTCCGATCGACGCGCTTCCTCCCGAAGTCCGCAAGGTCGATGCGGATTCGCAGCCGATCATCTTCTTCGCGGTGCAGGCACCAAGCTGGAGCCGTATCAAGCTGGCGGACTATGTCGACCGTATCGTGGTGGACCGTGTGTCGACGATCGACGGCGTGGCGCAGGTGCAGCAGTTCGGCGCTGCCCGTCCGTCGATGCGGGTATGGCTGAACACCGGGCGGCTGGCGGCCTATCGCCTGACGCCGGGCGACGTAGAGGCCGCGCTCCGCCGGCAGAATGTCGAGCTTCCCGCCGGCCGCATTGAGGCTCGGCAGCAGAATCTCTCGCTGCGCGTGACGCGAGGCTTCACCACGCCGGCCGATTTCGCCGCTCTGGTGGTCGGCCGGGCGGCGGACGGTTATCTGGTGCGACTGGGCGATGTCGCCCGGGTGGAGGAGGGGCCGGAGAATCCCTACTCGCTGTTCCGCTACAATGGCGAAAGCGCGGTCGGGCTGGGCATCATTCGTCAGTCGGGTGCCAACACGCTGGCGGTCGCACGCGCCGCCAAGGCCGAAATGGCCGACATTTCCGATGACCTGCCCCCCGGCGTGACCGTGCAGATGGGCGGCGACTTTTCCGCCTTCATCGAGGAGTCGATCCGTGCGGTCTATCATACCCTGGGCGAGGCGGCGCTGCTCGTGACGGCGGTGATCTGGCTGTTCCTCGGCAACTGGCGGGCGACGCTGATCCCCGCCGTCACCGTGCCGCTCTGCCTGCTCGGCACCTTCGCGGTGCTGTACCTGTTCGGCTACTCGATCAACTTGCTGACGCTGCTGGCGCTGGTGTTGGCGATTGGGCTGGTGGTCGATGATGCCATCGTCGTGCTCGAGAATATCTATCATCGGATAGAGGAGGGGGAGCCCCCGCTCTACGCGGCTTTCGCGGGCGCGCGGCAGGTCGGGTTCGCGGTCGTCGCGACGACGCTGGTCGTTTGCGCGGTGTTCGTGCCGGTGATGTTCCTCTCCGGACAGACCGGCCTGTTGTTCCGCGAACTGGCGGTGGCGATGATCGCGGCGGTGGCGATCTCGGGCTTCCTCGCCCTGACGCTGACGCCCATGCTTTGCTCGAAGCTGCTGCGCCATTCGGAGCGGGGGAAGCTGACCGAGCGAATCGACCGCATCATGATGGGAACCGAGCGGCGCTATGGCGAATCGCTCGACACGGTGCAGCGGCGGCCGTGGCCCGTGCTGGCCGGGGTGGCACTGTTCCTTGCGGGGGCGGGTTGGCTTTTTGCGGGCCTGGACTCCGAACTCGTGCCAGCCGAGGATACGGGCGTGTTCCAGGTGCGGCTGAGTGCACCTGAAGGCACCAGCTTTGCGCGGCTGAATGAATACACAACGGGTGCCGAGGCGCTGGTCAGGCCGATGGTCGGCGACGGCGCGGTGCGCGGGATGAACGCGCGGGTGCCCGGCGGTTTTGGACCCACGGAGGACTTCAATTCGTCCAACATCGCGGTGTTCCTGCGCCACTGGGACGAGCGGGAGGAGACGGCTCAGGAGGTCGCTGCGCAGGTCAACCGCGCCTTGACGCAGCTCCCGTCGGTTCGCGGCAACGCCACGGTGAATTCCCGTCTCTCGTCGGCGCGTGGCCAGCCGATCAACTTCGTGATCGCCGGGTCGAGCTACGAAAGTCTCGCCAAGGCGCGCGACCGGCTGCTCGAGGCAGCGCGGGACAATCCGGGGATCGTCAACCTCGATGCCGATTATGTCGAGAACAAGCCGCAGGTGCTGATCGATGTCGATCGCCAGCGCGCGGGCGACCTGGGTGTGTCGGTCAACGACATCAGCCAGGCGCTGCAGACCACCATGGGATCGCGCCGGACATCGACCTATGTCCGCGATGGCGAGGAATATTATGTGGTGCTGCAGGCCGAAGCGGTCGATCGTGCCACCGAGGAAAGCCTGGCATCGGTCTATGTTCGTTCGCGCACGGGCAGTCTCGTCCCGCTGTCGAGCCTGGTGACGATGCGCGAGGCGGCGACCGCGCGCGAGCTGGGCCGATTCAACAAGATGCGCGCGATCACGCTGCAGGGCGGACTCGCGCCCGGCTATTCGCTCGGCCGCGCGCTTACCTTCCTCGAGGATCAGGCGCGCACCATGCCCGAGGTGCAGGCGATCGGCTATCGCGGCGAAAGCCAGGCGTTCCGGCAGACCGGCGGGTCGATCTGGGTGGTGTTCGGGCTGACGATCGTGGTCATCTACCTGCTGCTGGCCGCGCAGTTCGAGAGCTTCATCCATCCGGCGGTGATCATTTCTGCCGTTCCGCTCGCGATCGGCGGCGGGATCATCGGCCTTGCGGTCAGCGGAACGACGCTCAACCTCTACAGCCAGATCGGGATCGTTATGCTCGTGGGACTGGCGGCGAAGAACGGCATCCTGATCGTCGAATATGCCAACCAGCTTCGCGACGAGGGGCTGGCGACCGGCGCCGCCATCCGTCAGGCGTCGATCCGCCGCCTGCGCCCGATTCTGATGACGTCGATCGCGACCGTCGCGGGCGCCATTCCGCTCGTCGTCAGCACGGCGGCGGGGTCGGGCGCGCGCTCGTCGATCGGCATCGTCATCACCTTCGGCGTGGCCTTCGCGACCGTCATCACCCTCTATGTCGTGCCGATCCTCTATCGTTGGCTGGCGCCCTATACCTCCTCGCCGCAGACGGTCAGCAGATTGCTGGCGGGATTGACGCGGGCGCGGGGCGCGCAACCGGAAGCGAGCGAGGATGCGCCCGAACGCCTGCCCGGCGCGGCCTGACCGGGCCCGCATCCTGCGCACGGTAGCGAGCGGCTTAAAAAGAAACGCCGGCCAGGCTCCCGCTCTCGCGTCGGCCGGTCGGCGTCGTCAGGCTATGGGACGCGGCCGGGTCGATGAACCCGGCTCGCTTTGTGAATCAGTTGCTGGCGACCGAACCCAGCTTGCCGCCGATCAGCGCCGCCACCTTGGCTTCGCCATTGGCGCCCAGTTCCTGGCGGCACTGCCAGTCGGGGGCCATGTCGGCGTTCAGGCGGTCACCGGGGTTGCACACCGCCGCGATCGCCTGGTTCATGCGCGAGCGCAGCTGCGCGACGTCCGCGGGATTGCTCAGGTCGAGGTCGGTGGTGATGACGCGGACGGAAACCTGTTCGCGCTCGCCGGCAGTCGCCACGGAGGGGGCGACGAGCAGGCCGGTTGCCATCAGGGCAACAGCCAGAGTCTTCATGATGTCTTCTCCTGCAAAGGAACGTAGGGATGGTGATTATCTGTCAGGCTGGCCCGGATGTTTCCGTCGACCGACCCGCAGAGCGCATTGTTACGCCCGTACGCAATTTTACGCATTTCCGAGTCTTGCAACAAGGGTAGAGATGTGCTGCATTGCGCCAATTCTGATTATCGTGCGTGCGTTACGATCGCGTGTACAAGTCGCTCTCCTGTGAGGCGATCCTTCCGCTCCATCATCCTGACGACTGGAGTGCTGTTCGCGCTTGCTGCCTTTTCGCCTGTCGCGGCAGCGTCGAAGGTCGTAAGTCATGCGAGCAGAATCAAGTCATTAGAGGCTGTTAGTGGCGGACGCCTGGGCGTGGCGCTGCTCGATGCGCGGGGGCGCACGCTGTTCCAGTGGCGCGGGACCGAGCGCTTCGCCATGTGCTCCACCTTCAAGGCGCCGCTGGCCGGACTGGTGCTCGCGTCGGTTGACGAGCGCCGGATTTCGCTCGATCAGCCGGTCCGTTTCGGCGCTGCGGACCTGCTCGACCATGCGCCTGTGGTGCGGGCGCACATCGATTCCGGCGTTTTGACGGTCGCCGAACTTGCGCGTGGCGCGGTCACCGTCAGCGACAACAGCGCCGCGAATCTGCTGATTCCCCTCGTCGGTGGTCCTGCGGGAGTGACCGCGTTCGCACGCCGGCTGGGCGACCGTGTAACCCGGCTCGACCGTATCGAGCCGGCGTTGAACGAGAACCGGAAGGGCGATCCGCGCGACACGACCTCGCCCGTGGCGATGGCGGGGCTGATGCGTCGCCTGCTGTTCGGCGCGCTGACGCCCGCCTCCACCGCGACGTTGCGCGGCTGGCTGGAGGAAAGCAGCACCGGGGCGCGGCGAATCAGGGCAGGGCTGCCGCCCGATTGGCGCGCGGGTGACAAGACGGGAACGTGCGGCAACGCCTGGAATGATGTCGCGGTGATCCGTTCGGCGAACGGCCGCGATTACCTTCTATCCGTCTATCTCGACCGTGCGACGGTGGGTTCCGTACGCGCGGATGCGACAATCGCGGAGGTGGCCCGGATACTCGCGCCCCAAATGGCCGGGCGCTAGAGCCAGATGACATCACATCGCCCGTTCGTCCTGAGGAGCCTTGAAGCCTGTCCCGATCGGCTGCCGCAGGCCCAGGCGGAAGTGGGTCAAGGCGATGTGATCATGCTCTAACGAACTGAAAAGGCCGCCGCCGGAGCTGATGCTCGGGCGGCGGCGATCATGACAGGCGGCGAAAGGCGCTGATCACTCCTCGCGCACGCCCATGAACTGCAGCAGCATCTGGAACAGATTGACGAAGTTGAGATAGAGCGACAGCGCGCTCATCACCGCCAGCTTCTCCGTCGCCTCGCTCGCGCCATAGGCGATATAGTCCGACTTGGCCCGCTGCGTGTCCCAGGCGGTCAGCCCGGTGAACACCACCACGCCGATGATCGACACCACCAGTTGCAGCGCGCTCGACTGCAGGAACAGGTTGATGAGGCTCGCCAGGACGATGCCGATCAGGCCCATGAACAGGAAACTGCCCATGCGCGTCAGGTCGGCGTTGGTCGTGTAACCCCACAGGCTCATCGCGAGGAAGGTGACGGCCGCCGTCAGAAAGGTCGTCACGATGCTGGCGCCGGTGAAGATCAGCAGCACGCTCGCCAGCGACAGGCCCATAAGGCCTGCGAAGGCGAAGAGCGCCATGCGCGCGCCCGACAGCGACATCTTCTCGAAGCGGAAGCTGAAGAAGAAGACGAACGCCAGCGGCGCGAAGATCGCGACCCACTTGAGCGGCGTGCCGAAGATCGCCTGATAGAGCGGCGGGGTCGAGGCGACGAACCACGCGACCGCCGCGCTGATCAGAAGCGCGATCCCCATGTTCCGGTAAATGCCGAGCATATGCCGGCGCAGGCCCGCATCGAACTCGGCGCCGACAGGCCGGGCCACCGCGGCCGCAGCCGGTGCTCTCCAACCATCATTCATGTGCCATGTCCTTCCAAAGCTGAATCAATGGAGCGAATCTAGTGCATCCATCCCTTCAGGATAAGTTAGACGCGATTGAAAGATAGCCGCGATCTTGATAAGTTTCTTCTATCGCTCACCCATCTGCGCACGGGCATGGCGCGCGATGGTTTCGGCCACCAGGCGATAGCTTTCCGCATAAGCGACGCCTTCGCGCCATATGGCCGCGATCGACCGGGTCTGCGACCAGTCGGCGATGATCAGGCGGCGAACCATGTCCTCCCCGCCGACCTCGGAGCGCAGATAGAGCTCGGGCAGGATCGCGAGTCCCAGCCCCGAGCCGGCCATCTGGCGCAAGCTGTCGAGGCTTGTCCCTTCATAGTCGCGCAGCAGCTCGGCGTTCAGCTCGCCGCAGATCACCTGGGCCTGGCGGTGGAAATGATGGCGCGGATCGAGGCTCAGTACCGCCTGTCCCGCGAAGTCCGCGCGTCTGAGAATCGGTTTGGCGCACAGCGGATTGTCGGGCGCGGCGACGATGTGGAGCGGCTCGCGGAACAGCGGCTCCACGTGCAGGTCCGACCCGCCCACGGGCAGCGGAAGGAGCATCATGTCCAGCCCGCCGCGCCGCAGCTCCGCCACCTGATCGTCGGGAATGCCCTCCCGGATATACAGGCGCATGTCGGGATAGTCGCGGTGAAGCTGCGCGACGACTGCGGGCATGAGGTAAGGGCCTAGCGTCGGTGTGACGCCCAGGCGGATGGTGCCCGCGAGTCCGGAGACGCTGCGCTTTGCCAGTGCACGGACATCCTCCACCTCCAGCAGCACCTTGCGCGCCCGTGCGGCGATCTCGCGGCCGATGGGCGTCAACTGGACGGGGCTGTCGCCGCGTTCGATCAGTGTGACGCCCAATCGCGCCTCAAGCGTGCGGAGCTGCTGGCTGAGCGTCGGCTGAGACACGTTCACCGCACCGGCAGCGCGGCCGAAATGCTTGAGGTCCGCGATGGCGACGAGATATTCGAGCTGGCGAAGACTGGGCATCATATTTCCGCGAATGGTGATAGTTTCAGTCTATCAGAATGCCGCCCTCCATTCAATTGGCTCTGCTGGCGGCCGCGCCATATCCTTCCCCCATCGACAGGAAGGGAGGAAAAGATGCGCAACTATCTCGATCGACTGCTCAGGCACCATCGCCGTCTTGACCGCCTGATCGACACTTGCCGGGCGGCCGGCCGACAGGAGGAGCTCAAATCCCTCAAGCGGCTCCGACTGAGGCTCAAGGACCGGATCTTTCAGATCCGGCGCCAGCAGCCAGCGGGCTGACCGGCAATCGGCGCGCGGGGGGGCCATCATCCTGCCCCCCAAAGCGGTTCCCCCCGCGCGCCGTCCTTATCACCCCGTTCCGCGAGTGCCCCATGACGCCACTGAAACGCACCCGGCTTGCCCCCGTCGTCGACGGCCGCACCGCGCTCAGCCCCGACGAGGCGCTCGAGCTGCTGATCGAAGGCAATCGCGACTTCACCGATGACGTGCCGACCGCGCCGCCGGTCGGGCGCGGTCGCCGCATGGAGATCGCCAAGGGCCAGGCGCCGTTCGCCGCCTATGTGAGTTGCTCGGACAGCCGGGTCTCGCCGGAAATCCTGTTCGGCCGCGGCTTGGGTGAGCTGTTCATCGTTCGCAATGCGGGGAACACCGTCGATACCGTCGCGCTCGGCAGCATCGAATTCGCCGTCGCGGTGCTGGGTGTGCCGCTGATCGTCGTCATGGGACATGAGAGCTGCGGTGCGGTCAAGGCGGCGACCGAGGTGGTCGAACGCAACGCGTCCTTTCCGGGCAGCATCGGCCGCATGATCGAGCCGATCATTCCCGCGGTGCTGGAGGTGCGCCGGGAGCATGGCGACCTGCTCGCCAACGCCACGCGCGCCAATGTGTCACGTGTCGTTCGGCAGCTTCGCACCAGCACGGACCCGATGCTTCTCGATCCGCAGCGATCGGGTCGCCTGAAGGTCGTCGGCGCCTATTACCATCTCGACACGGGGGCGGTGGACTTCTTCGACCGCCCCTGAACCGGGAAGGATCGCTTACAGCTTGCCGTATTTCGCTTCATATCCGGCACGGTCGCCCGCAGCCAGGAAACGCGCCTGATCGACCCAGTTGTCGCGCCGGATTCGGCCCCGGAAATTGCCCATCTGCACGTCGATTGCGTCGATATCGGCGTCGGTCCACGCCGCGATCTGCGCGAAGCGGGTGATCCCCTGAGCGTGAAGCAGCGACACGATCTTGGGGCCGACGCCCTTCATCATGACCAGATTGTCGGCTTCATCGGCCTGGGGCACGACATCGCTCACCAGTTCCGCGGGAGGAGCCGGCTCGGCGGCCGCCGCTGCCGGCTGTTCCATTTCGCGCAGCGTGCCGGGCAGTACGCCCTGCATTGCCACTGGAACCGCAGGCGGCGGGGGAGGGCTTTGGGGAACGGAGGGGGCGACGCGGTCGAGGGGAGTATCTTTGGCGGCATCGAGCATCGTCGGCGATGCACCGCGCTTGCTCCGCCCGAAGATCAGCCACAGCAGCGCAACGACCGCCAGCGCGACGACGACCAGCAGGATGATGCTCGTGTCGGTCATAAATGGTCCCTTCTCTCCCTCGTTCCTGTGTCAGTGCGCCACGCGGGCCAGCTCGCGCCAGCCGATGTCGCGGCGGCAGAATCCGCCGGGGAAGGCGATGTGGTCGACGGCGAGATAGGCTTCGGTCCGCGCGCGCGCCAGGCTGGGCGCGACCGCCGTCACCGCCAGCACGCGTCCGCCGCTTGCGACCAGCTGCCCGTCCTCGGTCGCGGTGCCGGCGTGAAAGATCATCACCTGCGCATCGGGGCTTTGTTCGGGCTCATGCAGGGTAATGACCGCGCCCTTCTCGGGCGTGCCTGGATAGCCCGCCGCCGCCATGACGACCGTGATCGCATTGTCGGGCTTCAGGTTCGGCGCGGGCCGGCCGGCGAGCGCCCCTGTGGCGGTGGCGAGCAGAAGCTCGGCCAGATCGTCCGCGATACGGGGCATCAGCACCTGGCACTCGGGGTCGCCGAAGCGGCAGTTATATTCGATCAGCTGCGGCCCCTCCGGGGTCAGCATCAGCCCGGCATAGAGCACCCCGACATAGGGCGTGCCCCGCGCGGCGAGCGTGTCGACCGTCGGCCGGACGATCCGCGCCATGACGTCGGCTTCGATTTCGGGGGTGACGATCCCGGCGGGGCTGTAGGCGCCCATTCCTCCGGTATTGGGTCCCGTATCGCCATCGCCGACGCGCTTATGGTCCTGCGCGGTGCCGAGCGGCACGACATTGCGGCCGTCGGACAGCGCGAAGAAGCTCGCTTCCTCCCCGGTCAGGAAGGATTCGATCACGACCGTCGCGCCGGCCTCGCCAAACGCGCCGTCGAACATGCTCTCAAGCGCGGCATGCGCCTGGTTGGCGTCCTCGGCGATGATGACACCCTTGCCGGCCGCGAGCCCGTCGGCCTTGATGACCACCGGCAGGCCGAACTCGCTTACCCTCGCCAGCGCGTCGGCGAAGCTGTCGCAGCGCGCGTAGCGGGCAGTCGGGATGTTCGCCTCGTCGCAAAGCGCCTTGGTAAAGGCCTTGGATCCTTCGAGCTGGGCCGCCGCCTTGCCGGGGCCGAAGGTCGGAATGCCGGCCGCGCGCAGATCGTCGGCGATCCCGGCGACCAGCGGCGCTTCGGGTCCGACGACGACGAGGCCGATGGCATTCGTGCGGCAAAAGGCGATCACGGCATCATGGTCCGTGACCGCGAGGTCGACCAGCTCCGCATGCTGGGCTATGCCCGGATTGCCCGGCGCGGCGTAAAGCCGTTCGCAGGTGGGCGATTGCGCCAGCTTCCACGCCAGCGCATGTTCGCGCCCGCCGCCGCCCAGCAAAAGGATGTTCATGACCGAGAATTCCGTCCGTATCGATGCGTCTGGCCGCCTGTTAGCCGAGGCGGCGCCGGGCGACAACGCACCGCCTCTCACCGTGTCCGAAATCTCTTCGGCGCTGAAGCGGACGGTTGAGGATCGCTTTGGCCATGTCCGCGTCAGGGGCGAACTGTCCGGTTTCAAACGCGCGGCGTCGGGGCATATCTACTGCTGCCTGAAGGACGAGGGCGCGGTCATCGACGGGGTGATGTGGAAGGGTAGCGCCGCGCGCCTGGCCTTCGCGGCGGAAGACGGTCTGGAGGTGATCGCCACCGGACGGCTGACGACCTATCCCGGGCGATCCAAATATCAGATCGTCATCGATTCGATGGAGCTGGCGGGCGAAGGCGCGCTGATGCAGCTCTTCGAGCGGATGAAGCAGCGGCTGATGGCGGAGGGTCTGTTTGACCCCGCGCGGCGCAAGCCCATCCCGCGCATGCCGAAGGTGATCGGAGTCGTCACATCGCCGACCGGGGCGGTCATCCGCGACATCCTCCACCGGCTGTCCGACCGCTGCCCCAGCCATGTGGTCGTCTGGCCGGTGCTGGTGCAGGGCGAGGGCGCGGCGGCTCAGGTGGCAGCGGCGGTGCGCGGCTTCGACGCGATCCGCCCCGGCGGGCCGGTCCCGCGCCCCGATGTGGTGATCGTCGCGCGCGGTGGTGGCTCGATAGAGGATTTGTGGGCCTTTAACGAGGAAGCGGTGGTTCGCGCGGTCGCTGACTGCTCGATCCCCGTCATATCCGCAGTGGGCCACGAGACCGACACGACCTTGTGCGACTTCGCCGCCGACCTGCGCGCGCCGACGCCGACCGCCGCCGCCGAGCTCGCGGTCCCGGTGCGCGCGGAGCTGCTGGCGCAGGTGCAGGAGCTGGGGCTTCGCTCGGCCCGTTGCACGCTGCGCGGACTTCAGCGCGGGGCGGAGCGGCTGGAGGCGATGCGGCGGCTGCTGCCCCGGCCCGAGGTCATTCTGGGCGAGCGGCGCCAGCGGATCGACGATCTGGGCGAACGGCTGCGGCGCGGCCTGTCGCTCCGGCTGGCGGAAGCCCGGCACGAGTTGGCCGATGCCAGCGGGGCGTTGCGCCGGTCGCTGCTTGACCGGCAGGCGGACCGGGCGCGCGAGCGGCTGGGGTCGGTCCGGCTGACGCCGCGCCTGATCGAACGGCGGCTGGGCGAGGCGCAATCGTCGCTCGCGGCGACAGGCCGGCTGCTCGCCTCGCTCGATCCGAAGCTTCCGTTGCAGCGCGGCTTCGCGCTCGTCACCGCCGCTGACGGCGCCATTGTGCGGTCAGCGGCAGCGGCGCGATCTGCGGGACAGGTGACGCTGGGCTTTGTCGACGGGGATGTCGCGGCGGCGATCGGCGAGGGCGGCGAGGTCGCCCCATCGCGCAAGGCCACGCCCGCCCCGCGCACCCGGTCGACGCCGCAGGGCGATCTTTTCGGCTGACCCCTGCCGCGCTTCGGCCCTCGAATGCGCATTTCGGGCTCGGAGGCGTTGAAATCCATGGGCAGCGCACGCTACCCGGTTGCGATGCGCCGATTGCCTGCCGTCCTCACCGCGTCGCTCCCCGCCATTCTCGCGGCAAGCTGCGTTCCGGCAATCGAGCAGCAGGCGCCCGTCGCGCAGCCTCCGCCGATACTGCCCGCCGCTCCACAGGCGCCCGTCGCCGCCAGCGCCGCGCGGTTCGGACTGGAAGGCAGCCCGAGGCAGGGCGCCACTCTGCGCGGCACCGCGCCGCCCGGAACCAGCCGCCTCCTTCTCAACGACGTGCCCGTGCCGCTCGCCCCCGACGGCGCATTCCTGATCGCGTTCGATCGTGACGCGGGGCCGAACGCACTGCTTCGCGCCGAGATGGGGCAGGGACCGGATCTGCTGCTTCAGCTCGTGGTCGAACCGACGGCGTGGGACATCCAGCATGTCAACGCCTCGATCACCGGCGGCGTGCCAAGCGCGGAGTTCCAGCGTCGGCGCGGTCCCGAGCTGGAGCGGATCGCCGCCGCGCGCGCCGCCATGACAGCGACGTCGAGCGAGGGATGGCGTCAGCGCTTCATCTGGCCGATCAAGGCGCGCATCTCCGGCCGGTTCGGGTCGCAGCGAGTCTATCGCGGCGAGCCGGGCAGCTATCATAGCGGGCTCGACCTCGCCGCGCGCACCGGGACGACCTATGTCGCGCCAGCAGATGGGGTCGTCATCCTGGTGGCGGAGCAGCCCTTTACGCTTGAGGGCAATCTCATCCTCATCGACCATGGCATGGGGCTCAACAGCGCGTTCCTTCATTCGGAGCGCGCGCTGGTGCGCGAGGGGGATGTCGTCCGCCAGGGACAGCCGATCGGGACGGTCGGCGCCACAGGCCGGGCAACGGGGCCGCATCTCCACTGGGGGATGAAATGGAACGACGCGCGGATCGATCCGCTGCCTTTCATCGAAGGTGGCCGATAACGGCCTGCATCACCCAATGTTGCAGAAATACGACACAGGGTTAAGTAAACGTCACGCTGTCCCGCATTCGCGGGATTTCGGGGAACCCGCCTATCCGCTTTCTGAGTTAAAGTAACTTACGGGTCGTTTCGCTCCTATGCCGGCGCGGAGATGTCGAAGCGCATTGTGTGCTTCGGCGAGCGACCCCGTATGCGTGAAGGGGACCGCACTATGACTCAGTACCGCAAGTCCGTTCTGAAAGCTTCCACCTCGTTCGCCATGCTTTATATCGCCTCGCTGTCAGGCACGGCGGCGGCGCAGGAGAGCGGTACACAGATCGCGTCGGCAGACGACGTGATCATCGTGACGGGATCGCGGATTGTCCGTCCGGACCTGACCGCCACGAGCCCGGTTACGGTTATCTCTGGCGAACAGTTCAAGCAGATCAATTCCACTTCCGCGGAGGATCTTCTCTCTCAGAACCCGCAGTTCCTCCCCGAGGCCACGGCAACCGTCAACAACGGCAATCCTGGTGCTGCGACGATCAACCTGCGCGGTCTGGGTGACGTTCGAACGCTGGTCCTCGTCGATGGCAAGCGGATGGTCGGCTACGACTATGACGGTGTCGTTGACGTCAACACCATTCCGGTTGCGTTGATCAAGCGGGTTGATGTTCTGACCGGCGGCGCATCAGCGGTTTACGGTTCAGACGCGGTGGCCGGCGTGGTCAATTTTGTCCTCGATGATGAATTTACCGGGCTCCAGATCGATGCGTCCGAGCAGATCACCACGCGCAAGGATGCGAACGTCGCGGACATTTCGCTCACGGGTGGCTTGGCAAGCGATCGCGGCAATCTGGTCGTGTCGGTGGGGTACACCAAGCGTAAAAAGGTCTTCCAGTCGGCGCGCGGTTTCTCGGCGTTCGCTCTATCGTCTGACGATCTGGTGTCGCCGGGCGGCAGCTCAACCGCAGTGCCGACCGTGTTCGACAATACTTTTACGTCCACCGACGATTCTTATTATCAGATCGGGGCTGGCGACAACCTGGTCCCGTTTTATGAGCCCTACAACTACGCCCCGCCCAACTATCTGGTGGTTCCCCAGGAGCGTTTCACGGCAACGCTTCTCGGAAAGTACGAGATTTCCGACGGCGTTGAGGCGTATGTCCGCGGCAACTTCATAGATTCGAAAGTGGACTCGCAGTCTGCTCCGACCGGAACCTTCGGATATGATTTCAATATCTTTCCGACCAACCCGTTCCTGACGGACCAGCAGCGCGGCCTGTTCTTCGGACCTGGCGCTACGCTAAACCCCGATGGTTCGACGACGCTGTACATCCGTCGCCGTATCACGGAATCCGGCGGGCGGACGACAACCTTTGACAGCAAGGCATACCAGGCGCTCGGCGGCTTGCGAGGCGACATCGGCGGCCTCAACTACGACGTCTTCGCGCAATATGCGGAGACGAAGCGCGAGATCGCCTATCTGAATGATATTACCTATGCGCGCGTTGCACAGGCACTTGACGCGGTGCAGACTGCGAATGGGATCCAGTGTCGCGACACCAGCAACGGCTGTGTGCCTGTCAACCTGTTCACTCTGAACCCTATCGGTACTGATGCGCTTGATTTCATTACTGCGCAGGGCGCGCAGACTGACTCTACCAAGCAATTCGTGGCTGGTGCATCGCTTGCTGGCGATGTCGGCAACCTGACCAGTCCGCTAGCGTCGAACCCGGTGGCCTTTGCCGTTGGCACGGAATACCGCCGGGAAAGCGCTGAAACGGCGGTCGATGCCGCTTATGGTTCCGGCGATCTCATCGGCTATGGTCAGGGCCAGGCCTTTCCCTCCTTCCACTACGATGTCATCGAAGCCTATGCCGAATTGCAGGCCCCTCTCATCCAGGATCGGCCGTTCATCCAGTCGCTGAACCTCGAGCTTGGCTACCGCTATTCGGACTATTCACATGCCGGTGAAGCGCACACCTATAAGGTCGGTGGCGACTACACGCCTTTTGACGGCATACGCTTCCGGGGGATGTACCAGCGCGCCGTCCGCGCACCTAACCTCTACGAGATCTCGGCACCGGTGATCTCATCGATCGATAACCTCGATACCGACCCCTGCGCAGGATCGAACCCGGTAGGCAATGCCGAACTGACGGCATTGTGCATCGCGACGGGCGCGCCAGCGGGCCAGATCGGCCGCATTGCCGGGCCGGTGTCGGGGCAAATTAACGCATTCTCCGGGGGGAATCCTGACCTTGACGTCGAAAAGGCGGATACGTTCACCGTCGGTGTCGTGCTTCAGCCGCGGTTCATTCCAGGGCTTTCGGCGTCGGTCGATTATTACAACATCCGTATCAAGAACGCGATCGACGTTCTCGGCGGGTCGCCGCAGAATGTCGTCGACGGCTGCTATGATGGGGGCGACGTGAGCAGCTTGTTCTGTCAGGCCATTGTCCGCAATCCCGGGACAGGCTCGCTCAGCGGCGGCATTAGCTACGGCGTCTATCAATTGCAGGCCAACTCGGTTCAGTTGTCCACCCGCGGCATCGACGTGGGCGTTGACTACAGCCGGAACATCGGCGCTCTCAAGGTCGGCTTTGCAATCAACGGCACTTTCGTCGAGAGCTACGATAAGAGTGGTACGCAGTGCGCGGGCAAGTTCGGTTTTGCATGCAATCAGGCACCGTTGCCCAAATGGAAGCATGTAGCGAGCGCGACGATCGGCAATGATTGGGTCTCTCTGCTGACTCGCTGGCGCTTCATCGGTGCGGTAAGGCAGGACGAGAGCACCAACATTCTTGCGAGCCGCATCGGGTCATACAGCTATTTCGATGCGACGGTTTCATTCAACGTGCAGGACCAGTTCACCTTCCGTGTTGGCGCGGAGAATATCCTGGACAAGCAGCCGCCGCTGGTGGGTGCTGATGCGGGCGGCACGGCATACAACGCAGCGAACACTTTCCCGACCGTGTATGATCCCCTGGGGGCGACACTGTTCTTTGGTGTCACCGCCAAGTTCTGATCTGCTGTAACAAAAAGGGGCGCCGGCGACGGTGCCCCTTTTTGCGTCCGAAACGGACGGACCGCCGCCTCGCGTCGTACACGATGCTACGGGGACGGGGTGGATCGGATGGTTCAGCGACGGGGCTGCGGTTTTCGCCGCGCGGTGATCGGGTGCGTGTCGATCGGGGTCATGCTGTCGCCCGGCCTTGCTCTCGCCGAGGACGGGCAGGGCGTGGAGCCCATCACCGTCTATGGCGCCGCGCCGGTCGAGGTGATCGACCGCGACCTGATCCGCCAGACTGCCAGCGCCACCATCGACCAGCTGTTGGGCAAGCGCCCGCAGTTCCAGCCGTCCGTCACCGAGGCGGTCAATCTCGGCAATGCCGGTATCGCCTCGCTCGATCTGCGCGGCCTCGGCAGTTTCCGGACGCTCGTCCTCGTCAACGGCCGGCGCCAGCCGAGCTACAGCGCCGGCGGCGTGGTCGATGTCAATATGATCGCGCCCGCGCTGGTGAAGCGGATCGACGTGCTCACCGGCGGCGCCTCGAGCGCCTTTGGTTCCGATGCGGTGGCGGGGGTGGTCAATATCCTCCTCGACGACCGGGTCGAGGGAATCGCGCTCGATGCGTCGAGCCGGATCACCAGTCGCGCCGATGGCGGGGTGCTCGACCTCTCCGCCAGTGCGGGACAAGGCCTTGGCGACCGGGGGCATGTGACGGCCTCCGTATCGCTGACTCGCAGGCGGTCGATCATACAGGCTGCGCGGTCCTTTTCTGCCCGTCCGCTGTCGTCGGCCGATCTCAAGAGCTCCGCGGGCAGCACGACCGCCGTGCCGACGGTCATCGTCAACAGCTTCCGCGCCGGGGGCCCATCCTCCTATCAGGTGACGGCGGACGGCGGGTTCGCGCCCTTCTACGCCGATTACAACAGCGCGGCGCCGAGTGCGCTGATCGTGCCGCTCGACCGCTGGTCGGCGACGCTGCTCGGCGACTATGCGCTGGATGATGCCGTCACCTTCTTTGCGGAGGCGCGTCACAGCCGGTCCATTGTCACGACGATCTCGGCACCGACAGGCACGTTCGGCGGGACCTTCACGATCCGCCCCGACAACGCGTTCCTGAACGACGCGCAGAGGTCGCTGCTGTTCGGGCCGGGTGCCCGCACCAATGCCGACGGCAGTACGACGCTCAGCATCGACCGGCGCTTCGTCGAGGCGGGCGACCGCCGCGTGCGCTATGACAATCACGGCTGGCAGGCGGTCGGCGGGGTGCGCGGATCGGCCGGCGCGCTCGGCTGGGAGGCGTTCGCCCATTATGGCGAGACGCGCCGCTCCGCCCACTATGGCGGCGACATCTCGCGCGCCCGCGTGACTCAGGCGGTCGATGCGGTGCCCGGCGCGGGCGGAGCGCAGTGCCGCGATGTGGCGGGCGGGTGCCGTCCGCTCGACCTGTTCTCAGGCGCGCCCGTCTCCGCCGACGCGATCGCCTTTGTCCGCGCCGAGGGCGCGCAGTCCGAACGCACCAGCCAGCTCGTTCTGGGCGCGTCGCTGTCCGCGCCGCTGCCGGGCATCGCGAGCCCCTGGGCTTCATCTCCCGTCGCCGTGGCACTCGGAGCAGAGTATCGGCGGGAGACGGCGCGTTCGTCGGTCAGCGCGGCCTATGGCTCGGGCGACCTGATCGGCTATGGGCAGGGCAGGGCGTTTCCCGCCTTTTCCTATGATGTCGCGGAGGCGTTTGGCGAGTTGCGCGTTCCGCTGGCGGAAGGCGTGCCGCTCGCGCGCTCGCTGGCGATCGAGGGAGCGCTGCGCCTTGCTGATTATTCGACTGCGGGGCGGGCCACCGCCTGGAAAGCCGGCGCAATCTGGCAGCCACTCGGCCCCGTGACTGTCCGCCTGAACTGGACACGCTCGGTTCGCGCGCCGAGCCTCTTCGAATATGCCTCGCCAAGGTTCAGCGGGCTGGATGTGGTCGCCAGCGATCCCTGCGCCGGGACGGCACCGGCGGCCGATGCGGCACTTGCCGCGCTTTGCATTGCGACCGGTGTGCCGGACGCGCAAATCGGCCGCGTGCCGTCGGCGCGGCTGGTGAACGCGACGTTCGGTGGCAATGAAGCGCTCCGGGCGGAGATGGCGCACGGCTTCACCGGCGGCGTGGAATGGGTGCCGCTGCCGGGACTGCGGTTGTCGGCGGACTGGTTCTCGATCCGGATCCGCGACGCCATCGGCACCTTCGGCGGATCGGCGCAAAGCGTTGTAACAGGCTGCTACGCGATTGTCATGAATGCCACCGATCCCTTCTGCGCCGCAATCGTGCGCAATCCGGTGACCGGCGGGCTGGGCGGCGGGGCGGGCGTGGGGGTCATGCAGCTTTTCGCCAACGGGGCACGGCTGTCGATGCGAGGCGCCGACATCGGTTTTCGCTATGATCGGCCAGTGGGCAGCGGCCGGATCGCGCTCGGCCTGTCGGGAAGCTGGACCGACCGGTACCGGCGGCAGGCGGTCGCCTTCGTCCCGGCGCTCGATTGCGCGGGCCGGTTCGGGCTCGCGTGCGGCATGGCACCGATGCCGCGCTGGCGGCATGTCGGGTCGCTCGACTACAGCCTTGGGCGGGTCTCGCTGTTCGCGCAGTGGCGCCATATCGGCCCGGTGAGCGCCGATGAGAGAACGCCTGTGCTCGTCAGGCGCATTCCCGCCTATGACTATCTGGACCTGACGCTCTCGGTCGATGTGAGCGACCGCCATGCGCTGCGAGCCGGGGTGCAGAACCTGTTCGATACTGACCCGCCACTGGTGGGATCGCGGGCGGGATCGCCGGTGGTCAACGCAGGGAACAGCTTTCCCGGCGTCTATGATGTCCGCGGCGCGACGCTCTTCGTCGGCGTGTCGGCGCGACTCTGAAGGCGAACCAACTTCGCTGGTTCAGAGGGGCAGCGTCGATAGCGCCTGCATCGCGCCCGGTCGCGAGAGGTGCTGGAAGTCGATATAATAGGGCAGTTCGCCGCGATAGGCGCAGCCGGCCGGGGTGCAAAGCCCGCTGCGCGGATCGTGAAAGCGCACGCCCGGGCTGGACAGGGCGACGCTGCGCACGATGGCGTCGGCGGCAGTGGACGGCCTCAACCATTCGGCCGTCACACGCCCGTCGGTCACGCCGGACGGCGTTCCTGCGAGCGCGCTCAGCCAGGAGCGCACCGGCATGACCTCCGTGATCGTCCGCAGCCCGGGGTCAAAGGCGAGGAGCGGCACGTCGGCCATGACGACGACCTGCTTGCCGGCAGCCCGATAGCGGGCGATCGTCTGACGGAGCGCCGATGCGAGAAGCTCGCCCTGGCTGCCGCCGCGTCCATCGCTCGCCGTGCCGGCCACGAGCGTCCCGTCGAGCGGGTTGCCCTGGAATGAGCCACCCCAGAATCCCGTCAGGATCACCGTGTCGATTCGCGCGTCGGCGGCGACGATGCCGAAGACCTTCTCATTGAAGCCCGCGCATTCGCTGGCGTGCAGCGGATATCGCGGCATGTCGCGCGTGGCGCCCAGCAGCGGCGCGCAGGAGGATTTCTGGAGCTGCACCAGCCCGATTCCCCGCGCGGCGGCGATCTCCTTGAGCGCTGGTCCCAGCGCCCCGGCATGGCTGTCGCCGATCAGTGCCACCACGCGCCGCGCGCCTCCCTCCGCCGTGCGGCAGCCGGGGAGAGTGCTCGGCTCGGTGACGCCGTAGGAGACCAGGCAGGGATTGCCCCGGCCCTCGGTCAGCGTGCGCTCGACGGCACGGGCATGCGCGTCGAGCCGCTGCGGGACGCCGTTGAGCAGGAAGAGGGACGCGGGCAGCGCGGTGACGACCAGCAACGCCACGCCATAGCGGCGCAGGACGAGCGCATTGGGCAGGGGTAAACGACGGAACGGCTGCTCGACATAGCGCCAGGACAGCCAGGCAACCACGCCGGAGAGCACGCCCACCGCGCACATCAGACCGACGCTCGGATGCCCGAAGTGGACGATGCGGGTCAGCGCCATCATCGGCGCATGCCACAGATACCAGCTGTAGGATATCAGGCCGATGCCGACCATCGGCGCTGCCGCCAGCAGCCGCCGGTTGATCCAGCTCCGCTCGCCGTAAATCAGGCCGACGGTGCCGAGCACGGGCAAGGCGGCGACCCAGCCGGGAAAAGCGGTGGCGTCGTTGAACAGCACGCAGGACAGCAGCACGACGGCAAGCCCCGCTGTCGCCGCCACATTGTGCAGCACCGGCGACGATGCCTCGGCCGTCCTCCCGGCGAGTGCCACCGCCAGCAGGACGCCGCAGCCGAGTTCCCAGGCGCGCATGGGGAGCAGGTAGAAGGCAGCGGTCGGATTGAAGCTCGTCACCCAGACGCAAACCGCGAAGGAGACCAGCGTGAGCGTCGCCAGTACCGACAGCACGACCGTGCGCGATCGCCTGACGAGCGGGATCAGCAGCAACGGGAAGAAGATATAAAATTGCTCCTCGACGCCCAGCGACCAGGTCATCAGGAACGGGTTCAGATGCGCCGACGGATTGAAGTAGTTGGTCGACCACCAGAAATAGATATTGGAAATGCCGACCAGCGCGCTGGCGGCGCTGATGCCCGTCTGGCGTAATTCGCGTGCGCCCATCAGCAACAGTGCAACCGCGCACACCATGATCGTGACCGCAAACAATGCGGGCAGTATCCGCTTGGCCCGGCGGGCGTAGAAGCGCGCATAGCTGAAGTGGCCCGCTTCGCATTCGCGAAACAATATGCCGCCGATGAGGAAGCCCGAGATGACAAAGAAGATATCGACGCCGACATAGCCCGACGTCAGTGGCCACAGGCCAGCATGATAGAAAACGACCGAAGTGACTGCAATGGCGCGAAGACCATCGATGTCGGCGCGGTAGCCCACAGGCGGCACGGTGCCTTTTACGGCTTCGGCGAGAGACGAGTGAGCAATCATGACATTTCGCATGCGCAATTATTGCGTTGCAGCATCCATATCGGGTTCGGTGGCCTTCCGAAAGCGCAACATGGCAGCGGAAGGGACGTTGCAGGGCGCCTGGCCGGGCGCCGAAGCGGGCGGCAAGCTGGTCAGCCGAACGTAGATAATGGAAACACTTAGCAGCGGAGAGGCGATGAGATGATGGAGCCTCCTGTTCGAAAATGGGACAGGCTGTGCCATCATGGGCCTGCCTTCGGTCCCACCACCAGATCGGCGATGATCGGCAGATGGTCCGATCCGGTTGCGGGTAAAACGCGGACCGATTCGACCGCTATTCCCGTGCCCGCGAACATATGGTCGATCGGCAGCAGCGGCAGGGGCCATTCGCGCCCGTCGATCAGCGCCGGGTAGGAGAAGGCGCCACGGGTGATCCGTCGCAGGGGGCGGATGTCCTTCTCCAGCCGGCGCATCGCGGCGCTCCACGGCACCTCGTTGAAGTCGCCCGCCAGGATCATGCGGGGACGGATATGAGGAAGCAGCGCGCTTGCGAGCGACTCCAGATAGGCGGCATGCTCCTCGACATGGGTGGCGCGCGGCGCGTGTAGCGAGATCACCATGACGTCCACGCCGGGCGCGACATGGACGACGGCCCGGAACAGCGCAGGGCCGCTTGCCCGCGCGTCGGGACCGGGCAGACGCCAGCGGACTTCGTCCATCGGCAGGCGCGACAGGATCGCGATTTCGCAGGCGCCGCAGCGGTC
This sequence comes from uncultured Sphingobium sp., assembly GCA_964544675.1. GTDB lineage: Bacteria > Pseudomonadota > Alphaproteobacteria > Sphingomonadales > Sphingomonadaceae > Sphingobium. Next base: position 34,992 of record CAZJCT010000013.1, read on the forward strand.
CCGATAGGGATAAACCGGTGCCAGCGCGTCGAGAGCGCGGGCCGATGCCGCCTTGTTCTCCTGGAGAAGCAATATGTCCGCGCCCGATTGCGCGAGCGCCCGCATCTGGCGCGCGGGATCGCTGCCGCCGTCGTGGAGATTGTGCGACAGCACGCGGATCGTTCGTCCGCCCGTCCCGGCCTCCGCTCCGGATGGCGCTTCCAGCCACTCGGGCAACAGCCGTCCGGCCGCGAGGCACAGTATGACGGCCGCGAGAACCGCCCACCGCCCGCGACCCACGGCAAGCGCTGCCAGCAGCGCCGCGATGCCCGCAGGCACCGCCAGCGGTAACAGCCCGGCAAGCACATCGAGCGCGGGCAGGGCTTGTCCCGCATAAGCGGGAAGGACGGCCGCGAAAGTCAGGCAGGTCAATATCGGAGCGGCGACTGTGCCGATGCGGTGCCCTGGTCGTCGTCGGGCGGGGGCATGCTTGGCTGTCGGCATGGCTCCCCTCGCGCTGACCGGTTCTGCGTCGGGTAGAAAGGGGCTCCCGGGCTGTCAACGCGGCCCCTGCCCGCGAGCGGCGGGCCGTGCAGAATCCGGGTGCCATCCGTCGCGGCCTCGCTTATCGCGTGCTGGTGCGAACGGGCGTCCGGCGTGCTAGGTGCCTGCCGACGCGCGAGGCGATCATGGGGGGCATCGGCCAATGGACGGTCCGACAAGTTTGAAGCAGATCCTGCGGCAGGCGCGTGGCGCGCTGGTCGGCGTCATGCTGTCGACGGCGGTGCTCAACCTCTTGCTGCTGGGCATCGCCCTCTATCTGCTCATCGTGTCCGACACCGTCCTGCCGTCGCGCAGCAGCGAGACGTTGACCGCGCTGCTGCTGCTCGTCGTGGGGATCATCGGCTTCCGGCTTCTGATGGACCTGCTTCGCACGCATCTCATGCAGGCGCTGGTCGCGACCATCGAGGCGGAGGTCGCGCGCCTGCTGCCGCGCGCCCGGCGCTTCGTGATGCTGAACGGCGGCGACGCGGCCGATGCGCAGCGACCGCTCGACGATCTGGAGGACATCACCGATTTCCTCTCCGCTCCCGTAGCGGTGGCGATGCTCGATCTGCCCTGGGCCATCATCGCGATGGCGCTCCTCTTCCTGCTGCATCTGTGGCTCGGCGTGTTCGCGCTGATCGTGCTGCTCATCTTCGCAGGGCTCTGCTTTGCGCTCGACCGGGGGATCTGGAAATGGTCCGACTGGTACGCGCGGCTGATCCGCCATCGGCGGGGAATGGGCCACGAGCATTCGCGGCATATGGAGCCGACCATCGCGCTGGGCATGAGCGGACGGTCCGACACGCGCTGGATGGAGCTGGCGCACCCTCTGTCCTTCACCCGCCAACGGCTTACGCTGAGGCAGGGCAGCTATCTCGCGATCGCGCGCGCTTTGCGGCTCGCGGCTCTGTGCGGCGCGCTCGGCGTCGGTGTGGCGCTGGCCTTTGTCGACGAAGCGACGCTCGGAACGGCGGCGGGGGCGGCGGTGCTGCTCTATCTGGCGCTCGGCCCGGCGGAGGACGCCATCGCCGGCTGGGCGAAGCTGTCGGTGGCGCGCCAGGCGAGGGACCGGCTGGAACAGCTGCTTCCCCGCCTCGGCACCGTGGGCGTCTCGACCGTCCTGCCGCCGCCTTGCGACAATGTTCGCGTCGTCCAGCTCAGCGTCCGCCCGCCCGGCAGCTCGCGTGTCGTGGTGCAGAATGTCGGCTTTCAGCTCGAGGCCGGCGACGCGCTGGGCATTCTTGGCCAGGCAGGGTCGGGCAAGACCGCGATGATACGGGGCATGATCGGGGTCTGGCCGATGGTCAGCGGGTCGGTCCGGTTCGACGGTGCCGCTCTCGACCAGTGGGATCCCGACGATCTGGCGCGCCATATCGGCTATCTGCCGCAGAATGCCGAGCTGATGTCGGGAAGCGTGGCGGAGAATATCGGCCGGTTCGACCCGACGGCGACGTCGGAGGAGATCA
>CAZJCT010000014.1:0-36838 GCA_964544675.1 uncultured Sphingobium sp.
GCCGGAGGAACCCCCGGCAAAAAGATCATCGGCCATGGCACCGCTATAGGGGTGCCGCCGCCCGGCGGGCAAGCGCCGAGCGGGTCATTGGTGCAAAGGCGCTGACGGTTCAGCGGACGCGTGGACCGCCGAACGGAAGCGGCGGCGGCGGACGGCGGGTGCCGCGCGGAAGCTGCGCCTGATACGCGCGTCCGCAATGCTCGACGCAATAGGGGAAACCGGGGTTCACCTTATCGCCGCAGAAGTGGAAATCGGGTTCGCCCGGATGTCCCATCGGCCATTTGCAGATCTTGTCGGTGAGATCGAGCAGGCCGGTCTTGTCCGCGATTTCAGGGCTCGGCTTGGCAGGCACCAGCCGGCGCGGCGGGGCAGGGGGGATGGGCTGCTGTTGCTCGCCAGGACCCTGGCGGAGGAAACCGCCGGGACCGACCGAGACGATGCGGGGTTGCGGTGCTGCCTCGACCGCTGGAGGCGTCCCGGCGTCGTCCTGTGACGCCTCCGGCTGGACCGCCTCGACGCGCGCGACGACAGGTTCCGCCGTCGGCACCGTATCGTCCAGGGAGAAGGGCGGCGCTTCCTCCGCTGCGGGAGGCTCGGCCGGCGCGACTGCCTCGGACCGCGCGGCCCGCACGGGTGCCTCGCCCGGCTTGACCGGAGAGGGGCGCGCCTGAAGCCCGAGGCGATGGGCCTTGCCGATCACCGCGTTGCGGCTCACCCCGCCCAGTTCTTCGGCGATCTGGCTCGCGGTCATCCCGCGTTCCCACATCGTCCTCAACTGTTCGATCCGCTCGTCGGTCCAAGCCATTCCACGTCCTTCCTGATCAGCGCCGCGTCATATGGTGTCTGACCGGCAAAAGGTCAAATCGGGCAATGCCGGACGGGAACGGCCTTGCCGATGGGATGCCGCGGGGTGTAGTCCGCGCGCATGAGCGAGATCGAAGCGTCCACCTCCGCCCCGCTGATCGTCCACGAGCCCGGCGTACCGGTAATACGGCGCGTGAACTGGGGCGGGATGCGGTCGCTCTATGTCAAGGAGGTGCGCCGCTTCATGAAGGTGCAACTCCAGACGGTGTGGGCACCGGGCGTGACGACCCTCCTATATCTCATCATCTTCTCGGTCGCGCTCGGCGGCGCGTCGCGTCAGGTGCTGGGCGTCCCCTTCACCGATTTCATCGCGCCGGGGCTCATCGCCATGGCGATGATCCAGGCGTCGTTCGCCAATGCCAGCTTCAGCCTGCTGGTCGGCAAGATCCAGGGCACGATCGTCGACTATCTGATGCCGCCTCTGTCGATCGCCGAGCTGCTCGGCGCGCTGGTGGCAGCTTCGGTCACGCGCGCCGTGATGGTCGGCGGGGGGCTGTGGCTGGTGATGCAGCTCTGGCCGGGTGTCCACGTCTGGCCGGCGCATGGCTGGGCCGTGATCTGGTTCGGCCTGCTGGGCGCGGCGTTCATCGCCTTTCTGGGGATCATGACCTCCATATGGGCGGACAAGTTCGACCATGCGGCCGCCGTGACCAATTTCGTCATCGCGCCGCTGTCGCTCCTGTCGGGCACCTTCTACGCCGTCGACCGGCTGTCGCCCGCTTTCCAGGCGGTCAGCCACGCCAATCCGTTCTTCTATATCATCTCGGGCTTCCGCTACGGTTTTCTGGATGCCGCCGACACGCATGTGGCGACCGGCGCGGGCATCTTGCTGGCCGTCACGATCGTGGCGGGAGCGGCGAGCTATGCGATGCTGAGGAGCGGCTGGAAGATCAAGCCGTAAGGTCTCCGTTCCTTCGGTGATCAGTGCCAGCGCGCGCCGTGAAGACGGTAGCTGCCGTCGTCGCCACGCTGGAACATCTGGGCGATCGCGGGGTGATCGACAGGCTCGCCAGCGCTGTCGGGCACCAGATTCTGCTGGCTGACATAGGCGATGTAGCTTCCCTGATCATTCTCGGCGAGCAGATGGTAAAAGGGCTGGTCGCGGTCGGGGCGCAGGTCTTCGGGGATGGCTTCGTACCATTCCTCGCTGTTGGCGAACACCGGATCGATGTCGAACACAACCCCGCGAAAGCCGAAGAGACGGTGGGATACCACCTGGCCGATACCGAACCGCGCGTGCGAGACGAGCGGAGCGTTGCCGGAGACAGCCCCGCGTGCTGCGGAGAATGAAGCAATGGTCATGGGACTGATGTAGGGAACTGGCGGCGGGGTTCAAGAAAATTGGGTGTCAGGGTGCTTGGCAAGGCCGCGATCATCCGCTAGTGGCCGCTGCTCGCTCGCCAGCAGGCTGTCCCCGTGACAGCCGGTTTCAGGCCCTCGCGGAGAGGTGGCAGAGTGGTCGAATGCGCCGCACTCGAAATGCGGTTTACGGGTAACCGTAACGTGGGTTCGAATCCCACCCTCTCCGCCAGCCTATATCCCAGTAGCTGGTCTTACTCTTATGATTTTCGGGACTGGGTGTTTAGTCCCAGCATGTGATGGTCGAGATGGTTCAGTGACATAACCGTCGCTCCGGGCGGGGCTGGACTGCGCTTGCGATCTGCATCGCCACGGGGATGCAATCGGCCGCGCGATCGGGTCTATTCGTGTCCAGCACTGTCCGGCACCCGAGCCTGGTCGAAGCGGTGCCGTTGATCCTGTCGTCGCCATGATGCTCGACGAGCAGTCACGAAGGTTGCGCAATCACCTTGACGATGCAGCCGTGGATGCCCGCTTGCGGATCGGATGACGTGCCCATTTGGTCAATACAGGCCGCGAATAGCGCCCGATGGTCGGCCGATGGATACGCCGGGCGGGACGGGTTGCAGGCCCGTGTCTCCTCGCGCCTGTCCTGTTCGCCACCGACCGGAAATCCACGCAAAACCGGATGAGAATGACGCGAGCCCAAAGGGCTATTCATTGCGCTGCAAAGCTTATAACGCGCGCAGATTCCAATAGCAGACTCATTTCTGCGACAAGAGGTGCATCGACCGTGGACTCGTCAGATATCGCTGTGCGTTCCTCAAGTGTCAGCGCGCGCAATGCGCAAGCTATTACTGACGGTTCTCCGGAAGATGCTTTCAACGTCATCGCTCAATTGGCAGCGGACTATCTCAATGCCCCTATGGCATTGATTTCGTTGATGGATGGTGATCGCCAGTGGTTCAAGGCGAATGTCGGCCTGAGCATCTCAGAATTGGGAGGTGACGGGCTGTTCCACGCTCAGGCGGTCGCGCACGACGATATTCTGGTTGTGCCCGATGCGCGCAACGATCCCCGCTTCCGTGACGATCCCGCCGTAGCCGGCGCTCCGGCTATCCGCTTTCTCGCCGGTGCTCCGCTCAAGGCGCTGTCGGGCGATCGCCTCGGGATGCTGTACGTCATGGACCGCAAGCCCCGGACGGGTCTCAGCGAGGAGCAGCGTCATTTTGTCGCGCGGCTCAGTACCCTGGTCGTTCGCGAGCTGGACTTCCGACACACCCTCCAAATCCGTGAGAAAACCGAGGCCGAGCTGCGCCGGGCCCGGGACAGCGCCGAGCGTGTCAGCCAGGCAAAGAGCATGGTCTATGCCAATATCAGCCATGAAGTGCGCACGCCGCTCAACGCTATCGTCGGTCTGCTTTACCTCCTTCAACGAACCGAACTGCTGCCGCATCAGGCGGACCTGGTGAGGAAGATGGGGGTCGCGTGCAAGAACCTGCTTTCGCTCGTGAACGGTGTTCTCGATTCGGTCAGCCTTGAACTGAACACGATCAACATCGAGGCGATGCCGTTCAACCTGCTTGATGTCGTCAAAGATGTCGCGACGCTTTCCCAGGCGGCCATCGGCAGCAATCCCGTGTCGTTCAGCGTTGATGTTGCACGCGATGTGCCGCCATTTGTCGTCGGCGACACGCAGAGGCTGCATCAGATCCTGACGAATCTGATATCCAACGCGATCAAATTCACCGAGCAAGGCGAGATCAAGCTTGCGATCGAGGTCAGCGACAGGAACGCTGCCGCGATCAATCTGCGATTTTCCGTAATCGATTCCGGTCCCGGGATCGCGGCCGGCGAACTCGACGCCATCTTCGAACCTTTTCGGCAGGCCGACAGTTCGATCACTCGCCGCCATGGCGGAACCGGCCTTGGCCTGTCGATCGTCCGGGACCTTGTCGGTGTCATGGGCGGCAGGGTCGGCGTCGAAAGCACGCTGGGTCAGGGGAGCACATTCTGGTTCGACCTGCCCTTCGAACGGTGCCGCCCCGAAGATCTTGTCCTGCCGGTCGCGTCGGCCGCATTCCCGGCGTCAGATCGTCTCCGCGGCCTGCGGATCCTGCTGGTCGATGACAGCGACATCAATCTGGAGGTGGGACGCAACATCCTGTCGTTCGAGGGGGCCCGCGTGGAATGCGCGGTCAACGGACAGGATGCCGTCGATGCCGTGCTCGCATCGCCCGCGTTTTACGATGTGGTGCTGATGGATCTGCAAATGCCGGTGCTTGACGGCTATGACGCCTTCGAGCGCATGACGAGCATTCTGAGAGAGGCCTGCCCTCCGGTTCTTGCGCTGACGGCGGGTGCGCATCGGGGCGGTGACAGTCAAAGACCCGATGGCATGGCGGGGGTGGTGACCAAACCCTTCATCGTCGACAATCTTGTCGAAACCATCCTGAAATGCGTCAACAGGCGACAGGCCGCTTCTGCGCCGAAGTCGCGCCTGGCGGAAGTGGTCACCGAGCGCGACTGGCCATCGCTGCCGCGCGTGGACCGGCAAGCGGCAATGGAGCGCATGGCAGGAAACCTGGCGCTGTATCTCGACCTGCTCGGCCGGATGCTCGTCGAGTTTCGCGGCATTGCGCAGGCCGATCGACTGCAGGGCGGCACGCAGATCGCTGGCGCCCTTCACAGGCTGAAGAGCAACGCCGGGTTGCTGGGGATGCTTGAGGTGAGCGAGCTGGCGCTGATGGCCGAGCAGTCGATCGATGCCGGCTGTGACGAAGACCTTGAGCGTTATCTCGTTGAACTTGATTTAGAAATGACCAGCGTTCGCAACGCGCTTGAGACATACAACAGTCGCCATGCGGATACGGATGTACCAAACTGATCCAAGCAGCGACCGCGTCAAGTCAGAATGGGACGATGATCGGCCCATAATTGTTGCGGATTAACAATGATATTCATATCGGGAGAACGGTTTCCCTGTTCAGATTTACGAGTGCCTTAGTGATAAACCTCTATGTTATTGAAGATGACGATGTTTTTCGGATGTGGTTCGTGGCGATGCTCGAAACACTGCCGGGCATGGCGATTCGCGAGTTCGTATCGGGCACCGCGTTCGTAGAGGCTCTCGCCACGCTTGAGCCCGGCGTGGTGATCATGGACGTGCGTATGCCCGACCTGTCCGGTCTGGAGGCGTTTTCCTATTACAAGGACAGGCTGGCGCAATTCCCGACGCTGGTGGTTTCGGGGGCCGGCGACATCCCGACCGCAGTCACCGCCATGCGGCTGGGTGCATCGAACTTCCTCGTCAAGCCGTTCCAGCCCGACGATCTTTTTGCAGCCGTGCGTGAATGCATCGCCATGCTCGAGGCCGCAATGGCGCGTATCGAGACGAGCAGCCGGATCGAGGCTCTGAGCGATCGCGAGGCGGAAATCCTTCGCTTGCTGGTAAAGGGTCTGGCGAACCGGCACATCGCCGAACGCCTCGAACTCAGTGTCCGAACTGTCGAAACCTATCGGGCGAAGGTCATGGCCAAGCTTGGCGCTTCCAGCCTGCCGGAAGCGATCAGCCTCGCCTGCAACGCCGGTTTCATCGAATTCGCCGAGGTTGGAGCGGGAATGCGGGCCTGAATTGCGGTTAATACGATCGTAACGTAATCTCCTTACGTATTTCTACGACATCCCGGGTTACCGGATGTCCATGAGTGCGGCGCTGTTCAGATCCTACCCCTTTCTGACCGCTGTTCTCGTGATCGCGTCTTCCGCATGTTCCAGCCATGCGGATGCCAGGACGTGGTCACACCATGCCGGGGATGCGACGGTCGAGATATTGCCCGCGCTCTCCGCCGGACAGGCAGCGCCGCTCTCCTTCGGGCGGTTGCTGCCGTCCGGTGAGCCCGGGGTTGCGACGGTCAGCCCGTCCGGGAGTCTGTCGTGCTCGGCGGGGATGCGGTGCTTTGGCGGGGCAGCAGCCGCGCGGTTCGTCCTGCGCGGCGGGAGCGGCCTGGTCGTCGTCACGCTTGCGACGGAAACGCGGCTGACCGGTCCCGAAGCGGCGACGGTCATCCTGCGCCCGCTCGCATCGGCCAGTCAGGTCGTGCTGTCCGATGGCGCGGCAAGCGTGGATGTCGGCGGATCGCTTGCGATCGGCGGCGATCAGATGCCAGGCAATTATGCCGGCCAGTTCCACATCAACTTCGACTACCAATAGGCCCCGCCCGGAAAATCACGGTGAATTCGAGGTTTACCTAGTCCGGCAAGCCAAATGTGAGACTAACAGGTGCATAACCAACCCATCGGTGCTGGAAATACCGAACTATTCAAAGGGGTTATGACATGCACACTTTCACCTCGAAGACCATTGCTATTGCCGCCCTTCTCTCGGGCGCGATGGCTGCCTCTCCCGCCTATGCAACGTCAGCCAACGGCGACGCCTCTGTCCAGATTCTCCAGGCGATCTCGGTCACCAAGGCGAGCGACCTGAACTTCGGCAAGGTCGTTGCGGCGGCGACGGCATCGACCGTCGCGGTCGGCGAGGACAACAGCCGCAACTGCGGCGCGGCGCTGACCTGCTATGGCGCGACCACGGCGGGTGCCTTCAACGTCACCGGCACCGCCGGCCAGACAGTGACCGTCTCGATCGACTCGCCGAGCATCACGCTCAGCGACGGTGGATCGAACAGCCTCGCCGCGACGGTCAGCACCACGACCAGTTCCCTGGTCCTGACCGGCGGCACCGGCAACTTCAAGGTCGCAGGCTTGCTGAACGTCGGCGCCAACCAGGCTGCCGGCACCTATGCCGGCCAGTACACGGTATCGGTGAACTACCAGTAAGCAGGCCGGTCCGGCGATCGCGTCACAGCTTTGCCGCATCGCCGGTCAATGATTTATTAGCCACAATTGGGCATCCGTCGATGCGGACAGCCCATGACCAGGATACTTTCCCTCCTTTCCGTTGCGGCCCTGGTCGGTGTCCCCTTGGCATCGACCGGGGCCGCTCCTTTTGATTCCGGCCCCGTCGCGGCGCTGGAACGCCCGCTCGATCTCGGCGGGATCGTGCAGAGCGGGCAGGCGGGCACGGTGTCCGTGTCGCCACAGGGCGTGCAGACATGCACGGCGATCCTCTGCCTGGGCGGCGCCCATTCCGGCATTTTCGGCATCCGCGGCACAGCCGACACGCTGATCCATGTCAGCGCGTCGCCCGCTGTCCTGCGCAACGGCCGGGGATCGACCATGGTCCTGCAACCCCGCCTGTCCACGAACGCCATCGTGCTGCCATCCGGCCGGTCCAGAGGGGGCGTTGCGTTCGGCGGTACGCTTCAGGTTCCGGCGCGACAGGATGTCGGCGACTATGCCGGCGAATTCGACCTGACGCTCGAGTATCAATAGGGTTTGCGAATAGCCCTAACGGAATATTCACCACTATTTGTTCACAGTGCCCCCGTCGGTTTGCTGGAAACATCCGACACCAAGGGGTTGATGAAACATGTTCCGTACCAGTGCCCAGGTGGCGGCTGCCGCAGCCGCCGCTCTCGTTCTGTCATCGCCTGCGCATGCGGCCTCGGCCACAGGCAGCGCGACTGTCCGGATACTTCAGGCGATATTGATCACCAAAAATTCCGACCTGAACTTCGGCAAGGTCATCGCGGGACCTAGCCCCGCGACCGTCAGCGTAGCCGAGTCGGGTGCGCGCACCTGCAGCGGCGCAATCACCTGCTACGGAGAGTCGACCGCCGCTGCGTTCGCCGTGGTCGGCACCGACGGCGAGACCGTCACGGTATCGCTCGCCAGCCGGCAGATAACGCTCAACGGCGGTGGCAACAACAGCATGACGCTGCTGCTCAGGTCGAGCACGAACACGCTGCTGCTGACTGACGGCAAGGCGAGCTTCCGGCTGGCCGGCGCGCTGGTCGTCGGAGCCAACCAGGCGGCGGGTACCTACACCGGCCAGTTTGAGGTTGCCGTCAACTATCAGTGATCCTCGCCGCCGGGCCACCGCCGGAGCGGGAGCGCCTGGGTGCAGCTTTCCGAGATGACAGGGATACGCGCATGTTTCGCAAACTGATCCTTCCGCTTGTGATGGCACCCTTGTGCCTGGCGACCGCACAGCCGGCCGCCGCGCAGGGCGACCTGCTCGTCGCGCCGACCCGGCTTCTGCTGGAGGGCGGGACGGGCGGTGAGGTCGTCGTCAGCAACAGCGGTCAGCGGGTCAGCAGCTATCGCATATCGCTGATCCTGCGGCGCATGGACGCGACGGGGCAGATCACGCCGGCGGATGAGGCCGACGCGACGCCCGCCGAGGCGATCGCGCTCGAAATGATCAACTATGCGCCGCGCAAGATCACGCTGGCGCCCGGACAGTCGCAGACGGTGCGGATCGGCGTTCGGCCGCCTCCGACCCTTGCTGCCGGTGAATATCGCGCGCATCTTCTGTTCCGGGCAATTCCTGACGCGGTGGAGGCACCTCCGGCCGGTTCGGCGCCGCCGGCCGCGGCCGACGGCATGTCGATCGCGCTGACGCCGATCTACGGCGTTGCGATACCCATCATCGTCCGCATTGGACAGCTGGACGGGCAGGCGACGCTGGTCTCGGCCCGGATCGGGACGGTTGACGGACGACCGGGCGTCACGGTCGATCTCGCCAGGACCGGGCAGCGATCGGTATATGGCACCGTCGAGCTTGTCGCGCCGGGCAAGGCCACGCCGGTCGCGCGGGTAAAGGGCGTCGCCGTCTATCCGGAAATCGACCGGCGCAGCGTGTTCGTGCCCATGGAACAGAACGAACTGGCGCTTTCGCGAGGCGGGCTGATGGCGCGCTTCGTCGAGACGGGCGCTGGCGCGAAAGCCGCGACCAGCGAAGCGCCGGTCCGCTGATCGCCGGTCCGGTCGGGACCAGCGACCAAGTGCATGACGATCCCCGGTCGCCGCATCCTTGCCCGGTTCGCGCTGGTCGTGCTGGGCTGGGGCGGGAATGGCCCGGCGATTGCGGCGGACCTGCACACCGACCCGGATGAGCAGATGCTGTTCGATCTGCGGATCGGCGACATCCATGCCGGCAACGGTGTCCGCGCCTTCAACACACCTGCGGGCCTGTGCCTCGATGTCGTGGACCTTATCGACGGGTTGCAGCTCAATGTCGCACTCGCACCCGACGGTCGGAGCCTCTCGGGCTGGGCGTTCGATCCGTCGTACAAGATCGCGATCGACCGTGCGAAGGGGCAGGCCCGTTTCGGTGGCCGGGTCGAGGCGATTGCCGAAAGGGTGATCTGGCAGAGCCGGTCGGGTTGGTGCGTCATCGCGTCCGACCTGGGCCGGTGGCTCGATATCACGTTCGAGCCCGACACGACCAACGCGATCCTGCATGTAAAGGCGAACGCCTTGCTCCCGATCGAGGCAGCGCTGAGGCGTGCGGCCGACGCGGAGCGTCTGAGCGCGGCGGCAAAGGCTCTCGAAAAGCCCCTCCTGCCTCGCGTCGCCTTGCCCTATCGGCCATGGCGCGATCCGTCCCTCGACCTGGCGCTGAACACGGGCTGGGAGCGGTCCGCCGACAATTCCGGGCGTCTGCGCGGATCGTTCGAGATGCTCGGCGCGGGCGAACTGGCCTATATGTCCGCCACCATGCGCCTCGCTTCGGACGAAAGCGGAAGGCCGGAATCGATCAGGCTCAAATTGTACCGAGACGACGCCGACGGCCGGCTTCTGGGGCCGTTGCGTGCCACGGGCTTTGCGGTCGGCGACGTCGCCAGCGGCGCATCGGCGATTTCCACCAATTCCGTTCAGGGCCGGGGCATGATGGTCACGAACAGCCCGGTCACCGCCGGCCGTCCGGATTTCGTGGATTTCCGTGGCGAAACACCGCGCGGCTGGGATACCGAACTCTATCGCAACGGCGCGCTGATCGCGTCAGACCCGGCGAACGACAGCGGACGCTACACCTTCACCGACGTGGCGCTGCAATCGGGGCAGAATGAATTCGAGATCGTTCAGTTCGGCCCCCAGGGGCAGATCAGGCGGACGCGGCGTTCCTACCAACTTGGCGCGACCATTCCCGTGCGCGGGGAGACATGGTGGCGGGTCTCGGCCGTTGACGGTCAGCGCGAACTGATCGGCATGAGGCGTCGCGCCACGACGCCGTTAGACGGCATGGGAATGCGCTTCGACGCGGATGTCGATCACGGCCTCGGCAAAGGGGTGTCGTTCGGCGCCAGCTTCCACGACTTCGCGAGCCCGGGCGGTCGGCGCGGACAGGTCATCGAAGGTCGCTCCAATGCGACGCTGCTTGGCATGTTCGCCGCCGTGAACCTGGGCTTTGCGACCTCCGGCGGCGCGGCCGTGCGATCCCGGCTGCTCGGGCGGCTGGGCGGGATCAACTTCGCGCTGGAGGATGTCCGTAACCGCGGCCTGTCGAGCGAGCGGCTCGACGCTGCCCAGCGCGCGGCAACACAATTGAGCCTCGATCTGCCGGCCCGGCTCGGCGGCGTTGTTCTGCCGGTCCATTTCGATCTGCGCTCGGCCGCGTCGCAGGGTGAACGGACGATCAACGCGCAGATGCGGATCTCGGCGACGCTGCAACGCCTTGCCCTCTCGGGTGCGGTGCGGATGCAACGCGCGAAGAGCGTAGATGGCGCCATACGGTCGGAGAGCGAGGCCAGCCTGCTCTTCAATGGACGGCTCGGTTCGGTACGGATGCGGGGCGAGACGCAGTGGGGGCTGTCGTCGGGCATCATGTTCCGTGGCGCGAGCCTGACCGCGACGGCTCCGCTCGGCAGCCGCGATATCGTGAATGCGACCGTCGGCTATGCCGCCACGGACGGTACGGCCTTTGTGGCGTTGAACCTGAGCCGCGATCTGGGTTTTGCCGCCCTCAGTCTGAATATGCAGGGCGATGATCGTCGTCGCCATGCCATTGGTCTCGGACTGCGCTTCAGCCTTGGACCCGATGCGTTCGGCCGGTTCGGGCGCGCCGGTGCCGTGGGACGAACGGCGACCGGCGCTCTTGCCGTCCGGGTGTTCCGAGACGTCGACGGTGACGGTCTGCGCGATGAGAGCGAGCCGTTTATTCCTTCCCCGGGGCTGGTGGTGAACGATGTGCCTATCGCCGCGACGCCCGGCGTCGCACACACGCACGCACCGAAGCCCGACGCGGTCGATAATCTCGAGCCGGCCGTCCCGGTCCGCATCGCCCTGAACGAGAGCGCGATCGGGGATCCCTTTGACGTGCCCTCGACCACCGGCGTCGCAGCCGTGCCTCGCGCGGGGCTGACCACGACGGTCGAGCTCGGCATTACAGGGACGGTGACGATAGAGGGCACGCTGCTCGGCGGCGCGGACGGCCTGGCGGGCGAACCGCTCCGGCTGGTCGATGCCAACGGGGCGACGGCATATCGTTTCACAACCGAATTTGACGGGTTCTTCAGTCTCGAACGGGTCCGCTACGGACAATATGAACTTCGCATGGAACGACAGCCGGACAATGTGCCGGGTCTCAGGATCGTGGCGGATCCGGATCGCCTGAACATCAAGCTCGGGCGCATATCGCTCGGCGCCGCCCGGCAACTGGCGGTGCGATGATGCGACCGCAAGCCTGATTCGCGATCGCCATGTCGTTGCCGAGGAATAGCGGGCGTCCTGCGGCATAGTCGCCGCGCAGCCTTTGCGGCCGGCAGCGTCATTGTCGCGTAGCAGTCGTCTTTCTGGAGTCTCGCCCGGCGGCAGACATCATCATGACCCCGGACCAACACCGCCACAAGCGCGCGTGCATCGGGGGAAATAGACCGCTATTCATCGGCCTGCAGGAACAGGGGGCCGGATATGGCATCAGCGGGCGAGCGGCGGTCATCTTCTTCTTCAGCGATCGGGCACGATCGCTACAGCGCGGTTGCGATGGTGCTCCACTGGCTGATTGCGCTCGCGTTCACGGTGGTGATCGTGCTGGGGTGGCGGATGGAAGGCCCTCCCGGACCGCAGAGCTTCGCGCTTTTCCAGTTGCACAAGTCGGTGGGCATCACGATCCTGCTGCTGACCGTTGCGCGCATCGCCTGGCGCCTGCGCAAGCCGCCGTCGCCGTTGCCCGCGTCGCTGACCCGCAATGAGCGTCTTGCCGCGCATGTCGTGCATGCCGGGCTGTACCTGCTCCTGATCGGCCTGCCGCTGACCGGCTGGCTGATCGTCTCGTCGAGCGGGCGGGCGATCCCGACAATCCTGTACGGCCAGATACCGTGGCCGCATCTTCCGGGGATCGGCGGGATGACCGAGGCGGGACGGGACATGGTGAACGGCTCGGCGGAATTCGGGCACGAGGCGCTGGTCAAGCTCGCCTATCTGCTCGTGGCACTCCACGTCGCGGGCGCGCTCAAGCATCAGTTTATCGACCGCTCCGACCACTTCCGCCGCATGCTGCCGGTGGCGCGCCGGACCGGCATCGCCCTGATCGCGACCATCATGGTGTTGGCAGCGGCGGGAGCGGCCACCTGGCTGTTCAATCCGGCGACTGCCCCACAACCCCCGGCGCCGACTGCGGTCGCCGCGTCGGCTGAACTGCCCGACGCTACGCCGGTTGCGGAGCAAGGCGTTTCCAGTACGGCCGAGGAGACGCCCGAGCCCGCCGAAACCGCCAATCAGGCAGAGGCGCCTGCGGTCGCTGCGCGCTGGCGGGTCGATATGGCCGCGTCGGAGATCGGCTTTGCCACCAGCTACAGCGGCACGCCGGTCGCGGGCAGCTTCACGTCCTGGACGGCCGATATCCGCTTCTCGCCCGATGCCCTGGACGAATCGTCTGTACGCGTGACGATTGACCTGGCCTCGCTGAAAACCGGAAGTTCGGACGCGGCATCGATGCTGCCGGGCACCGACTGGTTCTCGACCGAGGCATTCCCGAAGGCGGTTTTCGTTGCGGATCGCTTTCGCGCTCTTGGCGCGGATCGGTATGAGGCCAACGGTCGCCTCACGCTTCGCGGGCAGACGCTGCCTCAATCGCTTCGTTTCACCCTGCGCATTCAGGGAGACGCCGCCACGGTGAACGGCAGTACCAGCATCGACCGCACGCGCTTCGGCGTGGGGCAGGGCGATTGGGGATCGACCGCCGCGCTTGCGGCTGAGGTTCCCGTCACGATCCGGCTCAAGGCGACGCGCCAGCCCTGACTCTGGTCCGGCAGGCTCCTTGCTCGGGTTGACCCTCTCTTTCGCCCAATTGCGTATTGATATGATGTAACATATCTCTATGAGGGCTCCGACGCATATCGGAGGCCCCATGAAGACGAAGTTGCTGCTTGTAGCGGGACAAGAGCTTTTAGACACTCGGACAAGACCTTTTGGAGCACTCAGTATTTGCTGAGGCGGTCGTCAGAGCCTTCTAAACGGTCCATGAGGCACCTCTCACGAGCATAAAAAAGGGCTGCGACAACCGATGCCGCAGCCCTCCTGTTTTAAAGCTCAGATCAGATCAGACGCGAGCTCTACGGCGTCGAACGCCTCGCGGCTGAGCAGCTTGAGCAGGGCGGAAATCTCGCACCCGTCGACCGGCATTGTGCCTTGGCTCTCGCCTGTCAGAGCAGCCAGGGCGGCGAGACCCGCCGACACGCTGGCTACCTTGTCATACAGAGCGTTGCAGTCGACCTCTTTCGCAGGGACATTATGCAAACCCATGGCCTGCCTCCCTCGCGACCATCGTCGCGATCCAGTCTCGAAAGGCAGCGGCATTTACCGTGTTGGTCCGCATCGCTGCCAGAACGACCGCGCGGCGGCTGAATACGCGGGTCCGGCCGGCATTTGCTCGGGAGACCTGCTTGCCGGGCACGATCCAGTCCCGGGCCATCAGAGCGGTATCTCCGTCGCCGATCTGCTTGCCGAAGATCGTCCCTTGAGAGAGCAGCGCACGCTTTGCGGTCAACCCCAGCGCCGCAACCACTTCCTCATTGTCGTACCACTCATCTCCACGCCCAAGCAGCGCGATGAGGGGGTTGTCATCGGGTGGAGGCCACCCGCTTCGATCGTAGATATCCATCACTCTTACCTCTTTCCAGAAGGCCCGGTGACGACCACCGGGAGCCGGGAGCTAGAAACGCGTAAGAGGCGCGCGTGCTTATTTCCCCAGAGGGGTCTTGTATTCACACACTCCCGACACAGTGCCGGTCGATCGATGGTTCGCGGAGGAACGGTGTTTCCGGCCACCAACCGCTCTTAAGGACTTTCTAGATCCCGCCGCCAATCTCTCCGCTTGCGCCTCCAATGTCAACCAGATGCCCGGTCACGCCACGATCGTCACCGACATGCCCCAGTTGCGCTTGGGGCTGTTGATCGCGGCCGCGTTGACCGCGTCGATGATGGGCGAGCGAAGGCCGGTCGCGTCCGGCGCGGTCGCCGTGGTCACCAGATTGCTGCCAGAGACGGCAAAGCAGGGATCGCTGCACACATAGGTCGATCCCGCCGTAAGGCCGGTCAGCGCCGTCACGACCTGCCCCGCCGCCCAGGACGCCAGCGAGACGCTTGGGGAAGCGGTCACCTTGTTCATGCGCGCCAGGATCGTCGGAGCGGGCGGCAGGCTGCCGTCGGCATAGGCGGTAACGACCGCCGCAACGCTGGCCGGGTCATCACGTTTGGCGCTGTCCCAGGCGGCGTCCCAGGCAAGATCGGTCACGGTGCCGTCCGCCATGGTGATGTGGATGCGGCTGACCGGAGTGACGATGCGGCCGGCATCGGCATCGGTCTGTGTGTAGGTGAGGCCCGTTTCTCCCTCGATCCAGTCGCAGCGCCAGCCGCGATTGGGGGTCGGGCTCAGCCGCCGCCACTGCATCGAATAGCTGACCGGGCGTCCGTTGAAGACCGTCGATGGTCCGAGATCCCACACCGCATGAGTGGCGGTCAGCACCTGACCCGACCGCCGGGTGCCCGTGACGGTTCCCCGCGACACCAGCGTCGGCAGCGGCGCTGATCCGTCATAGATGAATTGAAGCGCCGGATCATATTGCTGGTCGAGCGGCAGGTTTGCCAGCTCGCCAAAGTCCAGAACCGTACTGTTGAAACGCGACAGCTTGGTGGTCACGTTGTGAAGCACCAAACCCCGGATCAGCGCCGACGTCGGCCGGTCGATCCGGACGCCTACCGCCGTGTCCGCGATCACGATATCGGTCCAGAATATGTCGGCGCGAAATGGCAGTGGACCTGTGTAGTTCTTGACGCTCGTCCCGCTCGACAGGAGCCCCCGATTGCCGTCCGTCAGCCGCAGGTCGAACGCATGGTGGCGGAAAACGCCGGGGTAATTGTCGTTGCCGCCATAGCCGTAGAGCCAGCTATAGGTGTTCAGCCGCGCATGGTCGAAGCGCGAGCGATAGCAGCTGCTGTCCGAAACCCATGACACGCCGCCGCCGAAATTGTTGCCCAGGAAATGGCCGTCCTCGATCACCACATTGTCGATGCTCAGGATCGCCATGTTGCCCTTGCCCGATGCAGTGCGCCGCGTCTTCATGTCGAGAAAGGCCCGCATGATGGCGATGTTCTGCTGGATAGGTGCGGAGACGCCATCCTGACGGGTCTGGATGTTGTCGGCTGCCCCGTTCTGGTGGGGCAGGATTGTGACATCGGCGATCTCGATGTCGTCACACCCGTCGAAATAGAAGCCGTCGGATTGCACCTGATCGGCGAATATACGGCGAAGCGCGATGTTGGTGCACCGGCTAAACGCCGCGCCCTGGGTGTTTTCGAGCAGCGGGTTGCCGCTACTCCCGACCGTGCAGACGATCTCGCCCGTCTCCGGGTCGATGCCCGTCCAGAGCATGTCGATATCCTCGATCCTGATGTTCGAGGAATTCCGCCAGTTGATGCAGCGGTCGTTGCCGATCAGCGCCATCGGTCCTTTGATGAGAACGTCGTTCCGAGGGTATGCGGCAGGGTCGGCCGTATAACAGTCGATCGCGGCGAACGCGCCCTTGCCGACGATTGGCTTGGCGCCGACGCCGAACGCCTCCACGGTCATGTTCGAGCGCGGAATGGGCAGGGTCTCGTTCCACACGCTGCCCGCAGCCAGCTGGACGGAGCCACCGGCCAGCACCGTGCTGCTGGTCAGCATGGCGAGCGTCTTGAACGCGCGCACCGCAGCCAGCCCGTCGTTTGTGTCAACGCCGGTGTCGTAGTTCACATAGACCGCCGGCGCGCCGACCGTGATCGGGCTGCTGTAGGTCCAGCTCGCCGCCTGGCCAAAGCTGTTGGTCGGGCGAATACCGAACCGCACGCGCTTGTCCTGCTCGGCCGGCGTCAGCAGATAGAAATTGCCTGTCGCACCCGCGATATCGGCCCAGACATCGGTGCTGGCTTCCACCTGCCATTGCTGGGCAAAAGCCGTGGGCGCATTCGTCCAGGCGCCGAACGTCGCGCGCGCCTCGACCCCCACGCGCGGCGGCACCGCAAGAATGACAGGCAGGGCAAGGTTGACTGGAGCGGCCGAAGGCGACCCGGCCGCGTCAAGGGTTATCGCGTTGGTGATTGCCGTGTGGTTGTGCGTTCCGTTCGAATAGGTCACGACACAGTCGATCGACTGGCCGGCCAGATCGGCGCGGGTGGTCAGGTTGTCGAGGCCAAGCGCGAGCCCGATATAGCCGAGACCGAGCGGCATATCGATGTAGCTGGTAGCGGTTCCGTCGATCAGCCAGGCAAAGACATTGGTACTGGTTGCCGAGATATTCCTTCCCTCCTGACGAAGGCGGAGCCGGTCGCCGTCCGCAAAGGTCCCGAAGTCGGCCGTGCACGAAAGGTCGAGCACACCCGAGCCACTGCCGGCGATATAGGCGGTGCTGCCACCGGCAGGCGTAAGCTGGGCCTCCGCGCCCTGGACAACGCCGGCGGCGTTGACCCGTGCGAGGAAGAATTTGACGCGCGTCGAGGTCGAAGAATTGTTCCGCTGGGAGCAGCGAAAGCTGTAGACTTGTGGACCTTCGCTGCCGCCCAACGCCCCGGGGAAACCAGCCAGAGTGTACCAGTAATCGCTCTCGGCCACGCTCCAGAGCGACACCGTGCCGCTGATCGCCCCGGTGGTGACCCCCGACATTTGCCAAAGGTTTCCGCCGAGATTCTGCACCAGCGTGGTGCCCGCGGGCACATTGGCGTGATTGACCAGCTGCCCGACAGCGGGTGTACCCGTAATCGTACCGCCCAGAGTGATTTCGTTCGAACCCGCCAAAGCGGTAGCCGAGTTCGATGACGCCCCGGCCGGGAAGGATGAGCTGTTGAAATTCGAGCTGGTGGGATAGGTCGTATCGACAATCTGCCGCGTGAAATTGTCGCCTGCGGGCGTGATGCCGGTCTCGTTGCTGTAGTTGAAATAGAACCGCTTCGGCACCCGGTTGTCCCGCAGTGTCGCACCTCCGCGCCGCCATGTGAAGGCCACCGGAACGGCGTTCTCGCTTGCTTCGCCGGGATCGACAACGAGAGTGCTGCCCAGCGCTGTGGACCCGCTCAGCGTCGGCGCGGTCGTGACGGTGAAATCCTTGGCCGCGATCGGCCCGGTGACGCCAGCGGTGGCCCAGGCGGAGATACCGCCCGCGTTGCGGATGCGCACCTGAGTCGCGATGGTGTCGCCGATGTCGATCGGCTTGATGACGTAGGCGATCTGGTCGCCATCGGCGATGACGACCGATCCATTGAGGCGGCGGACCTGATATTCGAGCGGGCTGTTCGACCCTTCGCCCACATCGACCGTGATCGCATCGCCGATGAGGCTCGTCGAAGAGACCGTCGCTGCGGTCGTGAACACCGACAGCGGGTGCTTGGTCAGGATCAGGCGCTCGGTCAGGAAGCTCGCGGCGGTCGCCTCGACCGTATAAGTCTTGACCGTGGTCGGCGCGTCCAGCCCGGCGAAGGTGTAGCTGAAATCGCCATTGTCGTCGGTCACGGGACGGAGCGCGCCGGTGACGTCGGTGACGACGCCGGTCTCGTCATCGGTCAGCGACAGCGTGATCGCGATGCCGGCGACGGTGTTTCCAGGCGACACCAGCCGCCCCGTGATCTGCGCCGTGCGATCGACCTGGCGAAGGATCAGCCGCGTACCGCCCAGTGCCTTGGCGATCGGGATGCGGACCTCCTGGTCGTTTTCGTCCACTGCCGGGATATAGGCTCCGGCGATCTGGTCGGCGGTCGCGACGGGGGCTTCGGCGATCGTCTTGCGTGCCATCGGGTCAGGTCTCCAGATAGTCGAGTATCAGCGCAATCGGGACATTGCGCGTGCCGGCAGCGGTCTCGATCGCTGTCAGCAGATCGGGCTGCGGATCGTCATCAGCGGGCAGCCCGCCGATCGTCAGGCTCGATGCCGCGCCGATCGCATAGTCAAACGGTGCCTGGTCGCCGGTCATCGCCAGCGTCGAGCCGTCTGCCCAGAGCAACACTGCGCCCTCGGGCAAAGCAGCCGCCGACTCCTCAAAGCGGCTGCCGAACAGGAAACCGACACCAAAAGTGTATGTCACCCCATCATCCCCACGAGCTGCCCGGCGGTGAAGCTGCTGGCGGTCTTCACGCGCTTGGGTACGACCGGCACCGGGCCGGGTCCGGGGATGACCATGTGGATATCGATGCCGGTCTCACCGTCCCAGATAAGCGTGCCGGCTGCGTTGGCCCAAAGCGCCTTGATCTTTGGGTCGAGCGTCTGCGTATCGCTCTTGACGATGATGACCCCGTCGCGCGCGGGGTCGATCGAGCTGGTGAAGCGCTCAGGCATACGGGTCCCTCGTCAGCTCTGGTGCCAGGTTCCACCGTAATTGTGCCACAGCACCATCGTGCCGGACCCGGTGATCTGAATGTGGAAATCGCCATCAGTTCCGCCACCAACTGAAGGAGCATCGGTTGAGCGTGTAATACTATCGCCGATGACGCCGCCGTCGGCGAAGCAGACGTATTTGCCGTTGCCATTGCGCTTTATGGACTTGCCCGACCCAATTGCGACGCCGGTCGCGCCGATATGGACCGAGGTTACGCCATCCACGGAAAAGCCGAACAGGTTGTTGAGACGGTCGTAGTTGAAATCCGCGTTCGCCGCCATCTTGAGCAGTGCCAGCGTTCCGAACAGGTCGAGGTAGAAATTCGCGTCCCGTCCGACCTGACCGGAGAAAAT
Organism: uncultured Sphingobium sp.; assembly: GCA_964544675.1. Taxonomy (GTDB): domain Bacteria; phylum Pseudomonadota; class Alphaproteobacteria; order Sphingomonadales; family Sphingomonadaceae; genus Sphingobium. Next base: position 19,259 of record CAZJCT010000014.1, read on the forward strand.
CTGCCCGGTTGTTGGAGCGAACCCGGCGGCAGCGATCAAGGCCGTTATGGCGGTGAGGAGTTGATCGTGATCACCCTTTTCCAGATCGAGTCCTGCCGCTTCGATTACACGGCAAATGTTCTCCTGAAGGGCATTCAGCCAGTCAGCGTCAATTTGCGTCGCGCGCTGGCCCGCTGCGGGGTTGCCGGCGCTGAACTGCCCGGCGACATGACCGGGCGCATCTATGCGATGCATGCTTCACTCCTCATAGCTGAACAGGACGATGCTGTGGGCCGGCGCCAGCCGACCGATGATGCATTCGAGGTCGATCATGCCCCAGTCACGCACGCGCACGCCGACCGAGTCGCCGACCTTCGCCACCACCAGATTGGGCAAATCGCCATCGAAGCGGATGTGGACGAACCAGACATGACGCCATTCGTCGTCGCTCGTGAGGCTTCCGACCTCGTCGCCGACCTCGAACGGGCGGACCTCCTCGATCGTGATCGGGTATCCGAGCAAGGCTGCGACGTCGGTGAAGTATGCGATGCTCTGCCCGCCGCGCGTGGCGATCTTCTGCACCACGGCCGCCTGCCGCTCGGCAATTGTGTCGGGAGTGCCGGTACAGGCATCGGGCAGCGCCGCGGCCCGCTCCCAGTCGATGAGCAGCTCGAGCGTCGTGCGCGGATCGGCCTCTTCGAGCAGTGTCGAGATGCGCGCGTCGGCCCGCGCATATTCCTCGGCCAGTCCGGACAGCAGCCCGTCGAACGCGCCACCCTCGGGGACCTGCCAGATCCGACCCGTGGGCAGGAACCGCGCAAGCTGGCCGCGCCATGTCTCGGCGTCGTGAGGAGTCAGCGCGTTCATGACCAGCTCACCGTGCCAAGGACCGGCAGCTGGCCCGGCGTCATCACGACGTCGGCGGCCGGCGCAACCAGCGTGTGATAATTCTCACCGGCTGCGATCGAGATCGCTTCGCTGATGCGGCTGCGCCGGATTGTCACACCCGGCTCGGCGTCGCGGCGGAACATGTCGACCAGCTCGGCCGTGATCGCCGCCTTCACCGCATCGGTAGAGGGCGCGACCTGGATGGTGACATTGACCGGGACGGCAGCCGGGGCAAAGACCGTCAGCGCCGCCGTCACCGGGCGGAGCGCGTCGAGCGCCTCCTGCATGGCCGCGACCTCGCCGCTTGTGGGCAGGATGTCCTCGCGATCGTCTAGGACGAAGGTCACGCCCACGGTGCCCGGGCCCAGCCACAGCGGATAGGCCCACACGCGCGTGACGCCGGGTTGCTCCAGTCCCCAGGCCACATAGTCACCGGCAGCACCGCCCTGCGGCGGCGTCTGAATGCGCCTTAAGAGCCTGTCCAGAAGGCTCTCATCGCTCTCTTCCGCACCGCCGCCGCTGATGCCGCCCGTCGCTACCGTGGCGATCGAGGCGACGCCCGGGATCGGCACGGTCAGCGTCAGGCTCTGTCCCTCCGCCATCGCCGTGCCGGCGCCTGTTCCAAGCGCCTCGGCCGCCGTCGTTACCGTCCCGCCGCCGCCAATCACCGTGGCCTCGGTCGTGCGATACTGGCTTTCGCCCCCGGCACTGAGCAGCGTTCCGGCTGGGATGGCTGTGCCGGCCACGCCGTCGAAGCTTACATTTCCTCCGCCTGCGAATGCGGCCTTGCGCGTTATGCCCCAGATCGAGGCATGGCGGGCGAGCATCTCCGGATCTGCAGTATCCGGCAGGATCTGGCGCGATGCCCAGTCGAGATAGCCATAGAGGCTGGCCATTGCGCCCGCATGCATGCGGACGAGCACATCGATCATCTGGTGGCGAAGGCGCGCGTCCGCTCCGTCCAGACGACTTTCGACATCGAGGCGCGCGCGCTCGATCAGCTCGGTCAGGGTCGGCCGGTTGAAGCTCACTGGCTGGCCTCCCAGACGAGATCGAAGCGCTCGGAGCCAGCGCCTCGGGTCCGCTCGACGACGACTCCGATCGCGATGCAGTCGGTCGCATCGCGCGTCTGGCGCTCGACAGTGACATCGACCCGCTCGGCAATTCCGTCGTCGACCAGCCAGGAAAGGGCCTCGGTCGCATATTCGCGCGCGCGGATAAGCGTGGCGGCAGTCGTCTTGCTCCTCTCGAGCAGCCACAGGCGCGATCCGAGCTCAGGCGCTGCCGTCCCGTCCCGATCATGCGCATTTCCCCACCATCCGCGCCGGTCGGCATCTGGCGTCGGCAGAGGATCATCGGCCCGGGCGCGCGCGTCCGTGAACAGCGACAGGAGGATGGCCGTGCGAAGGCCGTCATCGACCGCGAGGCTTCGTCCGGCCAGAGCCAGATCGCCCGTCATCGCCTCGGCGTCCCAATGAAGCGCGAGATCGGTCATGCCGCCTTCACCACGCTTGATCCCGCCTGGATGACGCCGCCGGACACCGGATCGCCGACCCGCGCGACCGGCTGGCCGCCCTCTGCGCCCAGCATGATCTCGGGCGCGTCGATCGTCACCTTGAGCGGGCTGCTGAGCCGGATGCCGTCGCGGGTCAAATGCACGACCTGGCCGAGATCGTCATAAAGCGCGACCTCACCCTCAGCGAGGTTCTGCAGCCGGTAGCGGCGATCGTCGACAACGATGGCGACCGCGTGACTCCGCAGCCCACCGATGCACAGGACGATGGCTTCGGCGCCGTCGCGCGGGCGGCTGGTCAGGCCGTAATTCTGGAAGCGCTCGACGGCGTCCTGGCTCTCGTCGGCGAGCAGCTCCAGCTGCACCCCCTGCAGCTTCAGCGCGTCGTCGACGAGGCGCACGATCGCGCGCGACGCGATCATGGCGATGCGTCCGGAGAGCGCCCTCATGCCGCCTGCCTTTCGAGGCTGGTGGCGTCGGCATCTTCCGGAACCGCAAGCTGCTGCCACGCCTCAGGCCGTTGCAGGTCGAGCATTGCGATCGTGCCGGCCCGGTCGCGGCTCAGCTCGACCGCGACGACCAGAAGGTCGAGATCGACCGCAAGCGACGGCGCTACAAGGTGGACGCGCTGCCCGGGTGCCCACAGGCCGCCCTGCGGATTGCGCCAGCCCTGCAGGGCGACCGTGACCGTCTGCGCGCGCGCCGCCCGGACATTGGCTTCCCAGTCCGCGCGCTTCTTGAGCGAGGCGAGATCGGACTGCTCCTCCGCGATGATGACCAGCGGTCGGTAGCTCGGTACCGCAGGATCGCGCGCGGTGGCGCTGAGCTGGGCGACGGTGCGTCCGTTGGCGTCGTCGTCTCCCGACGACTGCCCTTTCACGACATAGTCCGAATAGCGCTGGCTCGCGTCGTGATCGACCGAGAGCTGCACCGGATGCTCGCCTTCGACCAGTCGGCCGACGAGCGCGCCTGATGCCGGATTGCCGATCACGATGCTGCCGTCCGCCTCCGACCAGGCCACGAGCGCGCGGAACCGGCAGAGCCGTTCGATCGCCTCGTGGACTGTCTCGCCCTGCTGGATGGCAAAACGCTTGATCGGACCGCCCGTCGGCGCGGTGAAGCGCACGGCGATCCCGAACGGCGCAACCAGCTCGCGGACGATCGCCTCGAAGCGCGCGCCTCGCCAGCTGCCGGGCTTTACGATCGCCGAGCAGTCGACCAGCGCAGCCGCGCGATCGCGACCTGCGACAGTGATGGCGTGCGCGCGGGCATCGTGCCGCACCGACACGCGATCGATCACGCCGGCGATGAGCTGCTCTCCGCTTACCATGACGGCGCAGTCGGCGAGCGCCTGAAACGCGCGCGGACTGTCGCCAGTGCGATCGCGCCGAACGAGTGTCGTTTCGAATGACCCGGTCAGCGCATCGAGCGAGCGGCTGATCCGGACACCCGTCCAGCCCGCATAGGTCGAGCCGCCGATCGACAGGCTCACGGTTTCGAACGCCGCCTCAGCCATTGACGATGACCTTCAGCGTAACGCCGGCGGGCAGGAAGGCCGGGTGCGCGACACGGTTGCGCGCGACCAGGTCGTCGGCGCGTGCAGCTGCGGCGGCATGCCCGGCGAGCCGGTTGGCGACGACGATCGCCGGTTCGCTGGCATGCGTGTCGATCGTCGCAAGGGTCGGCAGTCCGGGGGAACGCTGCTGGATGTCACGAACGATCGCGCGGCGCAGAGCCTCATAATCGGCTGCGCGCTCATCCTCGCCGCTGTCCGACGCCCAGCGGATCGCGCGATCGAGGACATCGACCGACGCCGCGCGAACGGCCTGCGCTTCCTCGCGCGAGCTGAACGACGCTCCCGCGATCGCGCGCGTGAGCTCGGCAGCGGCGGAGAGCCGGAAGACGTGAGTGAGCGCGTCGCGATTGGCGACCTCGACCCGGCGCGTCGGAGTCGGCGCGGTCAGTGCGGTGTAGCTGCTCATGGTCGCGATCGCGGTCCCCAGCGCCGGGTCCTGTGCCGGTTCATAGGCCGCCATCGCGCTGAAAGCCGAGATGCGGCGGCGCGAGGAGCCGGTCAGCGCTCCGACCGCCTGGACAAGCCCGACCAACGTGGTCCCAAGCTGGAAGGGCGAGCGAAGCAGTCCACTGACGCCGAGCGCGGCCAGCCCTTGCTCGAACGTCCGCAACGCGGGTCCGATGCCGCCGCCGATCGCCGCCCTGAAGCGCGTGACCGTGGCGAGACCGCCGACGATCGCGGCGGCCGACTGCTCGACGAACGCAGGCATGCCCTGGACCGAAAAGCGGTCAGCGAACCGCGCCGGTGCTGCGCCCGTCGCGGCGTCGGCCGCGTCGATCGACTGGCTGCGGCTGTCGCTCCCCTGATTGGCGGCGACGGGCAAACCCGCCTCGACGAAGCTGATGCGGAAAAAGCCGACGCCGCCCTCCTCGGTCGATTCGGTCAGCTGAAAGTCGATGACCGAGACCTGCATGCGGCCGAGCCAAGGGTGAACGAGCGTTCCCGGCCCCGACGCATTCAGCGCGTCGAGCAGCCGGTCACGGTCAGAGAAGTATTCGGTCCCCGCGACGAAGACCTCGACCGAATAGCTGCCCGGCATGCGCCCGAGATCCTCGACGACGGGCTCGTCGCGGCCGGGCAGCTCGTGAACGACCGTCCTCCGTCCGCCGCTGGTGTCGTGGCGTTGCGTGCGGAACTCGGCACCCCGGAAGCTCCCGCTCTGATACTGGTCGCGCCACATCAGGCCGGCTCCGCCATCGCACGCCCGGTGCGGACCGTAGGCACGACGCGGCTGTTGGAGCTTGCCAATCTGGTCGTGCGGACTTCGGTGCCGGGAGCGGCCTTGACCTCGATACCGATATCGACTTTTCCGCCGACTCGTACGTCAGCGGCAGCCGTTTTCTTTGCAGGTGCGCTCGGCAAGGGTTTTGTGGCGCCTTTGCGCATCGCGCCCGTTGCGCTGTCGAGCTGCTTCTGCATAGCCGGCGACCAAGGCATTCCTCCTTTCGCGCGCGGGACGAACTTCCAGCCCTTGCCCGGGGTGACCTTAGGCACGCCTTCGCGTTGGTCGGGCGCATAATCGGCACGCATTGTGCGCAGCCGGGTGATGGTGTCGAGCGCTTGCTTCCTCTTGTCGCTCGGCGTCAGCCAGCCATTCGCGATGTCCTCGTTCATTGCGATTTCGCCGTCGATGCGCCAAAGCTTCAACTTGTTGATGGCGCTGGCCAACGCGTCCACGATGTTCCAGACGCCTTCGGCGACAACGCCGATCTTTTGAGCGACCGACTCCCAGTTGGTGTCATTAATGAACCTGTCCGCCCACTCGACCCCCCGCTCGAGCGCGTCGGAAATTCGCTCGGCCCATTGCTTCATGCGGCCGTCTTTGGAGGCCTTGTCTGCCCAGCTGAGGATCGCCTCGAGCTTCGACTTAACCAGATCGAAGATGCCGGCATCAGCTACCAGCTTTTGGAACTTGGTCCACTTGTCGCTGAGGTTTGAAACCAGCCCGTTTAATGTCCGGCTCTGCGCATCCATGCCGCCGCCGAAGTTGGCTTGCATGATTTCAAGGACCGCAGTTCTGACGTCCATCATATCCTTGCGGACGCTGCGGCTCATCGACTTGCCATTCTGGACCCAGCTGAACGTAACCTTCTCCCCGGCTTGCTGAGCCGTGATTCCGTATTCGAGGAGACGCTCGAACTGGAAACGCATCGCGTCGCCAAGCGCATCAACCGCCTGTTCCATAGGGGTGTTGAGTGCGGAAGCCGCGTCGCCCAGCACGCGCAGCGCGCCGTCCATCGGGTCGATGCCTCGATTCTTTGCCCGGATGAATGCGGCAGTTACAGCATCCAACTCATAGGGTGTCGTCTCCGCGAACTTTTCGATCCATGCCATCGCGGCCTTCGCGGCGGAGGCTGATTTGGTCGCCGTCCTGAGTTGTGTCTCATACTGCTCGAACTGCGCGCCCACGCGGATCGAGCCGAACAGCAGCGCGCCTAGCCCCGCGCCGATGCCCGTCGCCCCTGCCGCCGCACCCCACTTGGCAGTGCTGAGCGCAAGCCCTGCGCTCTTCCTCGCCGTCCACCCCAGCGCATAGCCGACGCCATAAGCCGCGCGCTCGCCGACCTTCAGGTCACTCGCCATGCGCCGCGCCGCCGCACCGATCCGCGCAAAGCGGCTGGCGACATTTGAGCCGCCGACACGCTCGAGCGCTCGGTCCGCCGCCTGCGCTTCGCGCTGGACGGGCCGGAACGCTTCGCTCATCCGTCGGGCGTTGGCGGCGATGCGGCCGAACGCCGACGACGCCTGGTCGCGGGCGGATATGATCAGCGATGCGCGCATGGTCATCTGTCGTCACCCTCCGCGCCGCGTGGCGCTCACCCGTCGCCCGCCTGGGCCTTCGAAACCTCGATCGCCTGGTCGACCCAATGATCGAACCGCTCCGCGTCCATCGCCTCGATGTCAGCGGCCCCGAAATGCAGCACCGCGGCTAGGAGCCGGGCGCACTCGTCGGCATTCGCGGGCCAGGCTGCGTGAAACTTTCGATGATCGCACCGATCGCCTCGCTGTCGGCATCATCCATCGCCTCGATCAGCGGTTCTTCGAGGCCGCACAGTCGCTGGATCAGCGCAAAGCCGATATCGACCGGGTTATTGATCGCCTTGATCGCGAGGTTGTCGGCGTAGATCTTGCGGCGGATCGTGACATGGCTGAGCGTCTGCTGCTCGTTGCCGACCTGATAGGTGATCGGCCAGCGCAGCTCGTAGCGGACCTTGCCATCGTGGAGCACCTGCGCACCCTCGGGTAGCGGACGCGCCTTCATACCGTCAGCTCCTCGGCAGGCGGTCCCATGAAGACCACGCGCGCCTTGCCCTCGGAGGTCGCGAAGCTGATCGCCTCGGCGCAATAGGCGTTGCGGACCAACCATGTCTGGCCGACATCGGTTTCGAGCGTGACCGTGCCGTTGTCGATCGAGCGGATATACGACAGCGACGTGCCGGCCTTCAGCAGGATCGACATCTCGACCCGGGCTTCCTCGGTCGCTTCGCTGAACGCGCCCGCCTGATAGTCGCCCTTGACGGCGGTGCGGACCGGCCCGCCCAGCGACAGGGTCGACTGGCCGTCGGTTTCGAAGATCTGGCCGTCGACCTTAAGCCGGGCCTGGCCTGCGACGCGATTGGGATTCGCCATTCAAAATCCTTTCAGAGGGCTCTTAGAGCGGCTTGCCGGGCACATTTTCAGAGGAGAAATTGCACCTGGCCGGCGAAGACGCGGAACTGGTTGACGATGTCGGGCGGGATGAGCGCATCGACGCGGTTGGGATCGGTCGCGTTGCGCTCGACGATCAGGTCGGCCTTGAACTGGTCGAGATTCTCGACGAGCCCCGCCTCCTCCAGCTGGCGGAACAGGCTGACCAGCTCCGCGCGCAGGATCTTCGGCGTGACGATCGCCTGTCCCGGCCCGAAGCGCGTGTCATCGTTGGCGAGCTTGTGGCGCGGATATTTGAGCCAGATCGCGGTCCGTACCGCCTGCCGGATGTAGGACAGGGTTCGCACCGTCTCGACGTCGAGGAACGCGGTGTCGTCGATGCCCGCCGCATTGAGCTGATAGGTCGTGATCGCCCGCTCGATGCGGATCGTGCCGTCCGGATCGACGGTGTATGTGGCGATGCCGTCGCGCAGCAGCAGCTCGCGCTCGGCGCGGGTGAAGCGCTCGCCCTCGCCGGGGCCGATGATCCCCGGCAGCGAGAGCGTCTGCAGCGGGCGGGCTGGGTCGATATTTCCCGACGCGTTGCCGACGGCGGCGACCGATGCCGCCCATTCCCACGGTGGGGATGGCGACTTGCCGGTGCCGATCACGCTGACGAGATGCGAATTGAGCGCCGACCCGAAGCTCGACAGCGACCCCTGAGTTCCGGACTTCGCCGCCCACAGGAAGGTTTCCAGCGCGCGCATCGGACCGAAGCGGTCCTCCAGTTCGGCCTTGCAGGACGCGAAGATGGTGGCGGTGGCCGTTCCGATCGCGATCGCGGAGAAGGGCGCGTCACCGATCGCCGCCCAGACGTCCTCATGATCGGGATCGCCGGTACCGCCCGACATGGCCACGATCGCAAGCGTGACGCCGGTCGGCAACGTCTCGCCCCGGTAAAAGCTGTGCCGGACATCGATCTCGTTGCCGCAGCTCCCCTTGTGCCGCGCAGTCAGCGTCACGACCGCAGACGCTGCCGTGGCGGTCACCGGCAGTCTGGTGGCGGCGTTCACCGCCGCCGCGATCGCCGTGGCGACGCCCGAGGCCGACGTGCCCGACGCGATGCCGACCGGCACGCGCTGGCCCGCGATCATGAGGGCGATGGTTCCAGCCGCGCTTGCCGTGCCGGTGACGGTGATCGTGGCGGTCGCGGCCACGCCGGCGAGCAGGTCGTCGAGAGCGATGCACATCAGCTCGACATTGCGATCCGCCGCCTTGAAGGCGCGGGCCATGCGCGCCAGCATCGAGCCGCGCCCGAAATAGGTCTCGGCCTGGTCGGCGGTCGCGACCGGCGTGAGCGTGAGCGCCGCGACCGTGCCGGTCGAAAGACGCTGCCCGATGAGCAGCGCGCGATTAAGGCCCGCCGGCAGGCCGTTCGTCGCACGGCTCGCGTCGAACTCGACATAGGCGCCGGGCGTCCGCAAACCAACCGGAATGCTGTTGAAACTGATCGTCATGCCTTGTCCTTCCTGCTGCGGGCCGCGGGGATGATCTCGATCGAGACGTCGCCGTCATCGAACCGCCGCCGCCAGTAGCTGCCATTGGGGACGGTCTCGCCGCCTGCGGCCAGGAGATGGCCATCCGGCTTGCGAACCTGCCGTCCCGGTTCGGGGGTCACCTTGATCATGTCGGGGCGATTCATGGCGTTGCTCCTGGAAGCGTGATGTCGTCGGCGGCGTCGGCATTGTCGGGATCGGGACCAGCCCAGGGCGTGCCGCCGATCGCCGTGCCGTCGCGTCCGGCGCCGAGCGGGGGCACGTCCCAGTCGGCGTGGAAATGCGTGAAGGGATCGGCGCTGTCCGATCGCGGCTCGATCCAGAGATCGGTGACCAGCTCCACCGCGAAGGCCGACAGCTTGTTGTCGCGAAGCGCCTTCGTGCGGTTGATCTGCCAGCTCTTGCCCGCGCGGAGCGGGTTCATCGACAGATTGTCGGCCTCGAAGCCGACGAGGCAGGCCGTCACGTCCTGGAGCAGCTGATAGCTGCCCGGATTGAGCGCCGCCGCGCCTGCCTGACGCACGTCCGCGCCGTTGCGCAGCGAGCGCGCCAGCACGATGAGCACGAACCGGGAGCCTTCGCAGCGGATCAGACCGCCATCCTCGCGCACGGTGCGGTCCCAGCCGTAGAAACCGATCCACGCCGCCGGCGCGCGCACGCCCCGCGACACTTCGGCGAAAAGCGCGTCCCAGTCGTCGGGCGAGGCTTCGAGCGTCGCGAAGTCATAGACGAAACCCTGCGGCCCGCCGGCAGCGGCGAGCTTCGCCAGGACGGCGTTCTCGACGGCACCGATCATGACGCACCCCGAATCAGGCGCAAGGCGGCGCTCAAGCCGAACCTCACCCCGACAATTGCGATCCAGATCAGGACCAGCGGCCAGAAGATGGCCAGGATCAGTCCAAGCTGGCGGCCGACGATCTGGCCGTGGGCCGTCGGCTCGGACCTGAGCGATAGCCGCACCAGCAGCAGGATGACGGCGGCGACGGGGAGATACACCGCTCCGCAGAGGCCAAGCATGCTCATTCGCCGAGCTCCCCGAGAAGATAGTCCTCGGTCAGTTCGACGATCGTCTGTTCGTCGTCGCCGCCGATGCCGAGAAACGGGCGCGCCGGAATGAAGACGCTCTCAGCCGATCGGAAGCCGAGCGCGCCGGGAAGCTTGAACCGGAGCGGCCCGTCGCCCTTGGCGCTGATCGTGCCGCCCTCCTGATGGATGCGCGCGTAGATCAGGTTCGACCCGATCTCGACCGAGTCCGCGCTCGCCTTGTGCGTGATGCTGTTGTCGAGGTGGCCGCGCTGGCGGAGGATCTGGCCGCCTTCCTCGCGCTTCCGGATCGTCGGCGTCCATGGCGCGCCATCCGGCGCACGCTCCTCCTCGAAGCGCTCGTGCGTGGTGGTTTCCATCGCCATGCCGATCTGGTCCATCAGCGGTTCCAGATCGAGCGAGCGCGCCTGCGCGGCGCGAAGCGAGCGCTCGATGCCGGGCAATTCGGCAATATCGAAATGGATCGATGCGCCGGCCATCTACAGCCCTGCCATGCTGTCGCGGGTGAACAGCCGATCGGCCGATTCGACCAGCACCTGCCCGTCACGTTCGGCAAGGCGTTCCTCGCCCTGGTCGAGAGAGATCAGCCCCTTGGCGATGTCGCGCAGTTTGGCGAGGGCCTGCTTGTAGAGCGTATCGACGCGCTCGGTCGGATTGGAGAATCGGTAGAGCCGGTAATGCGCGATGTCGCAGGCGATATCGGTCAGCAGCGGCGGAACCGGAGCGGCGGCGTCGGCCCGCTTATACTGGCGGCCGACATAGCCGTCGATTTCGGCGTCGGCCTGATCGAGCGCCGTGACGATCCGCGCCTCCACGACGGCGCCGGTGCGCTCGTCGTCGCTCAGCTCGATCAGATCGGCCTCGACGATGCGGTCGCGCATGTCCTGAACGGTGGCGTAAATCGGCACGCGGAATGGCTCCTGAAACTGCAGCTTGTGTCCGGGCCGCCCTCACAGAGCACGACCGGCGGCCCGGAACGTCGTCAGTCGGCCGCGTCGGCCGGCTTGTCCTTTGCCCTGCCGCGCTTCGGCGAGGGCGTGTCCTCTGCGGCGACCGGGGGATAAGCGGTCTCCCCCGGTTGCCTCTCCCCGTCCGATGCCGCCCCGGCCGAGGCCGACACATCGTCCGTCCGCTCGCGAGACTCCTCGGCCCCTGCCGCCGCAGCAGGCGCCGTGCCCATGGGGTCAACAGGTGCGGCGGCTTTGCCCTCCGCACCCTTTGCCTCCGCCGCCCCGGAGGGCGATGCATCGCCTTCCGATCTGGCCTCATCAGCAGAGTCACGTGCCTCTGCTGATCCATGGGCTTCGTGGAATTCCCTCAATTCTGAAATCCTGGGCAGGAGCGCTTCGAACGGCGGCTCGCAGGCGAGCGCCAGCGAAGCCTCGCTGCCGGCTCGCCGGCCGACCATGATCTGCACCGCGAGCAGCGGATCCTCGACGAGCGCCTTCAGCTGATCGTCGTCGACCTCGTCGATCGGAAGAAACGTTGGCTCCCGACCAAAGACCATACCCGCCCTGCGCCGGCCCAAGACGGCCAGCGCGGTCACCGCGACGACGATCAGGCGAGCCAAGGCACGACCTCCAGCTTCGCGGTGCCCTTCCACTCGTTGCTCTCGCCGCCCGATCCCAGCTCGTTATTGAGGATCTTCAGACCCGCGCTTTCAAGCGAGGGAGGAACGACGAGCAGAGTTCCCATCACACCCAACGGGCGTCCATAGTCACCCTTCATGTTACCGAGGGCTGCGCGCGCAGCTCCATAGTTGGCGGGCGTCAGTGGCTGCTTCGAACCCCAACAGAACTGCCAGAATCCATAGCCCGCATTGTAGCGCGCCCTTGAGCCGTAAACGAACTCGTCGCTCATGAAGACCCTGGGGTCGTCGAGATTGTCGAGAGCCGCAAAGCTCAGCGGTTCGCGCTCTTGCAGGATGATGGGCAGGACGCCCCGAGTGTTGTCGATCAGAAACCAGGGCGCCCCTGATCCGCCATCGGTGTTCGCTACCGACGTGACGGCACCATTCTCGTCGAGCACGGGGTGATCGGTGTCGAAGAAATACTGGCCATCGTAGCAGTTGGTGGCGAAACCAGCCTTGAGCGTCTGAAACACGAGCTGCTCCGGATGCGCGGCAGCCGCCGTTCCCATCAGCTCGAAGCGCAGCGAATACACGCCCGTATTGTCGTCACGGATGTCGTCGGCCTGAACGGCGATCGTCTGCTCCCATTTGCGGTTGCGGATCGTATAGGCGTTCGCTGCCATCTGGTTGATAACGCGATCCCCGAGCCATTCGCGCATGCCGGGAAGGTCGCCCAGCCAGCCGTACTCGTTCTCCTTCGTGGAGGACGGAACCGGCGTCGAGACAAGCGATCGCTGCGTGCGCGCGCGTTCCTTACCTCGGTTGAAGAGGCCGCTGAAAGTGGTGCCCAGAGTCCTGAGCGTGCCGTGGTTGATGATCATCTCGGATCAGGTCCTTCAGGAAATGCGGACCCAGACGCCCTGGGCGTCCACGTCCACGATGGTGCCGGCCGCCGATCGGGTGTTCGTGCCGTTGGTCTTGGCAACGGTCTGATCGTCGACGATGTACGCAATGTCGCCGATCTCGGCGATTGTTATGGCGTCACCCGCCGCGCTGTTGGCGAAGGGGAAAGTCCCCTTCTCCACCTGAACGCGGATCGCGCCGTCTGCACCGCCAGTGTTGTCGGCAGCTGCAAGGGCAACACCGTCAGCAACAAGTGTCGTGGCGGTGGCCCCGGGCGTGGCATAGCCAGTCGCATTGAGGCATACGAGAGCTCCGTGATGAATCTTGGCGCTCGCCGCAACTTGACGCGAGAACACCTGGCCTTCCCGCTTGGGGGTTCGGCGACCGTTCGTAAGTGCCGTCACTTGAGCTTCTCCTCAGCTTTGCGGGCGGCCCTGAACTCGTCCGCAGACAGTCCGTGCGAGCTGGCGATCGCGAGCTCGTCCTCCAGCGCCGCGCCCTGTTCGTCGTCCGGCTTGCCGCCCGGCAACATGGGCTTGCCCAGACCCGTCTCGGGAAGCGCCGCGAGGAAGCTGGCGAGCGCGGTCATGTCGAGGCTCTCGGCATGCTTCTCCAGCGACGGCGGCAACTTGCCCTTGGCCTTGGCGTCGGCGATGATCGCCGCCTTCCGGTCACCCTGAAGGCCGTCGACCGTCGCCTGCAGCGCCGACATTTCCGACCGCAGTTCGGCGACCGTCTCGATGGGCACGAAGCGTGCCGGATCGGGCTTGGCGGCCTTCGCCTGGATCGCGGATGCAGCGCTGGTCAGATCCTCGCCGAGCGTCACGCCCAGCGCCGATGCCGTCGCGGTGAGCGCATCGCTCGCCGCCTTGGTGCGGGCGATCGCGGCCATCACGGCCGGCTCGTCCGCGCTGTCGCTCAGGCCGAGCGCCGTCGCGACAGCCAGAAGGCTGATGGTTGTCATGGAGTCTCCGGTGTTCATCGCGCTGGCGACTGCCGCCAGATCGAGATTGGGGGTGTTGGTGAGCCCGGCATTGATGATCCGGGTGACGCGCCCGTCGGGCCGGTGCGCGAAGTAGGGCGAGATGTAGCGATAGCGCCGATCGGCGATCTCGGCCGAGGCGGCGGCGGTCCATTCGACTTCGCCCCAGATGCCGTCATCCTCGACGACCAGGCGCTCGACCCAGCCGGCTGCGGCGGCGCGGCCGGCGACGCCCGGTGCGCGTACCGTCTGATGATCATAGTCGATCACCATCGCCTGCGGCCCGCGATAGGCGTCGGATGCGGCGACGACCGCTTCGGCATGGGCGCGATCGGCGAGGATGACGACCGGAGGGACCCCGTTGCGGGGACGATGCGTTCCGATCGGCATCAGCTGGATGCGCGACGGCAGCACGCCGTCAGCCGCGACTTCCTGATGGAAGACGGCGCAGGCGGTCAGCTGTTCGGAACCGGGCTTGGACATGCAGCCCGGATGCCACGGGCGGCGCGCTCAAATCAGATGAGGTTTCTCAGGATGGCAGGAAACGACGAATACCGCCCGCGCGGCAGGCCCGCGCGATAAGGATGATCAGTCTTTCGGTCCGGTGAGAGTGCCAGGTCGAAGCCGCGGCGCATCCGTCCGCTCCTGGCTGCGATCGACGACGCGGTATGCGCAGACCGACTCGAACACGCGCGGGTTCGTCGTTCGCTCATTCCTCCGGGTCGATCTCGAAGACACGTCGCTCAAAATCTAGACTCCTGATCTTCCAGCGCTGGTTGCGCGGGAAGAGTACCTCATATTCGCCGGTGCCCACCGAACTGAGATGGGTCACGTCGAGCGCTTTCATACCAGCTTTTGCGTGAACAATAAACAGCAGCCCACGCCTGCGGGTTCCTCCTGCGAACCGATCCGCTTCAACCCAGAACTTGCTCGTGCTCGAAAACCCTGGCTCTTGGATGACAGACCCCACAGTCAGGTCCAGCTGCTCCAATTGGAAGAGGGCGTCCTCGTTCACACCGCGATAAAGACGGACGTCCTCGGTGATCCTTCCCTTGGCGACGGCACCGTCGATGAGCGACACGTGGTGATCGACATCGTTGAAGTCTAAGGGGTCATGAAAGCCCCGAAGCGTTCCATTGATCTCTTCATAGCCATCGCCCGTATAGTGCGTCAGTGCCGATTGCTCCTCGCTGGTGATCGGCGAAACGAGCGAGGTGATTGGCGACGACCATCCGACGCGCGCCCACCTGCCCTTGGGATCGCGTGGCTGTGCCGGATCATAGGCCGCGATCGCCGAACCGTCCCGCGACCAGGTCACCGCACCGATCTGGAGTTTTGCGATCTGCGCCGATGTCACGCGCCTGAACCGCCACGCGCTTGTGCCGACATCGACGACGAACGCCGTCTCCCCGGCCGCAAGGATGTAGCGCCGCATCAGCATCGCGCGCCCGTCCTTGCCGATGACCCAGACCAGCCGGATCTCGTCCGGGCTGGCGATCGCGATCGCGGCCGAGGCGGCGTCGCCCTGCTCGCGGCGCGTCAGACCCTTCAGCCAGGCGCGCGAGATCGGCAGCGGCCAGCCGGCGGCGTCGCGCCAGACGCCCTCGCCATCGATCCCAAAGCGACGGAGGAATCGCTCCACCGCTGTCGGTTCCGCCGCCGCGACCGAATCCTCATCGCCCTTTGAGAAGCCGAAAAGAGGGTCGGGAGCGATCCCTTCGAGCTTCGCCCGACCCGGATGATAGTCCCAGCCCGCGCCGATGCCGCGCTCGATCTCCATCACTTCGCCGGTCCGCTTGTTGACCCAGCGGCGCTTGCCGAAATCGGGCGGCGTTGCACCCACCTCGAGGCCCCGCCGCTGTGCCATTTCCAACGTCATGGATAACGTGAGGCAGCGACAGCCGAAGCCGCAGGGTGTGTAATGGGTCAGCCACCACTGGTGGTCGAAGTAGAGTGCAGTGTTGTGCCAGGCGCGATGCTCGGCGCGCTCGCGCCCGTCCATGCGCGACTTGTAGACGAGGATCGGGAACGCCGCCTTCGTCCGCTCCTGCCGCTCCCATCGCCCGGCGGCGTAGCTTGTCCTGAGGTTGGCATCGACGATCGTCCGGACGCGGCGATTGGAGCCGAGCTGCACGGCCTTTGCCTCGCCCGTCAGTGGATCGGCCTGCAGCCGCCGACCCCACCAGCCGCGCCGGGCGAGCAGGTCCTTGAGCTCGCGGCCGAGCTGCTGCGGCGAGCGCCCGTCCTTCAGCGCTTCCAGAATGAGCGCATGCGTGTCTTCCAGGAGCGAGACGCTCATCATCTTGGCGACGGTGAAGAAATAGTCGTGCTGGCTCGCCCAGACGTCCGCCCACGCAAAGCTCTTCGCCAGCCCCTTGCTTCGGAAGAAGGCGATTGCCTCCTCCGGCGGCAGGACGGGGACCTCGGTGTCGGCCACCCCCTATGCCTCGCCTTGCTCCCGCTGGACATCGACCTCGCCGGCGAGGTGCGCGCCAAAGCCCGCGCGCGCCATGCGCTCGGCGAAGGCGTCGAGATCCATCGTCTCGATCTGCCGCGCGAGCTGGCGGCGCGCCTCGTCGAGGCTCGACGAGCTGGCCAGCATTTCGGCGAGCGGATCGACGATCGCCTCGAACATCTCGTCCCAGTCGCCGAGCAGCTCCTCCGTCACGTCGTCGATCGAGTCCGCCTGCCGGTCGGGGAGCGTGTCGGCCGACGCCGTCGCCGCCTTTTCCCCTCGACCGCGATTGCCCCCATTTTCCGATTTAAGAGGCCCTAAGAGGTCGTTCGCCGGAATTTTCCCGGGGACAGCACCCCCCGCTGCTCCTGAGGGCTCCTGAGGCGAATTCTGACCGGGGTCGGAAGCGGCGGCCGACAGCCGTCGGGCGTCGGGCGTTTTCGGTGCCGGCAGGCCGGCGAGCTCGCGCACCTCGTCGGCATCGACCTCGACGCCAAGAGGGACCAGACGCTCGGCCGCATCGACCAGCCCGGCGACGTCGACCGGATCGGGCTTGCCGATCTTGATCCGGGGATAGCGCTTTCGCGGTCCCCTGTTGAGCTGGATCATCGGGCGCACGAAGTCGCGGTTGAGCGTCGCGGCAAGCAGCTTGGCATCGGCGCGGGCAAGATCGTCGCGCACCTCGCCATGCAGGTCCGCTTGCCCGGAGCCGAGACCGCCCGCCTTCGCGTCGGACGACGAGGTCTGGCCAAGCACGGCCTTGCTGACCTGCTCGTCGATATACTCCGCCATCGACCGCCAAAGCTCGTTGGGAGCCGCGCCCGCCTTGCCGTCGATGAACTCGATCTCCATCGTGCGCGGGAAGACCGCTGCGGCGTCGGTGCCGATCTGCGCGACCGCGCGCATCAGCTTGCGGATGTCGCCTTCGGAAGCGCCGGGATCGAACCTGCCGATCCTGACCGGCTGGCCGTACATCTCGAGGAAGCCGACCCAGTCCTTGATGGCGTAGTTCTTGAACATCCATCCCCAGGCGACGGCGCGGGCGAGTCCGCCGCGCACGGGCAGCCCCGACTTCGCCGAGGCGACATGCGCGATGAACTTGGCCGGCTCCAGCGGCTGCCCCAGTCCGGCCGCGTCGCGCAGGCGCGGCGTCTCGCCGTCGATCCTGTCGAACTCGAACCATGCCGGGTGTCGCCATTTGAGCTGCGCGGGCTGCCAGACGTCGCCCGTCTCCCAGATGATCTCGACGAACGACGCGCCCTTTCCGATCGCATCGAGGATGTCGAACAGCTCGGTCTCCAGCGTGTCACGATCCAGCCAGTCCTCGATCAGCTTCGCGTCGGCCTTTGCCTCGGCGCTCTCGTCGGCAGGCTCGACCGTGATCGGCAGCTGCGCCACCGCGCGCTTGCGGGTGCCGAGCACCGACAGATAATGGAGGTCCTTCTCCTCCATTTCCTCGGCCAGCTCGAAATAGGCGATCGCGTCGC
>CAZJCT010000015.1:0-3044 GCA_964544675.1 uncultured Sphingobium sp.
TGGTGATCTTCGCCGCCGGGACCGGCAACCCCTTCTTCACGACCGACAGCGGCGCTGCACTGCGCGCGGCGGAAATGAACTGCGAGGCGCTGTTCAAGGGCACCAGCGTCGATGGCGTCTATGATGCGGACCCCAAGAAGGTTGCGGACGCAAAGCGTTTTGAAACAGTCTCCTACGATCAGGTTCTCAGCGACAATCTGAAGGTCATGGATGCCGCGGCCGTGGCACTGTGCCGCGAGAACGCGATCCCGATCATCGTTTTCAACATCCGTGAACAGGGCAATCTCGCGCGCGTTCTCGACGGCGATGGCCGGTCGACGACGGTTGGCGCGGCGGCCTGATCCCCACGGGCTGAACACAGGAAAAGGAGCGGACCCATGGCACAGTTTGACAAGGCCGACCTCGAACGCCGGATGGCGGGCGCGGTGGAGTCGTTCAAGGGCGACCTTTCGGGTCTGCGCACCGGGCGCGCCAATGTCGCGCTGCTCGATCCGGTGACGGTCGAGGTCTATGGCGCGCACATGCCGCTCAACCAGGTGGCCACCGTCTCGGCGCCCGAGCCGCGCATGCTGTCGATCCAGGTCTGGGACCGCAGCAACGTGACTCCGGTCGAAAAGGCGGTGCGCTCGGCGGGCCTGGGCCTCAACCCCATCGTCGATGGCCAGACGCTTCGCCTGCCGATCCCCGACCTGACGGCGGAGCGGCGCAAGGAACTGGCCAAGCTGGCGGGCCAATATGCGGAGAAGGCGCGGATCGCCGCGCGCAATGTGCGCCGCGACGGCATGGACAGCCTCAAGGCCGACGAAAAGAAGGGCGAAATCAGCGAGGACGAGCGCAAGCGCTTCGAGACCGAAGTCCAGAAGCTGACCGACGCCACCATCGCCGACATTGACGCGGCGGCGGCGGCGAAGGAAAAGGAAATCCTGAGCCAATAGGCGCGGAGAACATATTGATTGGTCTTCCCCGTTCGCGGTCGCGCGCCGCCCCGGCCTCCCGTCCGGCGCAGCCCGCGACCGGGGACGGCTCGCAGGCGCCGCGCCACGTCGCCATCATCATGGACGGCAACGGGCGCTGGGCAGCGCGCCGCATGCTTCCCCGCGTCGTCGGTCACCGGGCCGGGGTCGAGGCCGTGCGCAAGGTCAGCCGCAAGGCGCGCCAGATGGGCATCGAATGCCTGACGCTCTACGCCTTCTCGTCGGAAAACTGGAAGCGCCCCAAGCAGGAGGTGAGCGACCTCACTGGCCTTCTCAAGAGCTTCATCGGCAGCGAGCTTGAGGCGCTCCATGCCGAGAATGTTCGCCTGCGGGTGATCGGCGACCATCAGGCGTTCGACCGTTCGGCGGCGGAGATGGTCGATCACGCGCTCGAACTGACCGCGGGGAACAGCGGATCGACGCTTGTCGTCGCGCTCAATTACGGGTCGCAGAACGAACTGGTGCGCGCCGCGCGGTGCCTTGCCGAGCGCGTCGCTGCCGGCGAGATCGCGCCGGGCGATGTGACGGCGGAGGCCATCGAGGCGCAACTCGACACCGCCGACCTGCCGCCGCTGGACCTGCTGATCCGCACGTCGGGGGAGCAGCGGCTTTCCAATTTCCTGCTCTGGCAGGCCGCTTATGCGGAGCTCTATTTCACCGACACGCTGTGGCCCGACTTTGACGGCGACTCGCTTGCGGAGGCCTGCGTCGCCTTTCAGGGGCGTCAGCGACGCTATGGCGGGCTGTGATGGCACGCGGACTGATCGCGGGCGGGAAGAACGCCGACCTGGGGATCAGGACGCTGTCGTCGGTCGTGATGATCGCGGTCGCTGCGGTCGCGCTGAGCATTGGCGGCGCGCTGCTGGCGCTGCTTGTTGTCATCGTGGCGGCGGGCGTTCTGCTGGAGGCGTGGGGGCTGGTCCGTGCGATGAGCGCGTCGCCTTCGGTCCGTATCCGCTGGATGGTCCCGCTTGCCATGTATGTTGGCGCCGCCGCCGCCGGCCTGCTGCTTGCTCCGGCGGCGCTGCGGTGGCTGGCCGTATCGTGCGTCATCGGTACTGACGTGGGCGCCTATTTCGCGGGGCGCACCATCGGCGGCCCCAAGATCGCGCCGGCGATCAGTCCGTCGAAGACGTGGGCCGGTCTGTTCGGCGGCGTGGCGGGAGCGACTCTGGTGCTGCTGCTGTTCTCGCTCTTCCTCGGCTATGCGATCAGCGGCCTGTCGCCCGACGGACCACGGCTCGAATGGTCTTCGCAGGCCGCGCTTGCCTCTCTCGCCGGGGGAGCGGTCATCGCTATCCTTTCGCAAACAGGCGATTTCTTTGAAAGCTGGCTCAAGCGTCGTGCGGGCGTGAAGGACAGCGGCCGGCTGATTCCCGGTCATGGCGGGCTGTTCGACCGGGTCGACGGCCTTCTTCCCATCGCCTGTCTGCTGCTCGTCGCGGTTCTCGGGGGCTGGCTGTGAGCGAGGGGCGGCGCAGCGTTTCGATCTTTGGCGCGACCGGCTCGGTCGGGTCGTCGACGCTCGACCTGGTGGCGCGTTCGCCCGAGCGGTTCGAGGTGCTGGCGCTGACCGCCAACAGCGACGTTCCGGCGCTGGCCCGCGCAGCGATCGCGCATGATGCGCGGCTGGCGGTGATCGGGGACGCGGAGCTTTACGGCGATCTGAAGGCGGCGTTGACGGGCACCGGCATCGCGGCCGCCGCCGGAGAGGCTGCACTGGTCGAGGCGGCTACGCTCAGGCCCGACTGGACCATGGCGGCCATTGTCGGCTGTGCGGGCCTTGCGCCGACGCTTGCCGCGATCCGTGAGGGCGGTACGGTGGCGCTCGCCAACAAGGAAGCGCTGGTGTCCGCCGGCGCGCTGATGACAGAGGCGGTGCAGGCGTCGGGCGCGACGCTGCTGCCCGTCGACAGCGAGCATAATGCAATCTTCCAGTGCCTCTGCGGCAGCCGGATCGAGGATGTCGCGCGGATCACCCTGACCGCCAGCGGCGGGCCGTTCCGCACCTTCACGCTCGACGCCATGCGCCGCGTGACACCGGCGGAGGCGGTCAAGCACCCCAACTGG
>CAZJCT010000015.1:3054-36758 GCA_964544675.1 uncultured Sphingobium sp.
ACTGATCGAGGCGCATCATCTCTTCCCCGTCGGTCTCGACCGGATCGAGATACTGGTTCACCCGCAATCGGTTATCCATTCGCTGGTCGAGTTTCGCGACCGGTCGACGCTGGCGCAACTGGGCAGCCCCGACATGCGAATCCCCATCGCGCATGCCCTGGCCTGGCCCGAGCGCATGGCGACGCCCTGCCGCCCGCTCGATCTCGCGACGATTGGCCGACTTGAGTTCGAAGCGCCCGACCCGGAGCGTTTTCCGGCGCTGGCGCTCGCTCGCGCGGCGGTGGAGGCGGGGGGCGCGCGGCCCGCGATCCTCAACGCCGCCAATGAAGTGGCCGTGGCTGCGTTTCTTGACGGTCGCATCGGCTTCCTTGAAATAGCCATGATTGTGGAAGACACGCTGACCCGCTTCAGCCCCGCGTCGCCAGCCAGCATCGAGGAGATCTGGGCGATCGACCGCGAGGCGAGGGCGCAGGCCCGTGGTCGCATTGAAAGTTACGCGCATTGACCGAGAATCCGGGAGTTCTGCTCACCCTGCTCGCCTTCGTGGCGGTGATCGGACCGCTCGTCTTCGTCCATGAGCTGGGCCATTATCTCGTTGGCCGCTGGTGCGGGGTCCAGGCGGACATATTCTCGATCGGGTTCGGGCCGGAAGTCGCGGCGTGGCGCGACCGCAGGGGAACGCGCTGGCGCATCGGCGCGCTGCCGCTCGGCGGCTATGTCAAGTTCGCGGGCGACATGAACGCGGCCAGCCAGAGCGACCCTGCCTGGCTCGCGCTGCCACCGCATGAGCGCGAGCGGACCTTCCAGAGCAAGAGCGTCGGCAAGCGCGCCGCGATCGTCGCCGCCGGTCCTGCGACCAATTTCCTGTTCGCCATCATGATCCTCGCGGGCTTTGCGATGGCCTATGGCGAGAATGTGACGCCGAGCGTCGTCGATGCGGTCCGGCCCGACAGTGCGGCTGCGGCGGCGGGGGTGCGTGCGGGCGACCGCATCACGTCCATCGACGGACGGTCGGTCGAACGCTTCGACGCGCTGAGCCGCGCGGTCGTCGGCCGTCCGGGGGAGCCGGCGGTGCTGATGGTCGAGCGGGGTGGCGAGACGCTGACGCTGCCGGTGACGATCGGCACGCGCATCGAGCGCGACCGCTTCGGCAACGAATATCGCATCGGCCAGCTTGGCGTTGCCAGTGCCTCGTCGGTGGTGGAGCCGGTGTCCCCGGTCGAGGCGCCGGTGATCGCGATTCGGCAGACGGGACAGATCGTCACGATGATGGTCGAAGGGCTGGGGCAGATCATCACCGGGCGGCGGTCGGTCGAGGAACTGGGCGGCCCCTTGCGGATCGCGCAGATTTCGGGCGAGCAGGCGGCGCGTGGCCCGGCTGACCTCATCTTCTTCATCGCCCTGATCTCAATTAACCTCGGGTTCATCAACTTGTTGCCAATCCCGATGCTCGACGGGGGTCATCTGGTGTTCCATGCGGTCGAGGCCTTGCAGCGCAAACCCGTCAGTCCCCGCGTTCAGGAAATGGCGTTCCGTTCGGGGCTGGCGCTGCTGCTGGCCTTCATGATGCTCGTCACCTTCAACGATTTGGCATCCTTTGGGCTCTGGCGGGGGCTCTCCAGCTTGATCGGCTAGGCCGGTTCGGGCAGGGAGTGCAGCCGGGCGGGATGATGCGTCTTTCCCTTCGACAATGACAACGAGCGATGCAGAGGTGAACCGCGTGGACGCGATGAGCAAACAAGGGCGCTGGCGCCGGACACTTCCGCTCCTGATGGCGGGGTCGGCGATCAGCGTGGCCGCCGCCGCTCCGGGCGCTCGCGCCCAGGCGCCCGCGCCGGCTCCTGCCGCGGCACCGGTGGCCGCACCGGCCCGTGCCGCCACAGCCTCGGCGGCAACCATCCGCTCGATCGACGTCACGGGCACGCAGCGGATCGAGGCGGGCACCGTCCTGTCCTATACCAAGCTGCGCACCGGCGACCCGTTCACGCAGGAAAGCCTCGATGCCGCGCTGAAGGATCTCTACGCGACCGAGCTGTTCTCCGACGTGCAGATCCGCAACGACAATGGCGCCCTGACGGTGCAGGTGACCGAGAACCCGGTCATCAACCGGATCGTTCTGGAGGGCAACAAGCGGCTCAAGGACGACAAGATCCTGCCCGAGATCAAGATGGCCCCGCGCCAGATCTATACCCGCTCCAAGGTCCGCGCCGACGTGGCGCGAATCATCGAGCTGTACCGGCGGCAGGGCCGTTTCGCCGCATCGGTGGAGCCCAAGCTGGTCACGCTCGACCAGAACCGCGTCGATATCGTCTACGAAATCAGCGAAGGTCCGAAATCCAAGGTCCGCCGTATCAACATCATCGGCAACGATGAGTTTTCGGACGGCAAGCTGCGCGGCGAGATGGCCACCAAGCAGACCGGCTTTTTCAAGCTGTTCTCGTCGGGCACGACCTATGACCCGGATCGCCTCGCCTACGACCAACAGAAGCTTCGCCAGTTCTACCTGACCCAGGGCTATGCCGATTTCCGCGTCGTGTCCGCGGTAGCGGAACTGACGCCCGACAAGCAGGACTTCATCATCACCTATGTCGTCGAGGAAGGCGAGCGCTACAAATTCGGCGACGTGGCGGTGAAGAGCGAAATTCGCGAGCTGAACGCCGACCTGCTCCAGCGCACGCTGACGATGGAAAAGGGCGACTGGTACAATGCCAAGCTGGTCGAGGACACGGTCGAGCAGCTCAGCGAGACCGCCGGCCAGTTCGGCTATGCCTTTGCGGAGGTCCAGCCGGACTTCAACCGCGACCAGGAGTCGCGGACGATGGGCATCGCCTTCAACATCGGCACGGCGCCTCGCGTCTATGTCGAGCGGATCGACATCAACGGCAACACGCTGACCAAGGACAAGGTCGTCCGCCGCGAATTCCGCTTGCAGGAAGGCGACGCGTTCAACACCTTCCTCGTCAAGCGGTCGCAGGACCGGATCAACTCGCTCGGCTATTTCCAGGAACGGCTGCAGGTCGAGCAGAAGCCGGGCAGCCAGCCCGACCGCATCATCCTCGAAACCAATGTCGAGGAAAAGGCGACCGGCGAGCTTCAGCTCTCGGCGGGCTTCTCGAGCCTTGAGCGCTTCATCCTCGCGGCCTCGGTGCGGCAGCGCAATTTCCGGGGCATGGGCCAGGAACTCGGCCTCAGCGTCAACTATTCGAACTATTCGAAGTCGGCGGAAATCAGCTTTACCGAGCCTTATTTCCTCGACCGCAACATCGCCATCGGCGGCAGCATTTTCCGGCGCGATCTCAACAGCTTCAATTATATCAACGACAATGATCGCAACACCACCTACGAACAGACGACGACCGGCTTCCAGCTCCGCATGGGCGTGCCGCTGACCGAGTATATTTCGCTCGCGCTGCGCTATGGCCTGTCGTTCGACAATGTGACGCTCGCGCGCAACGTGTACTTCACCGACAATGATGGCGACGGCATCCTTGGCGAGAATAACGGTGACGAGTGCGATCCGCTGCGCGCCGGCCGCTATCTGTGCGATGCCATCGGCAAGCGGACGACATCCTCGCTCGGCTACTCGCTCATCTATGACCGGCGCGACAACCGCATCCGTCCGACGCGCGGTTTCTATGCGACGTTCAACCAGGATGTCGCCGGCCTTGGCGGCGATGTGCGGTACGTTCGCAGCCGCGCCGAGGCGGGACAGTATTTCCCGGTCGGTGGCGGGTTTGTCTTCTCCATCCGGGGCGAGGGCGGCCATATCGCCTCGCTCGAGGGAGAACGCCGGATCGCCGGCAACATCGTCGAAAAGGTTCGCCTGACCGACCGCTTTTTCCTGGGGGAGCCGCAGCTTCGCGGTTTCGACATCCGTGGCGTCGGTCCCCGCGTGACGCGCACCTTCTTCGACGCGAGCGGCAGTCCGATCGCGGGCAACAATCGTCAGACCGATGACGCGCTGGGCGGCAAGGTTTACTATCTCGGCCATCTCGAACTCGAGATACCGCTGGGCAGCGGCGCGCGCGAACTGGGCCTTCGGCCCTCGATCTTCATGGACGTCGGCGCGGTAGGTAATATCCGCGCGCCGGTCCTTATCAGCTATCCGGGCATTTGTGTGAAGTCGGACGGAACGTCAGCGGGCAATGCGGGCGGGACGGCGTCCGCCCCGACCTGCCCCGTCGATTCAACCCCACAAGGCGGTTTCCAGGAGCAGTTTCTGGGCGACACGCTGGCACCGCGCCTTTCGGTCGGTTTCGGCGTCAACTGGAACTCGCCGTTCGGACCGTTCCGTATCGACATCGCCAAGGCTTTGCTTAAGGAGCCCGGCGACGACACCAAGCTCATTACCTTCAACATAGGGACTCAGTTCTGATGAAATTCTCTGCCAAGCTTCTCGCCGGAGCGCTTATCCCCATGGCGGCTGTCGCCACGGTCGGCATTTCGGCCCCCGCCGCAGCCCAGTCGAAGCTGGGCGTCGCCATCGTCGATGTTGAAAAGGCGGTTTACGATTCAAACGCCTACACGGTCGCACGCCAGCAGATGGAGACGACCTACAAGGCCAATATCGACCAGTTCCGCTCGCGTCAGACCGCGATCGACACCGATCTGAAGACGAAGCAGACCGCGCTCCAGACCGCCCTCAATGCCGCGGGCGGCAAGACCACGCCGGCGCTCGAGGAGCAGTATCGCACGCTCCAGCAGAGCGCGCAGGCCGGCCAGGCCGAACTGCAGCGGCTGGGTCAGCCGGTCCAGCTCGCCAACGCCTATGTGCAGGAGCAGATCGGCGCCAAGCTGCGCGAGGCACTTCTGGCGACCCAGACGCAGGCCAAGGTCGACGTACTGCTGAACAATGAAGCGACGGTCTCCTACGCGCCTGCCACCGACGTCACCGCCATATTGAAGCAGCAGCTCGACCGGCTGGTGCCCTCGGTCAGCATCGTGCCGCCCGCTGGCTGGCGTCCGGGCGGCCAGCAGCAGGGCGCTGCCGCCGCTCCCGCCCCAACGGCGCAGCCGACCGGTCGCTGATCGCGCATGACCGACGCTGAAACGGCTGCGGCCGGTTCGGGAACGCTTGGCCCGCTGGATATCCGGCGGGTCATGGCGGCGCTTCCGCATCGCTTTCCGATGCTGCTCATCGACCGGGTCCAGTCCATCGACCCGGGCAAGAGCATCCACGCGATCAAGGCGGTGAGCGTCAACGAGCCCTTTTTCCAAGGACATTTCCCGACGCGGCCGATCATGCCGGGGGTTCTGATCGTCGAGGCGATCGCCCAGGCGGCCGGGATATTGGCGTTCGAATCGCTCGGCCTCGTCGGTACCGGCAAGCTGGTCTATTTCATGGGAATCGAGGGCGCCAAGTTCCGGGCGCCGGTGGAGCCGGGCTGCCTGCTCGACCTGCATATCGAGGTCACGCAGATGCGCGGCGCGATCTGCAAGTTCACCGGCAAGGCGATGGTCGACGGCAAGCTGCATGCGGAAGCGAACTGCACCGCGATGGTCGCCGACCCGCCGGCCGACTGATCGGTTTCGCCGCCGCTTGCCTTGAAGAGCCTTTGCCGCTAAGGCGCGCGCTTCGCGCCACATGACGCATCCATGGGCTGGTCGGAAACCAGCCCGCAACGGAGCCAGCCATGAAAAAAGATACCCATCCCGACTATCACATGATCACCGTCCAGATGACCGACGGCTCGACCTTCCAGACCCGCTCGACCTGGGGCAAGGAGGGCGACACCATCGCTCTCGATATCGACCCGACGTCGCACCCGGCCTGGACGGGCGGCAACCAGCGCATGCTCGATCAGGGCGGCCAGGTGGCCCGCTTCAACAAGCGCTTCGGCGGGCTCTCGCTCAAGAAGGGCTGATCCGGGCAGGATCGCGGAGACGGAACAGGGCGCCTGCGGGCGCCCTTTTTCATGGCTGCGTTAGAGCCTGATCGGTTGAGGTGGAAGCGCTTTGCGCTTCCGCCGAAATCGTGAATCAGGCTCTATTCAAATGGTTGAGACCGTGATTCACGCTTCAGGCTGATTCAGCCTGAAACGATCAAGGTCTAGCCGGCGCAGCGGGTGTAGGTGTAGCTGCCCTGCGGCTCCGCCTCGGTCCGCACCAGCGTTTCGCCGTTCGCTCGCAGCGTCAGCGTCATGTCCTTGGTCCATTCCATGCCCTCGCCGCTGAACGCGAAGCTGCCCTTGATCGCGTCGCTGCCCGCTTGCTCAAGGGTCAGCGGTTCGGCCACCGATTCGTAAAATCGCAGGATTTCCGACCCGATCGTCATCAGCCCCTTGGCGCCGCCCTTGTCGGGCCCGCAATCCGTGGGGACGAGGCCCCAGCGGCCCCGGAACGTGGTCGGGATGATGCCGCCCGGCAGGCTGCCGGCCATGCTTCCCGCCGGCTCGCTCAGATCAGGATCGGAGGTTTCGTTGACCGGGGCACCGTCGCCCTCGGGCTCGCGCTCCTCAATCGGTACGGTATTCGCTCCCGTGCCGTTGCGCTCCTCCTCGGGCGAGGATTGGCAAGCGCCGAGAAGCAGAAGGGTTGCGAGCGCTGCGGCTGAAGGACGATTCGCCATGGCCTTCGAGTTGATCAGAGCGCGAACAGATAGACAAGCATCGCCAGCAGCGCCCACAGCACCAGTCCGCCGATGAAGATCGCGCGGCGGCGTCGCGTGCGCAGGATGATCTCGCCGCCGCGCGCGTCCTGTCCGGCGATATGCGTCGGTTCCCGCGAGGGTGGGCCGGAAGAACGGGAAGGGGGAATGTCGTGCGCCATCGCCGTACCAACGACGCGTCCGGACGGCTGTTCCCGGGGTGAGGAGACCCCATACGCGCGCAACTGCTCGAAGTGGTGACCCCTACGGGAATCGAACCCGGGAAGCAAGGGATTGAGGGGGATCCCAGGGGAATAAAAATGGCAGAAAACCGCCAATCTCTTTCCCGCTGAATCCCGCCTGTTACCGCGACGCTCCCACGGATACTCCCACGGAGCACACCTGCTGCTGTTGAGATGGTGCCGCTAGCGACGCTGCCCTTTGAGCGCGATCGTCAGAAATTTGATCATTCTGCTGCGGTGTCACAGGCTGTTTCTAGAGAGGCCACATGCCCAGCCCACCATACCTGCAAATCAAGTCCGATCTCCAAGCTGCGGCTGCCGATCTGGTCAAACGCCTTGGAGGTGTCTGGTCGCCGAACGGCGCGATGTGCCGATGCCCGGCCCATGATGATCGTTCGCCCAGCCTTTCCGTGCGCGTTGGTGAGCGGGCGCTGCTGTTCAAATGCTTCGCGGGCTGCGACACGATCGATGTGATCCGGGCGATCCGACGTCTGGATCGAGACATCCAGTTGGGCGGTCAGAACACGACTCCGTCACCGCAACCCTCGCTCAGTCCCCAATGGCTGCAGCAGCGGACGCTCGACCTATGGGATGGCGCGCGCCTACTCGCGGGAACGCCTGCCGAGCATTATCTGCGGCGGCGGTCGATCATCCTGTCGCCATCTGCCTTGCGCTTTCACGGGCGCACACCGCTCGGTCGGGGAAAGCTTGCGGTGTTCCGCCCCGCGATGATCGCCGCACTTCACGAACAGAGCCGGCTGGTCGCGCTTCAGCGGACATTCCTTGATCCTGGCCAGCCGTGCCGCGCCCGCGATCTCGGTAACCCGAGGCGCATGCTCGGCCGGCCGGGACATGGGGCAGTTATACTCATGCCCGCGACAGACGCGCTTGGCCTTGCCGAAGGCATCGAAACCGCCCTTTCGGCGATCCTCCTGCTTGATATTCCCGTCTGGGCTACGCTCGGGAATGAGCGCCTGCCGCATATCGCCATTCCCGACACCGTCACACGGCTGATCCTGCTGCCCGACAATGACAGAGGCGGACGGATCGGCGCGGCCAAGGCTGTCGAGGCCTATGCCATGCCGGGCAGGACCATCGAGACCCTGTGGCCGCCGCATGGCCTCAATGACTGGAACGACGTTCTTCGTGCGGAAGGGAAGGGGGTGGGGAGCTGGTTGCGGCAAGCGGCCTGAATGGTCGGGCTATGGCCGCCAGGAGAATATCGATGTCCCAGCCTATCATTCTCGTATCGGCGGCCAAGCTCGCCAAATCGCCCAGCAATGTGCGCAAGACCAGCGACGCTGAGGCCGACGCCCAGCTCGAAGCCAGCATCGTCGCGCACGGCGTGCTCCAGAACCTGATCGGCCTGCCGGTCGCGCGCAGGAAGGGTCAGTACCGGATCACCGCCGGCGGTCGCCGTCTCGATGCCGTCCACCGCGCGATCGAGAAGGGCGATCTGCCCGCCGAATACGAATTGCCGGTGAAGGTTCTTGCCGACGCCAACGACGCGGTCGAGATCAGCCTGTCCGAGAATTTCTTCAAATTGGCGATGAATCCCGCCGATGCCTGCCGGGCGTTCCAGGACATCATCGAGACCGAGAAGAAGACCCCCGCCGACATCGCCAAGCGCTTCGGCCTCACCGAGCGTTTCGTGCTGGGCCGTCTGCGCCTTGCCGGGCTTGCCGAACCGGTGTTCGAGGCCCTGCGCGATGGGTCGATCACGCTCGACATTGCGATGGCCTATGCCAGCACGTCGGATACCGCGCGCCAGGCCTCGGTGTTCGAGCAGCTCGGCCAGGGCTATTACCGCGCCAATGTCGGTGAGATCCGGCGCCAACTTGCCTCTGGCGGCTATCGTGGTAGCGACCCCAAGGCGCTGCTGGTCGGGCGCGAGGACTATGTCGCGGCGGGCGGCAGGATCGATGCCGACCTCTTTTCCGACGATGCCACCGAGATGTGGATCGACGGCGACATCCTCGATCACCTCGCCGAGGAAAAACTTGCCGCAGCCGCCGAAGCGATCCGCCAGCGCGAGGGCTTCGCCGAAATCCGCGCGGTGCCCGCTGGTCATATCCCCTATACCGAGACCTATGGCCTGCGGCAGGTCCAGGGCGAGCTTCCCCCGCTCAGTCCGCAAGAGGAAGCCCGCTGCGAGCAGATCCAGAACGAACTCGAAGCGATCGAGCAAGCTGCGGCAGACGAGAATGGCGAGGGCTATACCGAGGATGACGAAGCGCGGACCCATGCCCTCGAAGCCGAATATGAGGCGATCCAGTCCCGCACACCGATCCTGACCGAGGAGCAGAAGGCGTCCGCGCTGGCCTATGTCGTCATCGGCCGCGACGGATGCCCTCGCATCCACGAGCAGCTCTATGTCGCGCCGGTCGAAACGTCGGACGACGAGGAAGGCGACTCCGGTGCAGATGACGACGCGGATCACGGCGAGGAAACCGAAGGTTCGGTCAAGCCGGTCATGAGCCAGCGGCTTGCAGACGAACTGGCGATGATGAAGACCGAACTTCTTGCAGTCCACGTCGCGAGCGACCCGCGTTTCGCGCTCGACGTCGGCACCTTCATCATGGCCGATGCGGCGACCCGGCAGTATGGAAGCAGCGATCTTGCCAGCGAACTTCGCGCCCGGGCGCCGTCTCCGCGGGTCGCCAATTTCGAGAGCGGCACACTGGCGGCCGAAGAATGGGCCAAGCTCGATAGCGCGCTCGATCGCAGCTGGATCGACCATGACGATGTCCGCGACCGCTACGATGCTTTCTGCGCGCTTTCCGACGAGGCCCGCGCTGCCTGGCTGGGCTGGGCGATCGCGCGGACCTTCGACGCGGTGCCCGCTGGCAGGACCGGCAGCGCCTTCGTCGACCATCTCGGCGCCAAGCTGGGGATCGATGTCGCGGCCTGGTGGCGGCCGACCGCGAAGAACTACTTCGACCGGATCACCAAGCCCGCGATCCTGACGCTGTTCGAAACCGTAGGCAGCGCCGAACTGCGTCACCGTTACGGGGCGTCGAAAAAGCACGACCTTGCCGCCTCGGCCGAGAAGCTCTTCGCGGGTGACATTCTCGTCGAGGCGGAGATCAAGGAACGAGCGATCAGCTGGCTGCCCGATGCCATGCGCTTCGAGCCCGTGGATGCCGAGACGGATGCCATGATTGGTGTCGATGCCGAGGCATTTGAAGAACCCGCCGAGGCCGCAGGCCACGACGGGGACCTCGAAGCCGGTGATCTCGCAGAAGATGGCGCGGAATCTCGCGAAGACGGGGGCATGGATACGCTCGCCGTCGCCGCCTGATCTCACGAACCTGCCCTCCTGACGGGGCCGCGGTGTCATGCCGCGGCCCCGTTTCCTTTTGGCTGGCTGCCGGGAGGAAGGGGGAGGGCGATTGGCGACGGGGCGGATGGCCGCCCGATTTCCGAAGGACCGCGCCCGATGAACTTGTCCCTGCTCAAACTCGCCGAGTCTGACTTCCTGTCCGACTCTTCCACGGCGGATACGCTCTTCACGGTCGCCCGCGTCGTCGCGGACACGCTTACGCGGTCCGGCACCGTCACCCGCCAGTTCCTTACACGGCAGATGGTGGAAGCCTTCGGTGCGTCCGATGCGGACGGCGCTTGGTCGATGCGCGACGCCTATGACGCGCTGGAAGCCTCACAGGTGCTGCTGCTTCAGCGCGAGGATTGGCGAGTGATCAGCACGGCCGATCCCGAGGCGGCCTTCGCCGCGCTGCTCGCCTTCCAGAACAGCCTGCCGACCCAGACCTACCGCTCGGAACACCAGGTCGATCTCCAGCAGTTCAGCACGCCGCTGGCGCTGGCCTGGCTCGCGGCCCGGGCGGCAAAGCTCACATCGGATGATCTGGTGCTCGAACCCTCGGCGGGAACCGGCATGCTCGCGGCCCATGCCGCCAGGGCTGGTGCCCGCCTGCTCCTCAACGAACGGGACGAGCAGCGGGCGGCTCTGCTGGGACTGGCGCTCAGTCATGACGTCACGACCCATGATGCGGAGTTCATCCACGACAAGCTGGCAGGCGGCCAGACGCCGAGCGTGGTTTTGATCAACCCGCCCTTCAGCCGCAGCGAGGGTCGGGGCCGCGATCGACATGCGGGTGCTCGCCATCTCCGCTCGGCTCTGCTGCGCCTCGCGCTGGGCGGGCGCTGCGTCGCGATCATGAGCCCAAGTTTCGCTCCAGACGGCAGTGGTGCGGCGGGTTATGCGGCGGTGGCCGAAGTCGTCCCGCCCCGAGCGGAAATCACCGTCCTCGGCAATCCCTACGCCAAGCACGGCACCAGCATCGCGGTGCGGCTGCTGATCTATGACAAGGGCTGGGCGGGGATGCCCGTGCGCCATACCGTGCCCGATATCGAGGCCGCCCTGCCGATCGTGCTTGGTCTGCCACCCCGGATCGACCCGTCGCAATCGCCGCCTCCCGCGCCTGCGATGGCACGGCCAAGGGGGCGGCCCGTTGCCAAACCTTCGGCGTCACCGCTCTTCACGAACCTCACCGGCACCCGGCTTGCCGCACCAAAACGTGAGCCGCGCATCGACGATATTCCGCGCATGCTCGATTATTCTGTCCGGGACGCGCCGCTCCCGGCAGGCGATCCTGTCGGCATCTATGTCCCTTGGCGGCTCGCCCGCATCGAAATTCCGGCCGCGAGGCCGCACCCCGACCAGCTGGTGGAATCGGTCGCCATGGCCTCGGTGCTGCCGCCCGCGCCCGGCTACCGGCCGATGTTGCAGGACCGTGCGATTGCAGCACTTTCGGATGCCCAGCTCGAAACCCTGATCCATGCCGGCGAAGCGTTCGAGCGCGATCTGCCGGGTGTCTTCCTGCCCAATGACGCGGGCGATCAGCTCAGCGAGACGCCGCACGGCCATGTCTACCGCACCGGCTATTTCATCGGCGACGGAACCGGTGTCGGCAAGGGCCGCGAGGTTGCCGCCTGCATTCTCGACCAGTGGAACCGGGGCCGGCGCAAGGCGGTGTGGATTTCGGTGAGTTCAGGCCTGGTCGAGGACGCGCGCCGCGACTGGTCTGCGCTTGGCGGCCTTCCCATCGACATCCAGCCGCTCGATGCGTTTCCGCTGGGCCAGCCCATCGGCATGGCGAGCGGAATCCTGTTCCTGACCTACGCGACACTGCGCTCCTCGCGTCATGACGAGGCCTCGCGCCTGCAGCAGATCCGGGCCTGGCTGGGCGAGGACTTCGACGGGATGCTGGTGTTCGACGAGGCGCACGCGCTCGCCAATGCGGCGGGAACCGACACTGAGTTCGGCACCGCCAAGGGCTCCGAGCAGGGGCTGGCGGGCGTCCGATTGCAGCATGCGCTGCCCCGCGCGCGGGTGCTCTACGTCTCGGCGACCGGCGCCACCGATCCCGCCAACCTCTGCTATGCCGCGCGGCTCGGCTTGTGGGGTTCCGGCACTGCGTTCCGCGACCGCGCGGCGTTCATGGCGGCGATGGACAATGGCGGTATCGCCGCGATGGAAATCGTCGCGCGGGACCTCAAAGCCATGGGGCTTTATACCGCGCGGGCGCTGAGCTTCGCGGGGGTCGAATATGAGGCACTCGAACACCGGCTCACCTCTGACCAGATCGCGATCTATGACACCTATAGTGACGCCTGGAGCATCATTCACCGGCATCTCGACGAGGCGCTGAAGGCAACCAATATTGTCGACCGCATGTCGGGTGACACCTTGAACGCGCAGGCCAAAGGGGCGGCGCTGTCCAGGTTCGAGAGTGCCAAACAGCGGTTCTATTCCGGCGTTCTTCTGTCGATGAAGATTCCGAGCGTGATCCACGCGATCGAAACGGAACTGTCCGCGGGCCATGCCGCCGTCGTGCAACTTGTGACCACCGGCGAGGCCATTCTCGACCGGCGGCTTGCTGCGCTCTCGGCGCAGGAACGCGCGCAGCTTTTCGTGGATGTCTCACCGCTCGACGGACTCGTGGACTATCTGAAGAACGCCTTTCCGACCCGGCAACTGCGCGCCTTCAAGGCCAGCGATGGGACGATGCGCTCGGAAATGATGGTGGGCGAAGATGGCCAGCCGGTCCACTGCCAGGAAGCCCTGGCGGCACGCGAGACGCTGATCGAGCAGCTTTGCGGCATGCCGCCGATTCCCGCCGCGCTCGATGCGCTGATCGCCCATTTCGGGAGCGAGCAGGTCGCCGAGGTGACCGGGCGCACGCGGCGCATCGTGCTCGATCCCCGCGGGAATCAGAAGCTCGAACCAAGAGGGATAGGTGCCCGCAAGGCCGACAGCGACGACTTCATGGCGGGGCGAAAGCCCATCCTCGCCTTCTCCGATGCGGGCGGGACCGGGCGATCCTATCATGCCGATCTCAATTGCGGCAGCGCGGCCAAGCGCCGCATCCATTTCCTGCTCGAGCCCGGCTGGAAGGCCGCGACCGCGATCCAGGGGCTCGGGCGCACACACCGCACCAATCAGGCAAGCCCGCCGGTGTTCCGCCCCGTCACCACCGACTGCAAGGGCGAACGCCGCTTCATCAGCACGATCGCGCG
The DNA here is from genome assembly GCA_964544675.1 of uncultured Sphingobium sp. Lineage (GTDB taxonomy): Bacteria > Pseudomonadota > Alphaproteobacteria > Sphingomonadales > Sphingomonadaceae > Sphingobium. The sequence continues at coordinate 16,423 of CAZJCT010000015.1, forward strand.
CCGACTCGACAGCCTCGGTGCACTGACCCGCGGGCAGCGTCAGACAGGCGGTCAAAATCTCTTCAATCCTGCTGACAACCTCGAAAGCGACTATGCCAAGGAAGCGCTGACACAGTGGTATCATCTGCTCCATGCCGGCAAACTCGCCAGCACCAGCCTCCTGGATTTCCAGATGATGACCGGCCTCAAGCTGACCGAGCAGGACGGGGGCAGCTTGCTCGAAAAATTGCCGCCGATCCAGCGCTGGCTCAACCGGATACTGGCGCTGCGCATAGCGACGCAGAACGCGATCTTCGAGGAATATATCGGGCTCATCCAGGCCCGCGTCGATGCCGCGCGCGAAGCGGGCACACTCGATCTCGGCGTCGAGACGATCCGCGCCGAACGTATCGTCCCGCTCTCCGATCAGGTGCTGCGCACCGATCCGCTGACCGGCGCGGAGACCCGGCTGCTCCGGCTTGAACTGCATATGCGCCCAAGGGTGACGTCCTGGAACCGCCTCATGCAGATCTGGGAGGGCACCGACGATATTGCTTTCCTGCGCAATAGCCGCTCGGGCCGTGTTGCGCTGCGGGTGCCGTCCTGGTCGGTCACCGACGATGAGGGAAGGCCGGTGCCGATGTGCCAGCTCGTTCGCCCGACCGGCAACGACCGGATGTCGCTGGGCGCTCTGTGGACCAGCCATTGGCAGCCGATCGACCGCGATGACTTCCGTGAACTGTGGGACACCGAGGTCGCGATTGCCTCGGCTGCACTCGAGGTGGAGACGATCAGCCTGGCGACAGGCCTGCTGCTTCCTGTCTGGCACAAGCTTCCCGCCGATGACGTGCGGGTCTGGCGCATCGGCGATGGAAACGGCGAGGCTCTTCTCGGGCGCATCGTCATGCCCGCGGCGGTCGAGAAGCTCGAGAGCGAATTCGGCCTGACTGCTTCGGTGAGGCTGACGCCTGTCGAACTGATTGCGGCGGCGCGCAGCGATGAGGGCGTGCCGGTACCGGGCCTCGACGGCGCGCGCCTGGTCTCGGTCTTCGTCAACAACAGCCGCCGGCTCGAACTGCGCAGCGCCCAGCCGCAGGACCGCGAATGGCTGAAGGCACGCGGATGCTTCACCGAGGTCATCGCCTATGTGACGCGGATATTCGTGCCGGTGGACCGGGCTGAGCAGGTTCTCAACGCCATATCTGTGCCAATGAAGGGCCGCGCATGAGCCGAGCGCGACCGATTATTTTCACCCCCTTGTCTGTTGCCAGCCGACGCAGCCTCCTTGTCCGCCGCCTCATCATCTGGCAGTAGTTGCGAACCATTCGCAATAGTGAGCGAGTCGCCCGGAGCGCGCCGAATGACCTATCTATCTGCTCCCCTTGAAAACAGGTCGATCTCCGTCCTTGCGCTGGTGCTCATCTCCGCCCGCCGCTGGCGCGAGGCACGCGATACGGGCTTACCCGTGCAGCCGCACCTGTTCACAGAGCTCGCACCGGAAGGTGGCGGTGTGTTGGCGCCAGTCATCGACAGCCTGATGCACCTCTATGAGGTTGTGCTGCATCGTCCTGTGCGTGTGGGGCACGAGGGAAGAGCGTCGCAGGACGAGGAACTGCTGCTCGACCTGTTGACCGGCACGAAACAGACCCGTGACGCATTGGGAGACAGTGGCGGTATGGGCCGCGCGTTCGATACTGCGCTTGCATCGACGCGGATTATGTTGGGCAAGGCGTTTGGGCTGCCCGCAGAAATCTGACCCCTGGATCGTCGGGCGCGCAGTCAGACTATGCCGGCCGCCATAGGACGTTCCCCATGTGCGGGTCAGTTCTCACGCTTCCTACAGTTTCGCGGCGTCTGCGATTCCAACGAAACCAGTGTGCGAAGCTCGATCGTCATTGATCGGCCACACCTCCGTCCGCGTCTGGCCGCTCCTTCTGGAAACTATGCATGCCGAACCACCATTGCAGGCCGATGATAGCGCCCTTGGCGGGCTGAAGCAGCCCGATCATCAGGATCAGCGCCAGCGGCATGATGATCGCCATAAGCCAGGCCACCGACAATTGCGTATCGCGGGTCAGCGCGATGATGAGCGGTGCCATCAGGTGGCCCGTCACGAAGATCGAGACGTAGGCTGGAAAGTCGTCCGCCTGCTGATGGGTCCAATCCTGGCCGCAGTGCGGACAGTGCGGGATCGGTTTCAGGAAGCGCAGGAACAGCCTGGCTTCCCCGCATCGGGGACAGCGGGCGCGCAGGCCGCGCAATATAGCCTCCCGGCCGACAGCGGGGAGGGTGATGCGGCTAGATCGAGAACCGGGATCATAGGCGTGCACAGGATCGGGTTTCAGGGGCAAGTCGTCGAAGGGCGACACGATAAAATCAGGCATCCAACATCCCGAACGGGGCCACACCTCGAACAGCATCGTCGATTCGGGTGACGCACCGGAGGCCATGAGTTGCCCGATCGCAAATATTGGCATCGAGCCGGATCGGGCCCAGAGATTTATCCGATAGCATTAGGCATATATGCAATCTCAGATCAAATTGTTAAAGATCTATATTTGATGTATTAAACATCAAGGAGCACGCATGATCACGTCACAGCAGATGCGAGCCGCACGTGCCCTTCTGGGGCTTGACCAGCGCCAGCTCGCCGAACTGGCCGGTCTGTCACTTCCCACGATCCAGCGCATGGAGGCCTCGGACGGGCAGGTGCGCGGCGTGGTCGACACGCTGGTCAAGGTCATCACTGCACTCGAAAATGGCGGGATCGAGCTCTTGGGCGAGAACGCCCCCAGCATCGGCGTCGGCCGCGGCGTGCGGCTGCGCGAAACCGCCAGCGGCAGAGCGAGGCAGCCGCTGCCTTCGATGCTCTACGACAAGGCTCCGATTGAGCAGATGTCTTCCGAGGACGCCGAGAGGTGACGACGACCTCCTACACGCCCAAGCTGATCACCGCGCTGCGGGAGGGCTATGCATTCTCGACCTTTCGCGCCGATGCGATAGCGGGCCTGACGGTTGCCATCGTCGCGCTGCCGCTCGCGATGGCGCTCGGCATCGCCAGCGGGGCCTCTCCCGACAAGGGGCTCATTACCGCCGTCGTTGCGGGATTCCTGATTTCTGCGCTCGGCGGTTCGCGCGTCCAGGTCGGCGGTCCGACCGGCGCCTTTGTGGTGGTGGTGTTCAATGTCATCGCCCGGCACGGATATGACGGACTGCTCATCGCGACGCTGCTTGCCGGCCTGATCCTGATCGTCGCGGGTGCGGCGAAGCTTGGGCAGATGATCAAATATATCCCGCACCCCGTGGTCACCGGGTTTACCGCCGGGATCGCGGTGATCATCGCCTCGAGCCAGGTGAAGGATTTCCTCGGGTTGTCGATCAAATCGGTTCCGGCCGATTTCCTGCCGAAATGGCAGGCCTATTTCGGCGCCATGGCGACAATCCAATGGATCACGGTCGCCGTCGGTTTGGGTGCGCTCGCGATCATCATCGGCCTGCGCAAGACCGCACCCAGGCTCCCGGGCTTCCTGATCGCGGTGGTGGTCAGTTCCGTGATTGTCGCCTTGTTGAAACTGCCGGTCGACACCATCGGCTCGCGTTTCCCGCATATCCCGGCGGGTCTGCCAATGCCCGCGCTGCCGGCCTTTTCGCTCGCCAAGGTCAACGAGGTGCTGCCCTCGGCGTTCACCATCGCCTTTCTGGCGGGGATTGAGGCTCTGCTTTCCGCCGTGGTGGCCGATGGGATGGCAGGAACCCGCCATCGGTCCAATCAGGAGCTGATCGGGCAGGGCATCGCCAATGTGAGTTCGGCGCTGTTTGGCGGCCTGCCGGCGACGGGTGCGATTGCGCGCACCGCGACCAACATCCGCTCGGGCGCGCGGACCCCGGTTGCCGGCATGATGCACGCGGTCTTTCTGTTGCTCTTCATCCTCTTCGCCACCCACCTGATGGCCTATGTGCCCATGGCCACATTAGCCGCGATCCTGTTCATGGTCGCCTGGGGCATGAGCGAGTATGAACGCTTTCTCGCGCTGCTGCGGATGCCTGGCAGCGACCGGGCCGTCCTCCTGCTGACCTTCGCCTTGACCGTTCTGGTCGATCTCACTGTTGCGATCGGCGTCGGTGTGACGCTTGCCTCGCTCCTGTTCATGGCTCGAATGGCCGAGGCGGTCGAAGTCGATGCGGGCATCACGAACGACCCTGAACTCGATGGCGAGGACATGCACCAGCGTGATGCATTGCCGTCCGGCGTCGAGGTGTTCCGGATCAACGGTCCCTTCTTCTTCGGCGTGGCGGGCGAACTGCTCGATACATTGCGCCGGGTTGGCGAACCGCCGAAGGTCATCATCCTGCGCATGCGCCTGGTCCCGCTGCTTGATACCAGCGGCGTGCAGGCACTGGAGAAATTCGTCGAACAAGCCCGGATCGCAGGTGCCCGCGTAATTCTGTCGGGCGTAAGGCCGCAGCCCTTCGCGATGCTCAAACGCGCGCGTCTGGGCCGGTCCTCCGGCAAGCTCCTTTACACATCGAACTATCCGAAGGCGCTCACCACTGCCGCATTGATCGTCGACAGCGCGTAAAGTGGCCGGAGCCCGCGGCTATTTCGGCCAGGCATCTGGCCAGGGTCATCGATCAAAGCGCCGCCGCTGCACCTAGCGAGGGCCAACATATCTAACGGAGAAACACGTGAACGACGACGATTACGTTTATGACGAGGAAAGCGGCGAATGGATGCCGGCCGGCGAACTCGAAGCAAAGCGCGCGCAAGCCGGGCTGGTCGAGGTCCGCGATTCGGTGGGTAATATCCTCGCCGACGGCGATCAGGTCACGCTGATCAAGGATCTCGAGGTCAAGGGAGCGGGCCAGACGCTCAAACGCGGCGCACTTATCAAGTCGATCCGCCTCACTGGCGACCCGCAGGAGATCGATTGCAAATACGAGGGTATCAAGGGGCTGGTGCTGAGAGCCGAATTCGTCCGCAAGCGGTGAACATCAGGGTGCCAATGTGATACTGTCCGCGCCGTAGCCAACCTTGAAGCGAACCGGCCGGCGTCGGCAAATCAACACGGAGGAAGTGGGGAAGGGAAGGTGCGGCTGAACGATAAGGCTGCGCCTCCCGGAGAACCCCATGACCTACAACGACACCATCCTCGATCCCTTGTTCGTTGAGAGCTTCAACACCGATCTCGAACAATTGAACAGTCCGGCACGGATCGCGATCACCAAGCTTTGTTCGGATGCCGATGTGTTCGAACTGCTCGACGACGAAGGCCAGTTCGTTACCCTGTTCCCGGCCAGCGCCACGCCTGAGGTGACCGCCGCCGCCTACCGGCTCTATGGCCAGGGTCTCAACCGGGGCCTGCGTGCCGGCGAGGAACTCGCCTGGGCCAAGCTGCGCCATCTGATCGGCGTCGCCGCCGACGAGCGCTGAACGCCGTCCGTTGATCCATCCCGGCAATAATACGCAGCACCTCTCATGACTGCGACTCTCGCCCCGCCTCCCGGCCATCGCTGGATTGAGGCCGAAGATCGCTGCCTAAAATTTGTGCAGATGGAGGGGAGGGGGCGGGCGAGGCTGGAGCGGCGGTGAAGTGCGTCGCTTGCCCCCTTCACAAGGAGATCGAACATGGCTGACCGTGCCACCGCGTCCATCCTGATTGGCGGGCCTATCCCGCGATCCTGCATTTCTGACCTCATCGCTGCCATCAATCTGGATGGGGGACGCGCCGATTGGGAAGGTGAGCCACTTGACGAATCCTCGGTTCGCGACGGTGCTTCCCTGGAGGCCTTCGCCTATGAGCTGTCCGGAGGCACCTTCGAATGGACCGAGGAGTTCTGCGAAGACCACAGCCTCGCCTATGTACGCAGTTCTGGCAGCTGCGGCGGTGCATTCGGACCCGAGCGGGTGATCTTCACGGGCACCGGCGCCGCAGTGCAGTTCGACATGACCGAGAGCGAGGAGATCGTCCTGGCTCGGAGTATGATCCGGGAACTCGGCACGATGGAAGCGATTGAGGCTTGGTTCACCCGTGCCGAATTCGTGCCGCCGCCGTTCGCGATCATCGAGGATGGCGATGCCGCCACTCCGGTCGAGGAGGTGCTCCATGGCTGATTCCTACATCCAGGGCAGCTTTGCCTTCACCTGCAGCCATGCCGAGATGGCGCTCATCGAGGAGGCCTTCCAGGCAAGTTATGACCTCGAGAGTGGGGGCGACCCGACCGAGCCGACACCGGAATTTCTTGCGGCATTCCCGCCAACGACGCCCGACGATCCTTGGAGCGGCTTTCTGGCGATCTTTCCCGATCCCGACTTTCCGACATTCGGCGTCGATTTCGAGGGCGGGAATTCGCTGGAAAGGCCGGAGATCAGCACCGTCATTTTCTTCAGCACGACCGATTTCCAGCCCGACCCGCTGGCCGCACTCATCCAGCATTGCTGTCAGACCACATTGCGTGAAGCCCCCATCGGGTTCGAATGGGCTTGCAGCTGCTCAAAGGCGCGGATTGGCGAGTTCGGCGGGGGTGCCTGCGCGATCTTTCCTGATCGCATCGTCTTCAACAACACCGCGCAAATGCTCGAACGGGCGCTGAACGATAACCCGAACAGCGCCCCGCCGCCTGGGCCGGGGCATTGGGATGAGCTTGCCGAACATCCGCTCGTCGATTGGCAGGCCGAGGTTGCCAATGGCGACACGCGGCTTGGTTATCACGCCTGGGTTGCTGCCCGCGCCGCCTGACCCTTCAGACACAAGGACAATATCATGACTTTATCCGCACCGGCGGAGCCTTCGCCGCGCCTCTATAGCCAGACCGAGCATGACGATCGCGGCAATTTTCACTACGAGGGCGATCTCTATCGCCCGGCCGACGATCTACCGACCTTGTGTCATCGGATCGAACGGCACCTTGCCAGCCAGTTACCCGAAATCCGCTTTGCCATTCGCAGCGAGCGTTTTTCCGGTGGACGCAAGATCACTGTCGAAGTGCTCGACGCGCCCGAAGATTTGTCCACGCGGGACGCGCAAGAAGCCTTTATCGTCAGGGTGCGCGACCAGATCGAGCGCTTCGGCTTTTGCCGCACCAATCCCCTGCAGGACTACTGGAACTGCTCGTTTTATTCAGAAGTCTGCATTCGACAGGCCTATTGGGCGGCGCTCGCGGCCCGGCGCGGCAAGGCCAATCCCGTCGACAATCTGGTGTCGCTGGCAAGCTTCAAAAAGCGCCTGAAGCCCGGTGACAGCCTGACCCTGCTGCACGCGCCCTACAAACATCGCGCCCTGGGTGCGACCCGCAAGGTCATCCAGATCCGCTCGAAGGATTTCGTGTTCGAGGGACGCAGCTATTGTGACTTTCCCCGCGCCAGCAATTTTGCCTGCGACGGGCGCCTGGTGCGGATCGCCGTCGGCAACGAGCACGAGGCCGATGCCCATCTTCTCTACGAATGGCTACCCGCTTCGGCCTGAACGCTCGGGACGGTGGAAGGAAGGGGGTGGGAGAGGATGAGCGCGGATGCGGTGATGCACCGGCTCTTCTACCTTCCAGCCTCCAGGAGCAGCTTCATGGCCAGTCTTGCCCGCGTAATCGACCACGATGTCCTCGACCATCCGGCACCTGCCGGTTCCTCTCATGACCGTCCGGTCAGCGGCGGGTACCGCGTCGATATCTCCCGCGGTCGCAATGTGAGCCGGGTCTCGTCCGAATGGTTTTCCCGGCCCGACGACGAACGCTTCCTCTCGCTGACCGATCTGCATGACAGCGTGCGCCGGCGTGCCGACCGCGCCACCACCCGCGTCGTCGAAAGCAGGGCGGTGCGGGTCGAGGCGCGCAGCGATAATCCAGAGCGCCTTTCGCTGATCGTGCCCGGCGACGAGCGGCCGATCGCGCCCACCAACTGGTCGTTCGGCCAGCTCGCCAGCCTGGTCGGCGCGCCCGCGTCCTATCTACGCACGCTGCCCGCTGCGCTCGCCGGCATCAACATGCAGCACGGGCTGCTTTCCCATCGCGGCGAGCAGGTCAAATTGCTCCAGACCGACGACGGCCGCACCGAACTGCGCGCCGTAACCGGTCCCGACTATGGCCGGATCTGGGATCACGAATTGGTGAGCGCTGTCATGCGGATCGCCGGGAATGGCGTCGGCGACACACGCTGGAAGGTCCCAGGCGTCCTGGACTGGGGCAGTATGATCTACAATCCGCATGTCGACGTCAGCATGGAGACCACCACACTCTATGCGTCCGATCGCGATGTTTTCTTGTTCCTGGTCGATGATACCCATCCGATCGAGGCCGGTAAGCTCCCCAACGGCGAACCCGATCTCTACTTTCGCGGGTTCTATTGTTGGAACTCAGAAGTCGGCTCCAAGTCGTTGGGAATCGCGACCTTTTACCTGCGCGCCGTGTGCATGAATCGCAATCTATGGGGCGTCGAAAATTTCGAGGAGATCAACATCCGCCATTCGAAATTCGCGGCCAATCGTTTCGCGCACGAGGCCGCGCCCGCGCTCGAACATTTTGCCGACTCCTCGCCGCGCACATTCGTCGACGGCATCAAGCAGGCCCGCGAGAGGATCGTCGCCCGCAAGGACGAAGACCGCGAGGATTTCTTGCGCAAGCGCGGCTTCTCCAAGACCGAGACCTCGAAGATCATCACCGCGGTGCTGGTCGAGGAAGGCCATCCGCCCGAAAGCCTCTACGACTTCGTGCAGGGGATCACCGCGCACGCCAGGACCAAGACCAATCAGGACAGCCGGCTCGAACTCGAGGGCAAGGCCCGCAAGCTGCTCGAACGGGTCAACTGAACCAGTCGGTCCCCCCGTTTGTCGTTAGCGTCGGCCGTCATTGCTTGGATGGCGGCCGCAACCCTCGCAAGCGCCTGGAAAGGAATATCCCTTGGAAATCGGTCGCCATCTCGTGCTGAGCACCGTGCATGTCTCGATGAAAACCGCGGACCTGCTCGATGGCTGGGCGACACTTGAACCGTCGAGCCGCCCTCTTGCCGTCGCTTCCACCCACTATGGCTGGTTCATCCCCACCCGTGAGGCCGAGGAGCCTGATCGGGAGAAGATACCGGACGAAGTGCTTGCGGCGATGCGCATGGGGCGCGAGTTGGCTTGCGACTATCTGCTGTTCGATTGCGATGCCTGCGCAGTCGAGGGGCTCACAACCTTTCCCTGGTAGATTCCCCAGCGGGCTGCGAGCTCCTGTCGTTACTGCATGGGGCGCCGAGCCTACGGCACGATCCATCCCTTACGCACTACGTGGGCCGAGGAGAATGATGGCCGTGCCCGTGAGGCAGACAATACCGCCGATGGTATCCCAGCGATCCGGCCGCACGACTTCGACCGCCCACAGCCAGAACAGCGACGCGCATATATAGACGCCGCCATATGCAGCATAGGCGCGGCCCGCGGCGTCGCTGTCAACGCGCGTCAGCAGCCAGGCAAACAGGGCCAGCGACACCATTCCTGGTGCGATCCACCATGGCGATTTACCCAGCCTCAGCCAGGCCCAGAATGCGAAGCAGCCGCCGATTTCCGCGAGCGCGGCGCCGATATACGCCAATATCGTGGGCATCACGCGGCGCTGCAGCAGGACGAAGCGATCGACCGTGCCCCCGACAGATCGTCGAGGATGACGCAGTCCGGACCCGGCCCACCGACGCATTCGGCGTCGCAGACCTCGACGAATTGCGCGATGCTCTTCTCCAGCGCCTTGAGTTCCCGAAGCTTCGCGCGGATCGCGACGAGATGCGCCTGCGCCAGATCGCGCGCTTCCACGCAGGATCGCGAGCGATCCTGGATCAGCGATGTCAGCGTCCGCACCTGTTCGATCGAGAACCCGAAATCGCGGCAGCGGCGGATGAAGGTCAGCCGCCCGACATCATCGTCGCCATAACGACGCTGGTTGCCATCCTGGCGATCGGGGCGCGGTAGCAGGCCGATCCCTTCATAATAGCGGATCGTTGCCGCGTTCGTGCCGGTGCGTTTGGCGAGCGCGCCGATTTTATGTCCTGCCATCCCTGCCTCGAAATTAGTGCTTGAACCTCAAGTTACTTCAACTTGTATGACCTGGCCAGCGATGATCGTGGCCGCTTTGGCTGCGCCAGCTGACAGGAGTGACTATGGATCAGGTGACAGGCGCGGTGCCGATTGCTTGCACATTGGATCGAGGCGGTCTGGAGGCGCGGATGACATGGATTGCCGACCTCAATACGAGAGCGCTCAAGGCGGCGCGACGCGGCGATCTTCACCTCGAACTCGATTATGCTCCGGCGGCTCTGGCCGATGTTCGCCAGATGATGGTGCAGGAACAGCAATGCTGCGCGTTCCTGAGCTTCGACATAGCCGAGCGCGAAGATATCGTGACGCTGGCGATCACCGCACCGGAAGGCGCGCGCGACGCCGCCGAACAGTTGTTCGCCTCGTTCCAGGATAGGGCCGGGCAACCTGCCGCTTGCGGCTGCGCCAGCGGGTGTGGCGCATGACCGGCGAGACTGCCGAGCAGGACAACCGGGTGGTCGGCGCCGTCGCTGCCGCAACATCGGTGACCGCGCTTGCCTGCGGCGTCTGCTGCGTCCTGCCATTGGCGATTCCGGCTGCGATGCTCGGATCGTTCGGTGCCGTCATCGCCTGGTTCGCCGACGCCTATGCCTGGCTCACGCCGATCGCTATCGCGGCGGTGGTCGCAGGCTGGCTGTGGGTGGCGGTCCAGTCGAGACGATCAGGAAAGCGGCCGGCAAGAGCAACGCTGGTCGTCATGCTCTTCGCGACGGTGATGACAGCGCTGGCCTGTCTGTGGCCCTTGTTCGAGGAGACGGTCGAAGGGTTGCTGAGGCACTGATCGCCAAGATGCGGCCTTTCCCGGTCGCGGATCGCCGATCGCGCTGACGGGCGGGGACTGCCGCGTGCTGGCTGAGCCCGCCCGGCATGGCCGACGATGCCGCGGTTTTCAATTTATTCGGGCTGCGTTCAGCTGGTCCAGCCGGTCGGCGGCGGTTTCGGCAACGCGCGCCCTGACCGCCAAGCCCTCTTTGGTCAGGACGTCAGCGAGGTCGCGGAGCATGGCGATCAGTGCGTCGGTCGGAAGACCGGCATTGAGCTGCTCGAGCAGTTCCTGCTCTTCGCTGTCGAGTTTCCGCATGACGTTCCCGATCTCTGGACGCGCGCGCCGCAAACATTGCAAGCCGAGTCGACGACTATCCGGCCATACCACAATATTGGGGTCATTCATGCGCGCGCCTCACGACACACCCGGTCTCGATTGCCGATGCACGCCAGCCCGATCAGCGATGCGACCGAAGCGGCCAGGCCTGCTGGCAACGCGCCGTCGCCCGTCCCGAGCGCCAACAGGCCTCCCGCGATCGAGGCTCCCAGGGCCTGACCCGTCAACCGGGTTGTCGCCATCAATCCGCCCGCGGAGGCGGCGCGCGTTCGCGGTGCCGCACCTATGATCGTGCGTGCGTTGGGCGACAGGAACAGCCCAAACCCAAGGCCGCAGATCGCCATCCTCACGCTGGCGTCGAGCTGCGACACCTGATCCGGCAGAAGCGCGATCGCGGAAAATCCTGCCGTGGCGATCGCCATGCCCACGCCGCCGAGAAGCCGATTGGATATGCGATCGGACAACATCCCCGCGAGCGGCGAGACGATGATCAGCGTGAGCGGCCAGAGCGACAGGGTGCCGCCAATTTCGACCGGCGTGAAACCGGAACGATGCGCCAACCGGAAGGGCAGCGATACCAGGAGGATCATCTGCGCCATGAATGCCAACAGCAAGCCCGCAACCGGAACGGCGAGACGCGATTGGCGGAGCAGGTCGAGCGGCAGGATCGGGCGTTCTGCGTGCGATTGCTGCCGGATAAGGGCAACTGCCGCTGCTACTCCGACCACGAGCTTCAGAATTCCTGACGGGATGTCCCGACCATAGGCGAGATCCTGCAAGCCCAATATGAGCAAGGCAAATGTGGCTGCGCTGAGCAGCGCGCCGACATGGTCGTATCGTCCAAGGATGACCTTCGGGCTCGGCAAGGCGATCGCTCCGGCTGCAAGCGATAGCAGCGCGAACGGAACCGGGGCGGCAAACACCCACTGCCATGAGGCCACGTGGAGGATCACGCCTCCGAGCGTCGGCGACAGGGCTCCTGCGCTCGCCACGATCATGCTGTTGATCCCGAGACCCCGGCCAAGCTGGCGCGCCGGATAGGCGGCCCTGATCAACGCCGATGAAACGCTGAGCGCGCCCGCCGCCCCCAGTCCCTGTAATGCGCGTGCCAACAACAGCTGGGGTAGAGTGGTCGCAAAGAGGCATGCGAGCGTGGCGACGACGAAGATCATCTGCCCGGACTGGTACAGACGGCGATGCCCGATCCTGTCGCCGAGCGCGGACAAGGGGAGCAGAGCCATGACGAGGACAAGCTGATAGAGCGTCACGACATGTGCGGCCTGGCTTGCCGGAACGCTGAGGGCGCGCGCGATCGTCGGTAGTGCAACATTGGCGATCGTCCCGTCGATGACGGCGAGCGCTGTCCCCGCTGAAAGCGCGAAAATCGCCAGATAGCGGCGAGGGATCGGCAAGCCGTCCTCGATAACTTCTGCGGCGGGGCGGAGGTTCATCTATTCCCGTTAAGCGGTGGTGCTGTCCATGACAATCGCAATGCATGGCCGAGATGCGCGGCTTGGGAGCTGCTTGCGTTGTTGGCCTAAAGGACCATTGCCTGAAATGCCCGCACCGCTTAAAGCCTGTCCGCGAAACAGAACACGCCTGTAGCCCGGAACGGTCCGTGCCGCAGATGCAAAGCGGAGAGATATATGGCCTGGAAGACCCCCAAGATTGTTGAAATCGCGCTGGGCTGCGAGATCAATTGCTACGCCTGCGCTGAACTCAAGGCCTGACCTTCCATGCAAGCCGTCGTCCTGGGGGCGGCGGCGGGCGGCGGTTTCCCGCAATGGAACTCCAACGCGGCGTCCTGTCGCAGAGCCCGCGCGCATGATCCTGCAGCAATATCCCGCACGCAAGCCAGTCTTGCCGTCAGTGGCGACGGCGAGCGCTGGTTCCTGCTGAACGCATCCCCTGATCTGCGCCAGCAGATCGGACAAATACCATGCCTGCATCCGCGCGAAGGTCTGCGATCGTCTCCGATCGCGGGCGTGGTGCTGACCGGCGGCGACGTCGATGTGATCGCCGGCCTGCTGACGCTGCGCGAACGCCAGCCGTTCAGTCTTCTTGCCACGGATCGAATTCATTCCGTGCTTGATGCCAACCCGATCTTCGAGGTGCTCGCGCGCGATATCGTGTCGCGACAGGTGGTCCCGCTGGGCCAGCCGGTCGCGCTATGCGCCGGCCTGACCGTGGAACTGTTCGCCGTTCCGGGCAAGGTGCCACTCTATCTCGAGGATGGCAGCGAGGCGCCGCCGATCGAGGTCAGTGAGACGACCGTCGCCGCGGCGGTTTCGGACGGGCGGCGCAGCCTGTTTTTCATACCCGGCTGCGCGGCCATGACGCCCGCCCTGGCCGAACGGCTGCGAGGCGCCGATCTTGTCTTCTTCGACGGCACGCTGTGGCGGGACGATGAGATGGTGCTGGCGGGTCTCGGACCCAAGACGGGCCGCCGCATGGGGCATATGAGCGTCAGCGGCCCGGATGGGACCATGGCAGCCTTTTGCGATCTCGATGTCAGGCGGAAGATCTTCATCCATATGAACAACTCGAACCCGATCCTGCTCGACGATGCGCCCGAACGCGCCGAGGCGGAGGCCGCCGGCTGGGAAGTGGCCTATGACGGCATGGAGATCGTGCTGTGACCGCCCGGCTGCTCCTGCCCGCTGAGCTGGAGGCGGAACTTCGCGAGATCGGGGCGACGTGCTACCATAATCTCCACCCTTTCCACCGCCTGCTGCACGATGGAAAACTGAACCAGGGTCAGGTGCAGGCCTGGGCGCTCAACCGCTATTATTATCAGAGCCAGATACCCGCCAAGGACGCGACGCTGCTCGCGCGCCTGCCGACCGCCGAACTGCGCCGCGAATGGCGCCGGCGGCTCGTGGACCATGACGGCGATGGTTCTGCTCCGGGCGGCGTGGCGCGCTGGCTCAAACTGGCCGAGGGCGTCGGCCTCGATCCCGCGCTTGTCGAAAGTACCAGCGCGATCCTGCCGGCCACGCGCTTCGCGGTGGACGCCTATGTCCATTTCGTCCGCGACCGCTCGGTGCTCGAAGCGGTGGCTTCGTCGCTGACCGAGATGTTCTCGCCCACCATCATCGCCGAGCGCGTATCGGGCATGCTCGCGGGCTATGCCTGGATCACCCCGGAAACGCTGGCCTATTTCACGCCGCGTCTCACGCAAGCGCCGCAGGACAGCGAATTCGCGCTTGGCTTTGTCAAGAAGCATGCTGACACGGTGGAGCGGCAGCAGCAGGTGCTGGCCGCGCTTCGCTTCAAATGCGACGTGCTGTGGTCACAGCTCGACGCATTGTATTTCGCCTATGTCGCGCCCGGCCTGGTCCCGCCCGGTGCCTTCATTCCGGCAACGCAATCATGATCGGTGAGGATGCTGTCCCTCGGCTTGGCGTGGGCGTGAAGTTCCGGTTCGACAAAGTGCGCGACGCATGGGTTTTGCTCGCGCCGGAAAGACTATTCCAGCCGGATGAAATCGCCGTCGAAATCCTGAGGCTGGTCGATGGCGCCCGCACCATTGCCGCGATCGCGGACACGCTTGCATCTCGGTTCGAGGCGCCGCGCGAGCTGATCCTGACCGATGTCGTGACCCTGCTGCAGGATCTGGCGGACAAAGGCGTCATAAGGCTGTGAGCGTCGCCATCCCCGAGCCGCCGATGGCGCTCCTCGCCGAGCTGACCCACCGCTGCCCGCTCAAATGCCCCTATTGTTCCAACCCGCTGGAACTCGAACGCGCGAGCGTGGAGATGGCGACCGGGGACTGGCTGCGCGTTCTCGATGAGGCGGCCGCGCTTGGTATCCTCCAGATCCATTTCTCCGGCGGCGAGCCGATGGTGCGGCGCGACCTGCCACAGATGGTGCGCCACGCCGCCAGGCTGGGGCTCTATACCAACATCATCACCTCGGGCGTGCTGCTGAGCGATGAGGCGATGACGGCGCTGCTGGATGCCGGGGTCGATCATATCCAGCTCAGCTTTCAGGATTCCGATCCCGCCAATGCCGAACGGATCGGCGGATATCGCGGCGGTCATGACAAGAAGCTGGCGGCGGCCGCCCGGATCAAGGCGGCGGGCCTGCCGCTGACGACCAACTTCGTGATCCACAGCCGCAACGCCGCGCGCGTCGGCGAGATGATTGCGATGGCGGAGGCGCTGGGATCCGCACGGGTCGAAATCGCTCATACCCAATATTATGGCTGGGGCCTGCTCAACCGGGCGGCATTGTTGCCGAGCCGCGAACAACTCGACCGCGCGACCGAAATCGTTGAAGCCGCGCGGCTTCGCCTGAAGGGCGTCATGATCATCGACTATGTCGTGCCGGACTATTTTGCGGCGCGTCCCAAGGCCTGCATGGGGGGATGGGGCAACCGGTTCCTCAACATCACGCCGTCGGGCAAGGTGCTGCCTTGTCATGCCGCGGAGACCTTGGCCGATATCGATTTCCCGTCGATCCGGGAGCATTCGCTCGCCGACATCTGGACCGGCTCGGATGCGTTCAACCGGTATCGCGGCACGGACTGGATGCCCGATCCCTGCCGGAGCTGTGATCGGCGTGAAATCGATTGGGGCGGTTGCCGTTGCCAGGCTCTGGCGCTGACGGGCCATGCTGCTGCGACCGATCCTGCCTGTGCGAGATCGCCGGATCATTTTCTGATGGCGCAGGCCATCGGGGAATCGCGGCCAGACGCGGAGCTTGTTGCCCGCGGGTGACTGGTGCTCGCTTTGCGATGAGGATCTGATCCACGTTACCTTTCGAGGATTATCATGCTGCTGCATTTGTCGACCTGGCCCGAGATCGAAGCCTTTCTGGAGCGATCGCGGGCCGTCGTTATTCCGATTGGGTCCAATGAACAGCACGGTCCAACGGGGCTGCTCGGCACCGACTGGCTCTGTCCCGAGATCATCGCGCATGAGGCGCAGAAAACCGCCGACATTCTAGTGGGGCCGACATTCAACATCGGCATGGCCCAGCATCATCTGGGGTTTCCCGGCACGATCTCGCTGCGCCCTTCGACATTCATGGCTGCGATCGGCGATTGGGTCCGTTCGCTTGCCGGTCATGGCTTCGAGCGCATCTATTTCCTGAACGGTCATGGCGGCAATATCGCGACGATCGAGGCGGCGTTCTCCGAACTCTATGCCGAGGCAAGCTTTGCTGGCCGGCCGCGCGGTTTCGCGCTGAAGCTCAGGAGCTGGTGGGATTTGCCCGGCGTATCGGAACTGGCGCAGCGCCAGTTCCCGGTCGGACACGGCAGCCATGCCACGCCGTCGGAGATCGCGATCACGCAATGGGCCTATCCGGACGCGATCAAGCATGCCAACTATGCGCCGCAGATCGCGCCGACCGGGCCCATTCGCGAAGCGCTCGATTTCCATAAGCGCTTCCCGGACGGGCGGATGGGGTCCGACCCCGGATTGGCGACGCCTGACAAGGGCGGCGAACTGGTGGCGCTGGCGACCGCAGCGCTGATCGCCGACGTTGCGGCATTCGCCGCTGACCCGGTGTTCGGCCTGTAGATCCCAGCCTATCCAGACGCGTCATTAGTTTCCTTGCCCGCTGCGCTCGCAGCGAGGTGGCCGCTTGAATGCGGGTCGCTTGAAAAGGGAAGCGGGAATGAAGGCGGGCTCCCGATGATGGGGAGTGCCGAGGGAGTTCCCGCGATGAAAATCGAGCTGCGCCGTATCAACCACAATCCCAAATTGTCGGAAGAAACCGAAGCTTTTACCGCTGAAGTCTGGATCGATGGCGAGTGCGCGTTTGAAGCCCGCAACCAGGGGCAGGGTGGCTGCGATCTCTATCGCCAGGTTGGACGGTGGACCGAAGCCGAGGTCAATGCATGGCTCAAGGCCAACCGTCCGATCCGCCCTTTCGAGGGATTGACTCTTCAACATGATCTCGAAGCCGAAGTCGGCGACCTGCTGGCGCATGAACTCGAATATCGTCGGCTGAAGCGACTGCTGCGCACCAATCTCATTACGATCGAACGCGGCCAGATATTCCAATATCCCTTGGGCAAGCGTCCGCTCGATCTGATCGCGAAAGCCGTCACCGCCACCAACCGCCAAGCCGTGATCGTCAATGGCGGCGATGATGAGGTGATCCGGGCTGCCCTCGCCATCCTTCTAATCGCCCACTGACCTGGAACTCCACGGGGGAGGGACGCGGGTGAACATTCCTTTCACGGTCGCCCGGCCATTGGCCGGTGCGGACCCCGACGTCGCGATTGACGGTCTGGTTCTGGACGCGGTTACGCGAGGAGCCTGGTTCGCCTTCAACCTATCGGGCGGCAAGGATTCCTCCGCCGCCGCACAGGCGGCGACTGCATTGCTGGATCAGCTTGGACATCCTCGCGATCGGCGGATTGCCATTCATGCCGATCTCGGCCGCGCCGAATGGCGCTCCACGCCTGCGATCGTCGCCGCGGTTGCCGAACGCCTTGGCCTGGCGCTTGTTGTCGTGCGCCGCAGTGCCGGCGACATGGTTGCGCGCTGGGAACAGCGCTTCGCCAACGGATGCCGCCGCTATGAATATCTCGAACTCTACCATCTGATCGGTCCCTGGTCCTCGGCCAGCCTCCGGTTCTGCACCTCGGAACTCAAGGCCCAGGTGATCGGCCCCGAGCTTGCGCGAAGATATCGGGGAGAGACCATCGTCTCGGTGATTGGCTTGCGCCGGGCTGAAAGTGCCGCGCGCCGTGATACGCCGATTTCCCGGCTCGACACGCGCTTCGCCAAGTCCGGCAATGCGGCGAAGACCCGAATGATCAGTTGGCATCCGCTGGTCGACTGGTCCAGCGACGATGTGTTCGCGTGCCACGACCGGCATGACCTTCCGCTCCATGAAGCCTATCGCTGCCATGGCTCCTCCCGGCTGTCCTGCGCCTTCTGCGTCCTGGCCTCTGGGTCTGACCTTGCCGCTGCGACCCGCGCTACGGGCAATCACGAACTCTACCGTCACCTGGTGGCTATGGAGGCGTCCTCGACCTTCTCGTTCCAGCCGGGACGCTGGCTCGCCGATGTCGCGCCGCAGCTATTGCCGCCGTCCCTTGGCCGCGCAATCGCGGTGGCCAAGCGGGACGCTGTTCAGCGCCGCGCGATGGAGGGAGTCATGCCGGCCAGCCTGCGTTTCGTGAAGGGACGACCGCCCCGTCTGCCGACGTTGGCGGAAGCGGGGATGATCGCTGAGGTCCGCGACGTGCTGCTGCGGCGCCACGACCTCGCGAACCTTTATCCAGACGCCTGTGCCATCAGGCGGCGCTTCGCTGATCTTCTGGAAGCTAGGCGGCTACCGAGCCCTGCATCCGGGCGGTGAGGGGAAGGGGGCAGGGCGGATGTGGCGGTGTGGAATCGGCTGCATCGCCATTGCGGAGAGCCCCATGTCCCTTCCTGCCACCATCCACACGTCGGTTGGCCAATCTCTGATCGGCAAGGTCAGCCGCCTGTTCAACAACAGCGTAACCGATGTCCTCAACTTATGTGGAATTACGAGTCACGTGTTTTCTTGAGGATTTCTGGGCCTTTTGCCGTAGCTCGGCCGGGGTCTGACCGGACGGGGTAGGTTTATCATCGAGGCGCTCCAGCAGGCGGTCGATTGCAGCACGATCTCCATCCGCGGCTTCCTGCTCTTCTGAGGTCACTGGGATAGCCTTCAAGAAGTGATCGACATTGTCCTTTGCTTCCAGAAGCTGTCCGCGCGAGGACGCCTTGGGAATGTAGAAATCGCATCGAGCGCATGCCATCCGATGAGGGCATCTGTCGAAAAACTCGAAGCTGCACCAACCGTGTCCGAGATCATAGTGGAGCCAGGGGAAACCCTCCTGCGGATTTCTCATTTGATCGCGATCTATCAAGACCTTGACCACGCGAGCGTTGCGTTCGAAATACCCTGCGTCGGTATACGCCTTGGCCAGCCTTGTTGGCGTGATCTTCACATAATGCTGGGTCGAATGCGGTGATCTATGGCCAAGCCACTCTTGGAGTTCTGAGAGCGTCATTGATTCTTTGCTGTTGAATAATTGGCTGGCAATGGTGGCCCGTGCACGATGACTGGTGAGTTTCCCCCGAACGTCATGATCGGGAATACCCGCCTTGCTGCACAGAATTGGAATCAATCGGCGATTTATGAAGTCGTTCGCCATCGGAATGGCACGAAACTGAAATAGGAATTGCACAAGGTCGCCGCTCTTGGGATCCGGATATGCAGGCTGAGGCGGCCTTATAGCTTGCCAGGCGGCGATCGCTTCGCCGACGGCCGGATCAACGGGCTTTGTATAGCAAGTTCCAGTTTTGTGATCGGGGACGTCGAGCAAACAGACCGGCGGACGCTTCTCGGGATCCATGGTTTGCCAGCGGATGCAGCCGAGCGGCAGTCGACGAATTTCGTTGTTTCTCAGCGCTGCGAAAAGCCACACGACGGCTATGGCGCGTATATATTCTACGTCGAAAAGGAGGCCACTGCCGTTAGCCCGAGGAACATCACTCTTCTCCAGATTGAGACCTGCCCATAGCAGGCGCGCCCACAAATCATCAGCAATCACCCTGGGTTTGGGGCCGAGCTTCGCGCGGATACTCTGAGGAATCGCGAAGCTGCGCCCTGGATCGAAGGACCGCGCGATCCAGCCCCATTCCTGGCAGTCATAGAAGAACCCCCGGACATTGCAGATCAGACCTGCGATGGTCGCGGCTTTCACAGCTTCGCCTGCCCGAGGGTGCTTCGCTGCGGGCGCCACATATTGGCCGACGCGCAATTTTGCCATTGCTGAGACAAATTCTGCCGCGACGGTGCGCGTCCACTGTGCCGGCGACACGATTTCCGGATGATGGGCTGCCAGCCACCGGCCCACCTTGTAGAGCGTGACCCGATGACCTCGACGGGTTTCGATAGTTGTTGTTTGCGTCCAGCGTTCGATCCAGCTGCACCACTCGTCTGCCACGCCGATGTGCATGCTTTCTATCTGCGTCGTTCTCGGCGGAGCGCGGTCGAGCGGCTGATCAAGTATGCCCTGATTGGCCAAAACTTTGGAGATCGCGTAATAATAACGCCGCTCCACATTTGATCCTGCGGCTCGATAAGATTCCAGCATCTCCGGATTCAAATCGTCCAGGCGGGGGCTTCTATTCGCGAGCAGAACCTGTCAATCGGCGTGCAAACGGGACCCCCTATCGGCGCGCAAAAGGGACCCCCTT
>CAZJCT010000016.1:0-35796 GCA_964544675.1 uncultured Sphingobium sp.
ACACGCCGGAAAGCCTGACGGGCCGCGTCAACGCCACCTTCCGTCGGCGCTTACGGTGATCGCTTGTTCGAGCGAGCGATCATAGAGGCGTGCGTGCGTCAGCGCGTCGTGCTCGACGGGCGACAAAGCACCCAGCACATAGGGTAAAGCGAGATTTTCATGCGGCATGGGGCAATTCCACCTGTTCAGGAGGAACTACCGGCCGGACCACTCAATCGGATGCAGGGCGCCTGATCACTTTGGATAGTCAGGCTGCATGTTGGATCAACAGCAGGCAACCGCCCTCGGTCCGAGCTTCGCCATGATCGTTTCCGGCGGGAGAACTATGCCAGTCCCCGGTGCGGAATGTCCGCCCGCCGACGATGAAATCACCCGAGATGACAACGATATGCTCGGTCTGGGCATGCGGGTGGGCTGGCAGGACAGCGCCGGGCTGGCAGCGGAGCATCACGGTTCCCGGATTCCACAATCTCTTGATCTCGATGCCCGGGAGGAACGGCTGCCAGTCGCCTTCGTCGCAGGTGATCGCAATCTTGCCGGCAAGCTCAGCGCTTTCCTGCGCGATTGCACCGGCAATACGATCGAACAGGTCGGTGGAAGGGGGCAGCGTTCCAGCGAGGCCGGTTATTGGCGCCAAACTCCCTTCCAACGCCTTGATTGCACCGTCCAACTCAGGATCGGATAAGCGCTCGCGCGCGACTGCCTCGCGTTCCATCGGAGAGAGCGCGCCCATCACGAACTCGAGGGCAAGTTCGTCTCGGGTCATGATTCCATGCACTCCTTCAGGCTTTGCGTGCCGCGTCGAACCCAACTCTTGACTGTGCCGAGCGGCGCAGAAAGCTGCTGCGCAAGTTCGGCATGACTGAGGCCGTAAGTGTACATAGTGACGATCGCCTTAGCTTGGTCGGCCGGCAAGCGTCCCAGGCATTGCCCAAGCCGCGCATCGGGCGGCTCGACGGGCTGGACGGCCAGTTCGATGACGTCGGTCATCTCGAGCTCTTCCACTGGGCGGCGACGGCGGACGCTGTCCAGCGCCGCGTTGCGCGCGATGATGCCCATCCACGCAAGGGGAGTGCCGCGCGAGACCTCGTAGCTGCCGGCCTTGCGCCAGATGCGCAGGAATGCCTCCTGAACCGCATCCTCGGCGGCTTCTCGATCTCGCAGGATGTTCATGGCGATGGCCAGCAGGCGCCCGGCGGCAAGATCGTAGAGCGCGCGGAAGGCAGCCATGTCGCCTGTCGCGACGGCGTTCAAGAGCCGCTCTATTTCCTGCATACCTGACACCATGGCCAACATCCGGGCCGACGTCCTCCCTGATCCTTGCTCAATCGGCCAGCACCTCAGCAGCAGACTGTTCCACGAAGAGCCGGCGCAGCGCCAGCTTGTCGATCTTGCCGGTGGGGCCAAGCGGCACAGTAGCGAAAATGACCCGATCCGGCAGCCAGTATTTCGGTACGAGCGGCCGCAAATGATCGATGATGTCGTTCTGCGTGGGGACGGTGCCCTCGTCTCCCTCGACGATCAACAGCGGCCGTTCGCCCCAGTGTGGGTCGGGTACGGCGATCACCGCCGCACGGCGCACGCCCGCGCAACCCGTGGCATGGTTTTCGAGCTCGACGGAGGAAATCCACTCGCCGCCCGATTTGACCATATCCTTGGCGCGATCGACCAACTTGATGAACCCGTGCCCGTCGATCACGGCGATGTCGCCCGTATCGAACCAGCCATCAGCATCGATCGCATCGATTTCGGCGCCGTAATACCGTCGCACCACGGCCGGGCCACGCACCTTGAGCAGCCCAGGGGTGGCGTCGTCATGCGCCCATGGCTGGCCGTCCGTGCCGACGATCTTCGCCTCGACGGGAAAGAGTGCCCGGCCTTGCCGGGCCTTGCGGGCAACGACAGCGTCGTTCGGCAGCGCCGCCTCGTCGGGTTGCACGGTTGAAATCGCGCCCAGCGGGGAAAGCTCGGTCATTCCCCAGCCGTGCATGACCTCGATCCCAAGATCATCGCGGAAAGCGCGGATCATTTCGGGCGGCACCGCCGCGCCGCCCACCAGCACGCGGGCTAAGCGACCGAGCGAAGCGCCGGTCTCGCGCAGGTGGCGTAGCAAATCCTGCCATACGGTGGGCACTGCGGCGGCAAAGGTCACGCCTTCGGCTTCGATCAGCCGTTGCAACGAGGCTCCATCGAGCCTTGGCCCCGGTAACACCAGGCCCGATCCCGCCATCGGTGCAATGAAGCTCCAGCCCCAGGCGTTGGCATGGAACATGGGCACGATCGGCAGGATCACATCGGTGGCGCCGATGGCGAAGCCGTTGGGCTGGTTGGCCGAGAGCGCATGGAGGAAATTGGAACGGTGGCTGTAGAGCACGCCCTTGGGGTCGCCCGTCGTGCCCGAGGTATAGCAGAGCCCCGCAGCTGTCTCCTCGTCGAACCCGCCCCAGGCAACCCTTGCGGGGTCGCCGACCTTGAGCAAGTCATCGAGCGAGCCGACGGGAATGGACCCGATCGGCGAAATGTCTCCATCGCCGTTTGCGACCACGATACGCTCCACGGTCGGGAGCCGGTCCGCAACCTGCCGCAGCGTATCCGCGAACTGCGCGTCGATCACCAGCAGCCGGTCGCCCGCGTGGTTGATCAGCCAGGCCAGGCGAGCGGCATCGAAACGCGGATTGAGAGTGTGGACGACCGCGCCGATTCCCATCGCACCGTACCAGGCTGTCATGTGGGCAATATCGTTCCACAGCAGGGTGCCGACCCGATCTCCAAGACCGATACCTGCGGCCGCGAGGCCGGCACTGAACCGCCGCGCCTGGTCATGCAGTGCAGCATAGCTGCTTGCCGCAACGCGGCCGTCCCGCCTCTGCTCGGCCACCCGGCGTGTCCCATCGGCCTGCGCGGCGTGAACCAGAATCCGGTCCAGCGTCATTGGCCAATCCTGCATCAATCCGCGCATAGCTTTCCCCGGATACCCCGTAATCCGAGACAATACGGTCGCATCGAAGCGTTTGGATGCACGGGGCTTCCACTGACAGGCAAAAAATTTTCGCCCAGTGCATCCGGCGGGACTATCGCTTGCGTAGGGGCTTTCACGGACGACGTATCTTCGGGGTATTCAGGTGAACAATCGGCAATTTCAACTCACGAGCGAATGGCGGCTCGATGCGCCGCTCGATCGGGTCTGGGACGCTCTTTGCGCGGTCGAACGGTGGCCGGGATGGTGGCCTTCGGTCAGGCGGGTGGAGCCGCTGGCGACGGGCGACGAGAACGGCATCGGCGCGGTGAACCGCTTCACCTGGGCTACGGCGCTTCCCTATGATCTGGCTTTCGTCATGACCGTCGCGGACATGCAGCCGATGCGGCGGATCGAAGGCCATGCGGCGGGCGAGCTGGAGGGTACGGGCGTCTGGACGCTGACGCGCTCTGATGTAGGGGCGGACGGTCTCACGATCGCACGCTATGACTGGCAGGTGGACGTGACGAAGCCCTGGATGCACCGCCTTGCCCCACTGCTCACCCCTGTCTTCGCCTGGAACCACGGCGTGGTGATGCGCCGGGGCGAGCAGGGCCTTCGTCGCCATCTGGAACTCACGCAGCAATGAAGCTCGGGCGGCTGCTTCTTGGGGCCTTTGTCATCCTTGCGGGTACGGCCGGGCTGGCGGTGTGGCGACCGCTCACGGCCTTCAACCTGCTTGTTCCAAAGGACAGCAGTGCGCAGCTCGTCCGAAGCGATGTCGCTTACGGCGCGCTTCCCCGGCAGCGTCTCGACATCTATCGGCCCGTGAACAGGGCCAAGAACCTGCCTATCATCGTGTTTTTCTATGGCGGGGCTTGGGATAGCGGCAGACGACAGGACTACACGTTCGTCGGTCAGGCACTCGCGGCGCGGGGCTATCTGGTGGTCATTCCCGACTATCGTCTCGTTCCGGAAGTGCGCTTTCCCGACTTTCTGCGCGATTGTGTCGAGGCCCTGCGCTGGACGCGGGCCAACGCGGTCCGGTTTGGCGGCGACGGCGAGCGTCTCATCCTGGCCGGTCATTCGGCGGGCGCCTACAACGCTGCCATGCTGGCACTCGATCCGCGCTGGCTGGGGGAGGATCGCGCCGCGGTTCGCGGTCTCGTCACGCTCGCTGGACCGTTCGATTTCTTGCCGCTCGACGATCCGGCCAGTATCGCAGCTTTTTCGCGCTGGCCCCGTCTCGCGGAAACACAGCCCATCAGTTTCGTGACCCGGACGGCTCCGCCGGCCTTGCTACTGCATGGCGTGGATGACAATCGCGTTCGTCCGCGCAATAGTCGGCGGCTCGATGCGGCGATGCGGAGAGCTGGGGCGCAAGCCGAGCTGCGCCTTTATCCGTCCATGACCCACGCGGGCATCCTGCTGGCACTGGCGCGCCCATTGCGCGGTACAGCGCCGGTCCTCGACGATATCGACCGCTTCGCACGCCAGGCGACGCGCTAGGGCCAAAGCAGGGACAGCGGCCACAACGCTGCATCCAACACCGGTCAAGGCTTCGTATTGCAGGCAAAACGGAGCCGTCGATGTCCCTCGAAGACCTTTTCAATCTTTCCCTTCCGTTCCTGTTCCTGCTCGCGATGGGGAGTGAGGCGCTCAGTGGATCGGGCCGCAGTTTCCCTACGGTCCGGCGTTGGCGGCTGATAGGTGTTGCTGCGCTGATTGTGACGCTGGCGGTCAACGTGCTGGTCGCGCCGACAGTGCTCAGCCTGCTGCCGCGCCATTCGCCTCTCGATTTGGCGCGAATGGGGCTTTGGGCGGCTGTTCCCACGGTCGTTCTCACGACTTTCTTCACCTACTGGACCCATCGCACCCAGCATCGGTACGACAGCCTGTGGCGGCTTGGCCATCAGCTTCACCATAGCGTCCAGCGGGTCGATATCGCCTCGGCTATGATGTTCCATCCGATCGACGTCGCCGTTCAGGCGACCGCTACGACGCTCGCAGCCTGGCTGCTTGGGGTGTCGGTGGAAGCGGCGGCGCTGGCTGGCGCAATCGGCTTCGTCATCGCGCTGTTCCAGCACTGGAACGCCGCAACGCCGCGCTGGATCGGCTCCATCGTTCAGCGGCCCGAGGCCCATTGCCTTCACCATGAGCGCGAGGTCCATGCACGGAACTATGGCGACCTGCCGGTCTGGGACATGCTGTTCGGTACTTATGCCAATCCCGCGCGAGCCGATGTGCCGGTGGGTTTTGCCGGATATCGGAGCAAGCGGATCGGATCGATGATCCTGTGTTTCGATGTGCATGCTGGCGGTGGACGATCGACCGACCACGAAGCCAGGATACGCGCGGGGACGGACCGGTGACCCTACGCAGGCACATAATCCTGCGGTGGGTGGTCGCAATAGCCGCCTTGGTTGGGCTTCTCGTAGCACCGTTACCGCTTCTGCCGGACAGGATTGTCCGCACAACCGCCGTGATCGACAGGCCGCTCGAAACGGTCTTCGCCTATGTGACGACGCCGGCCAATTGGCCGCGCTGGCATCCCTCGTCGCTGGGTGTGCAGGGCCAAGTCGATCGGCCGGGCCAGGTGGGCGACCGGATCGGCGAGGACTTTCGCGTTGCCGGAGTCGAGGGCCATGCCGTCTGGACCGTGACAGAGCGCACTGCACCCAGACGCTGGTCGATCAGCGGCCGAACCAGGCATGGCGGGCACGGGACCGTGACTTACCGTCTGCGCCAGGTCGCCGGGGCGACCGAATTCAGCCGCGAGTTCCGCTACAGGCGACCAAACCTGCTGTTCGCGATCCTGGATGCGGTCTGGCTGAACCAGCGCATCTTGGCGGAATCAGCAACGGCCACCGGCAATCTCAAGCGCCGCCTGGAAGGATTGCCCGAGCAGACCGCCGCTCCGCGCGAACAGGTCAGGAGCGAACTCTATTTCGGGCGAAGTATTCATGGGCAGCCGCCGGTCTCGGTGACGGACTGGCGACGCTTCATCGCCAGGGAGGTAAGCCCGCGATTTCCAGATGGCCTGACCGTGGTCGATGCCAGCGGACAGTTCCGGGATCGGGAGGGCAGCGTCAGCGAGGAAGGTACGTTCCTGCTCATCATTATTCATGCAGCCGATCCCAAGTCGAAGCGGCACCTTGCCGCGATCCGTGACGCCTACAAGCGCTGGTTCCGCCAGGAAACCGTGCTGCAATCCGACAGTCCAGTCTCCGTCATTTCCTGAAAGGACATTTTTCATGAAGATCGTCATCGCCCGCGCGCAGGTGAGCCACGATAGCTGCGAAGCCTTCATGATGGCCGCCCAAGTCTGCGTGGCCGCAACCCGGCAGGAGGCGGGCTGCCTGGCCTACGACATATACGAGAGCCTGACCGAGCCCGGTACATTCGTCGCGGTCGAGCAATGGGAGAATGAGGCGGCCATCGATGCCCATTTCCTCTTGCCGCACACCACCGCGTTCCTCGAAACCGTCGTAGCGTGCGTTACCGCTCCCCCGCTCATCGAGGAGTTCGAGGCGAACGAAAGGCGGGTGCGGTGAATCCGAGGCGCACCCACGCTATCGTTCTCGGCGGCGGGATCGGCGGTCTGCTCGCGGCCCGCGCCACGTCCGAGCATTTTCGGTCGGTCACGGTGATCGAACGTGACATCGTTCCCGCGGACCCGCGCCCTCGCAAGGGCGCAGCGCAGGGCTATCACACCCATGGCCTTCTCGCACGTGGCCGGCAGATCATCGAGCATTGGTACCCGGGTTTTACGGAAGAACTGGCTCGTCAAGGCGCCATGATCGGCGATCTCGGCCTGGCGGTGAGCTGGCTGGGCCATCAAACTTCATTGCTGCCCGTCGAGACCGGCCTCACCGGGATCGTCGCCCCGCGCCCACTGGTTGAACATGGCTTGCGTGCACGCCTACTGTCTCTACCTGGTGTGAACCTTTGCGATGGTTGCAGGGTTGAAGATCTGATCCATGATGAGGCCGCGCAAGCCGTCAAGGCCGTCGTGATCCGCCGGCCGGACGGGCGATCGGAGCGGCTTCCCGCAGACTTGATCATCGATGCCCGCGGGCGCGGGGCGCCGATTGCTCGGCATCTCGCCGATTGGGGCTATGGCACTGTTCCCGAACGCAGGATCGACATCGGCCTCGGTTACGTGACGCGGCTCTACCGCCGTGATCCGACTGATCTCCGTGGCTGCCTGGGTATCGTCGTTGCCGGTGGACCGCCTAGCTGGCGCACGGGTGTCATAGCCTGCCACGGCCCCGACCGCTGGACCGTCTCCATAGGCGGCTATTTTGGGGACCATCCGCCCATGACCGAAGACGGCTTCCTGGCCTTCACGCAGACCATGCCGACAACCGAGATCGCCGAAGTGATCGAACGGGCCCAGCCGATGTCGGATTTCATGACCATCAAATATCCCGCGAGCCGGCGACGCGAGTTCTTGTCGATGAGCCGGTTTCCGGCGGGCTATCTACCATTCTCCGACTCCATCTGCAGTTTCAATCCGGTTTATGGGCAAGGGATGTCGGTCGCTGCCGAGCAATCGCTTCTGCTCGACGCCGCGCTTGCCGACGGTAAGGATCGCACACTGGCACAGCGGTTTTTGGAAGCAGCCGATACCGTCGTCGACACGGCATGGCAGATGTCGACGGGCAACGATCTGCGGCATCCGAAGGTGGAGGCGCGTCGAACGATCGCTGCCCGCGTAATTGGCCGCTACATGACATTGGCGCACCGGGCGGCCGAAACGGATGCGCAGGTCTCGCGGACGTTTCTCGAGGTTGCCAACCTCGTCATGCCGCCGTCCAACCTCTTTAGTCCTGCCGTGTTGTGGCGAGTAGCAAAAGCAGGCTTACGGCGAGCCGCATCAAGGGCGTGGCCATTCGCGGTTGGCGGCAATCGAATGCCGAATGTTCTGAACCATCGGTTTGGTATCCCCTCCCCTCCCCGGTCAGCTGCCTTCGCAAACATCGAGATTACTTCAGAGTGATGGGCAGGCCAGCGACCATCAGGATAGCACTGTCCACACAAGCAGCGGCAGCCTGATTGATCTCTCCTGCGACGTCGCGAAATCGCCGGGCGAGTGCGTTCTCCGGCACGATGCCAAGACCAATCTCGTTCGACACCAGGATGATCTTGCCGGGGGCTTCGGAAATCGCGGCGGTCAGCTCGGCTATCGCCGGGAAAACATCTCTTTCGGCGACCATGAGGTTGGATGCCCATAAGGTCAGGCAATCCACCAGAAGAACGCGATCGGGACGGCTTTCTGCAGCAATCGCCGCGGCGAGTTCGAGAGGCGCCTCGACGGTTTGCCAGCATGGCCCCCGATCATCGCGGTGGCGTGCAATCCGCTCCTCCATTTCCGCGTCGAGTGCCTCGGCTGTGGCAATGTAGACGAGCCGTCCCGGCGATGCCTCGACTTGGGCCTCGGCTTGTGCCTGGGCAAAGCGGCTCTTGCCCGATCGCGCTCCGCCCAGAACCAGCAGCGATTTCTCAAAGGTGTGGATCATGTATCGGCCAATCCGTCAGATTTTGGTTGTCCTATAACGCCAAATTGGCGAACGGCAGCACATGATTGACGAGCATGAAATTGCGGACCTCGCCGACTGGACAATGCACGGCGGCAGGCTGTCCGACGCCCGAAAGGCGTTCCCGGAGGCTCCCCTGCCCTGGCTCGATCTTTCGACCGGGATCAATCCCGACTCTTGGCCTGTTACCGAGGCTCTTGCAATCGATTGGCGGCACCTTCCCGATGAGCGCGCGCTTGATGTGCTTGAGGCGACAGCCGCCAACTACTTCGGAGTCCACGGCCCGAATGTGCTGGCTCTGCCGGGCACCGAGTTCGGATTGCGGGGTCTTCGTCACCTCGATCTGCCGCCGCCCTACTGCCATTTGGCTCCGGGATACCGCACTCACGGCGAGGCCCTGAATGCAAGCAATGCGATCCCATACGATATGCTGCGCAGCGAGGCGGCGAAGGGCGGAGCCATCCTGCTGGCCAATCCCTCCAATCCCGATGGCCGGATGATCGATATCCCCGATCTTCTGGAAATCGCAGCGAGGGTCGGAAGCAACGGCGGCTACCTAGTGATCGACGAGGCCTTCATCGATGCTCACGACCGTGCCAGCATCCTGCCCTTCCTGTCCGGGTACGAACCGATCATCGTTCTACGCTCGTTCGGCAAGTTCTTCGGCCTTGCGGGTGTGCGCCTGGGCTTCGCGGTAGGGCCAGCCGCCATCATTGCAAAATGGCGCGCCCAGCTGGGCAGTTGGCCGATTTCGGCGGCGGCGATCGCCATCGGCACGGCAGCCTATGCGGACAGGGAATGGATAGACGAAACCCGGCAGCGTCTGCGCGCGCGCTCAGATGCCCTCGATACCGTGCTGCGGAAACACGGACTGGAACCCATGGGCGCTTCGCCTCTGTTCCGGCTCGTCGATTGCGAGGCCGCTCGCCTTTTCGGACGGCTGGCGCGGCGCGGCATCCTGACCCGCCCGTTCGACTATGCACCGCGCTGGTTGCGCTTGGGCGTTCCTTTCCGGCCGGATGACCTGGCGCGGCTGGATGACGCACTCGGGCATGGCTGAACCGGTGGCCCTTGTTGCGCTGGCGCTGGACGCGGCGATCGGCTGGCCGGCGGGGCTCTATCGCCGGATCGGGCACCCGGTCGGCCTTTTCGCGCGGGTGATCCATGCTTGCGAACGCTGGGGCAACAGGCCTGCGTATAGTGCAATGCTGCGGCGGGCGCTGGGCATTGCCACCATGCTTGTTCTGATCGCGCTGACGGGAGGCGCCGCCTGGGCGATGCAGCACGTCATCCTGTCCGCGCTTGGTCCGTCCGCATGGATTGCCATCGCGGTGCTGGCTTTTCCCGCCCTCGCCCAGCGCAGCCTGCACAATCATGTCGTTCCCGTGGCGCAGGCCCTCGAACATGGCGACATCGATGCCGGACGGCAGGCGGCGGCGATGATCGTCGGCCGCGATGTTGAAACGCTCGACGAAGCGGGCGTGAGCCGCGCCGCGATCGAGAGCCTTTCCGAAAGCTTCTGCGACGGTGTGGCCGCGCCCTTGTTCTGGCTGCTGATCCTGGGGCTGCCGGGGGTGTGGGCCTACAAGGCGATCAACACCGCCGACAGCCTGATCGGCCACAAGGAAGAGCGCTGGCGCGCTTTCGGCTGGGCGGCGGCGCGGATCGACGATCTGGCCAACCTCGTGCCCGCGCGGCTGGGCGGTGTGCTGATCTGCATTGCGGGCCGCGGCTGGAGGGCCATGTGGCGCGATGCAGGCAAGCATGCCTCGCCCAATGCCGGCTGGCCCGAGGCGGCAATGGCTGGCGCACTCGGCTTGGCGCTGGCGGGACCGGTGAGCTACGATGGTGTCCGCCATGACAAACCCTGGATCGGAACGGGGCGTACGAACGCAGGCCCCGCCGACATTCGCCGCGCGCTCGCCATCTATCGCCGGGCCTGCCTGCTGCTCTGGCTGATCGCGGGAGGCGTGGCCCTGAGAGGAACACCATGGGCGCTCTGATGCTGCAGGGCACCGGCTCGGACGTCGGCAAGTCGGTGCTGGTCGCGGGGCTATGCCGGGCGCTTGCCAATCGCGGGCTGACGGTAAGGCCATTCAAGCCGCAGAACATGTCGAACAATGCCGCGGTGACTGCCCCCGACGAACTTGGAAACTACGGCGAGATTGGCCGCGCGCAGGCGACACAGGCTCTTGCCTGCCGGACAGACGCGACCACCGACATGAACCCGGTACTGCTCAAGCCCCAGGCTGACCGGACATCGCAGCTGATCGTCCACGGCCAGTTGCGCGGGACGCTCGGCGCGGGAAACTTCCGGCAGGCGCGAGGCGGCTTGCTGGGCGATGTGCTGGCGAGTTACCGGCGGCTGAAGGCGCAATGCGATATCGTGGTGGTCGAGGGCGCCGGCTCTCCCGCCGAAATCAACCTGCGCGAGGGCGACATCGCCAATATGGGCTTTGCCCGCGCGGCGCAGGTTCCGGTGGTTCTGGTCGGCGACATCGACCGGGGCGGCGTGATCGCCGCGATCGTCGGCACACGGGCGGTGATCGCGCCCGATGACGCGGCGATGATCCACGGGTTCATCATCAACAAGTTTCGCGGCGATCCCGCGCTGTTCGAGGACGGCTACCGCCAGATCGAGCAGCTTTCGCGCTGGCGGGGCTTTGGCGTCGTTCCCTGGCTTGTCCCGGCATCACGCCTGCCGAGCGAGGACGCGGTGATTCTCGAACGCCGCGCCGTGACCGATGCGCGCAAGGTCGTGGTCGCTTGCCCGATCACGCCGCGCATCGCCAATTTCGACGATCTCGATCCGCTGAGGCTGGAGCCGGATGTGGAACTGCGGATGGTCCCGCCCGGCCAGCCCATCCCCGCCGAGGCGGCGCTGGTCGTGCTGGCGGGATCGAAGGCAACCATCGCCGACCTTGCTTTCCTGCGCGCCGAAGGCTGGGACATCGACATCCTCGCCCACCATCGACGCGGCGGCCATGTGCTGGGTCTGTGCGGCGGCTACCAGATGCTGGGGCGAACCATCGCCGATCCCCTGGGGCTTGAAGGCCCGCCCGGCACGGTCGCGGGGCTGGGCCTGCTCGATGTCGTCACGACATTGACTGCCGGCAAGACGCTGGAGCGGGTTTCCGGCGAGGCCCTGGGCGCCCGGTTCGAGGGCTATGAAATCCACATGGGAGAGACCCACGGCCCCGATACCGCCCGCGCGCCATTACGGATCGATGGGGGCCGGATTGATGGCGCATCGAGCGCCGACGGGCACGTGTCGGGCAGCTATGTTCACGGGCTGCTGGGACTGGCCGAACAACGCGCGACATGGCTCGAGCGGATCGGCGCGGCGGCTTGTGGTATCGATCATCATGCGTCGATCGACCGGGCGCTCGACGAGATCGCACATATGCTGGAAGAGCATCTGGATATCGATGCGCTGATCGCCCTTTCACAGACGGCGGGATCAGGCATGGCTGGCGACTAGCAGCGCGACCAGCAGAGCGGTTTCGACAAGCTCGATCCCCGCACCGTGGCAATCGCCCGAGACACCGCCCACCTTGCGGCGCAACCACAAGGCCCACAGCACGATCAGCAGCGGCGCGGCAAGCATGGCCGGAGCCACAAGCGCAGCAGCAGTCAGAACGACGCACCAGATACCGAGATGGCGATAGTCCACCGCATGGACAAAACGCGCGCCCAGCCCGGAATGCAGCGGCTGCAACCACAATGTCCAGAGCAAGGGGCCGATCCGCGCGGCGAACGGCACCAGGGCCAGCGCCGCGAGATTTCCGCTCTCTGCTACGGCGTGGAGCAAGACCAGCTTGGCGATCAGTTGCAGAGCAATCGCTATCACGCCGAAGCTGCCGACATGCGGATCGGCCATGACGGCAAGGAACCGCTCTCGATCGCCATGGGCAGCACCGCTCGCATCGGCGAGGTCAGCGAGGCCATCGAGGTGAAGTCCACCAGTCACCCCCACCCACGCGATCAGTGCGGCCAGTGCCGCAACCCAGGCGTCCGCATAGATCCCGAACCACCCCGCGCCCGCGACCAGCATACCGATGACCAGTCCAGCGCCCGGGAACCAGCGCATCGACCGGGCAAATGCCGCATCGTCCGCAGTGACCGGCGGCATCGGCAGGCGAGTGAGAAACTGCAAGGCAATGACAAGGCCTTTCACGGGCGAACCTCGGTAACCTGCGCCCAGGGACCGCCACCCGGGGCCGCCGCGGACCAGACCCGCAGCGAGACCAGGCAGGCATAGGGCAGATCGATCGCCCATGCCTGCCGCTGGTCGAACCCGCACAATATGGTCAGCGCCGCCCGTATCGCGCCGGCGTGGGTGACGACGAGCGTCGATTGCGGCGCCAGGCCCGAGATCGCAGCGGAAACACGATGCACCAGTGCCGACCAGCACTCGCCGGCAGGCGGCGCTTGACCGTCCGGATCGTCTTGAAAGCGAGCGAGCGCGTCGGCATCGACATCGCCTAGGTCAAGGCCGTCCCACGCCCCGAAATCGAGTTCGCGCCAGCGAGGATCGATCGTCAGCGGAATACCGATAGCACGACCGATCGCCTCGCCTGCAAGCCGCGCACGGGAGAGGTCCGACGCCACAAGCGCTTCCACCTTCCGCCCGCGCGCCTTGTCGACACAGGCCGTGATGCCCGCGATGGTCGGGGGAGCATCGGTTCGACCGATGAGCCGTCCGACCCCTTCCGGCTCGCCGTGGCGCAGGAGATGGAGCGCAAAGCTCTTCACAGGCTGTCCGCCACCCCGGCCTCGGCGAATGTTGCCATGCCATTGTGCGCGGCCAGTGCCGCCCGGATGACCGAGACCGCCACCGCCGCGCCGCTTCCTTCGCCCAGCCGCATGTCGAGTGCGAGCAGCGGCGAGAGGCCGAGCCGGTCGAGCAGGCGAATGTGTCCCGGTTCGGCGGAACGGTGGCCGGCCAGGCAATGATCGGTGATCGCCGGAAAGGCGGCGGCGAGCGGCGCCACGGCGGCGCAGCCGATGAAGCCATCGAGCACCACCGGGATGCGCAGCCGCCGCGCCGCCAGCACGGCCCCGGCGATCGCGGCGATCTCGCGCCCCCCCAAACGGCGCAGGGTTTCGAAGGGGGTGCGCAGCGCATTGGCGTGAAAGGCGAGAGCGCGCTCCACCACATCGACCTTGCGGGCAATGCCGTGGCCGTCCACGCCGGTTCCCGGCCCCACCCATTCGGCGGCCCCGCCGCCAAACGCGCAGGCGCACAGTGCGGCCGCAGCGGTCGAATTGCCGATCCCCATTTCACCGACCACGAGCAGATCCAGCCCCGGCTCCACCACTGCCGCCCCGGCATCCAGCGCGGCGAGGCACTCCTCCTCGCTCATGGCCGGAGCCGTGGTGAAATCCGCCGTTGGCCGTTCCAGATCGAGCGCGACTACCTCGAGCTCGAGCCCGGCCACGCCCGCCAGCGCGTTGATCGCCGCACCTCCGGCCGCGAAATTGGCGACCATGGCTGCGGTCACGCTGGCGGGAAAGGCACTGACGCCGTGGGCCACGAAACCATGATTTCCGGCGAAGATGGCAGCGCGGCCGCGCGCTATCACCGGACACGGGTTGCCTTGCCAGCTGGCGAGAAAGACCGCGATCTCCTCCAGCCGCCCAAGCGATCCCGCAGGCTTGGTGAGCTGATCCTGCCGCGCGCGGGCACCCGCGATCGCATCCATGTCTGGTCCGGGCAGAGCGGCGAGCGCCGCCTCGAACTCGGCGACGGATGAGAAACCGCTCATTCGGCAACGAAGCCCGGCGGCGGCGTGCGGGTGATGAAGTGGCCCTTCACCCCTTGCGGCCATTGCTTGAACGGCACACGGCCATGCTCGCTGGCGGCATAGTGGACTGCATAGTCGAGGAGCGCGGTTGCCGCTTCCTCGCCCGGCACGAACCGGCCAAGCACATAGCCGACCTTGCCCGGCGCGCGCAGGTGAACGGTGCAGAACTCTGTGCAGGCGAACAAGCAGGGCATTTCCTGCACGGCAATTCCGGCATAGCGCGGATCGCTGCCACGCGCGGCCTGCAATGCCTCCACCATCCGCACGCCGCCGCGCACGCCGCCCTCGTCCTCACGCGCCTCCTGGCTGTGGCGGCAGGTATTGCAGGCGACGATGGCAGGGCCATCATCCACGGGTGTCAGCATGGCTCTTTGCTCCTTTGGATAGGGGTCAGCGCTCGAACACACAGTCGGCCAGCGGTTCGCGGGATTGCCAGCGGCGGCGCTCGAGTTCGGGCACATCGGCTTGCTGTGCTGGATAGCCGATGCACAGCAGCGCGATCAGCGACCAGTGGGCAGGAACATCGAGCATCGCGGAAACCACGCGGGGATCGAGGATCGAAACCCAGCCCACGCCTATTCCGCGCAACCTTGCGCTGAGCCAGAGCGTGTGGATCGCCAGCACACAGGAGTAGCGCAGCGTTTCGGGCATGGTGACAGCGCCAAGGCCATGCCCCGTCTGCGTTCGTTCGTCGCAGAATACGGCCAGCAATTCAGACGCCTCGCGCAGGCCGTGGAGCTTGAGCGACAGGTAATGCTCCCGCTGGGCGGGATCGTCATAGCGTTGCCCCGCCAATGCGCATTGCTCATCGACATGCGCGGCCAACATCTCGCGGATAGCGGGCGTTCGCAGGCGCACGAAACGCCAGGGCTGCGAATTGCCGACAGACGGCGCCAGCGCGGCACTGGCCAGCAGTTCGCGCATGTCGTCCTCCGCCACGGCGCGGGTCAAGAAATGGCGCACGTCACGCCGCCAGCGCAGCAGCGTTTCGAACTGCTCCGCGAGGGCCGCGCCAAAGCTGGGTGCGTCCTGGCTCAGAACTCGATTCCTTTCTGGGCCTTCACGCCCGAGCGGAACGGGTGCTTCACCATGGTCATATCTGTCACGAGATCGGCCGCTTCGATGAGGGCATCCGGTGCGTTGCGGCCGGTGACGATGACGTGTTTCATCTCGCCGCGCGCGGTCAGGGCGGCG
Source organism: uncultured Sphingobium sp. (assembly GCA_964544675.1). Taxonomy (GTDB): domain Bacteria; phylum Pseudomonadota; class Alphaproteobacteria; order Sphingomonadales; family Sphingomonadaceae; genus Sphingobium. Next base: position 15,498 of record CAZJCT010000016.1, read on the forward strand.
ATCACCTCGCCCAGCGGCAGGTAGTCGTAGCGCAGGACGATGTTGAGCTCGTCGGCCAGCACCATGTCATAGGCGGGGTCGGCCACCATCCGCTTGACCTCTTCCCATGCGGCGCGCGCCATGGCCACGTCGCGGGTGCGGTCCTGCGTGTTCCAGGTGAAGCCCTCGCCCATCGGCTTGAACTCGACGTTGTCGGGAAAGGCATCGAACACCGCCGTCTCGCCGGTTTGCATCGCGCCCTTGACGAACTGGACCACGCCCACTTTCATGCTGTGGCCGATGGCGCGCACGACCATGCCGAGCGCGGCGCTGGTCTTGCCCTTGCCCTTGCCGGTGTGGACGATCAGCAGACCCTGCTCGCGCGTCTTGTTGGCCATGATCTTGGCCTGCGCGGCTTGCTTCTTGCGCATCTTCTCGGTGTGCCGCGCCTCGCCGCCGGTTTCCGGCGCTTCAGTTTGCATCGCTTGTTTCCTTCCACATCAGATAGACGTCCATGATCCAGCCATGCCGGGCGCGCAGGTCCGCGCGCAGGCCTGCGATCCGGCGCGCGGCCTCGGCCAGCGATCCGGCGATCAGCACCTCCTGCGCCATTCCCAGATAGGCGCCCCACCAGATCGTGATCCCGCGCGGATCCAGCACGTCGAAGGCGCAGCCACCGTCGAGCATGACGACGACGGTGTCCGTCCCCTCGGGCCAGCCGTGGCGGCGCAGTTGGCGGCCGGTGGTGATGAGAACCGGCTGTGCCAGCGCGTTGAGCGGGATGGCGTGCGCTGCCGTCAGTGCCTGGACGCTGGTGATGCCGGGCACCACGCGCAAGGTCAGGGCCATGCCCCGTGCGCGGAGCCTTTCGGCGATCCGCAAGGTGCTGTCGTAGAGCGAAGGATCGCCCCACACGAGCAGCGCCAGCCGGCCGCCATCCGACAGATTGGCCGCGATCTGCTCGCTCCAGGCATCGGCTATGGCATCGTGCCAGTCGTTCACCGCGCCGAGATAGTCATGCCCGTTATCGCGCTGGGGGAGATCGAACTCGACGACGCGCACCGGGGCGCTGAGCACTGCCGCGCAGATCGTGCGCCGCAGGTCGATCAGGTCGGATTTGGCCTCGCCCTTGCGCGGCAGCAGGATCACGTCGGCCGTGTTCATCGCCTTCACCGCCGCGCCGGTGAGGTGATCGGGATTGCCCGTGCCAATGCCGATAAGGTCGATCTCGATCATGCTGTCGGCGCGATCAAATGGAAAAAAGTGCCGGTGACATGGTCCCGGCGCGAGCCGCCCTCAGCCACTTCGGCCCCGTCCGCATCAGTGACGCGGGCAAGCGGGGCATCGCGCTGTTCGACGATGGTGGAATAGTGGAACTCGTGCCCACGCAGCCGGGTGCCCGCCGCCATGGCACCAAGCGGGGCGAGCAGCTGCGCATGGCGATAGCCCAGATGCATCCGGCGCTGCGCATGGCTGGTCACCAGGCCCAGCAGCCCGGCCATGCGGTGCGAAGCGCCTGCCTTGTCGATCAGTGCCTCGCCCAGCACCATGTAGCCACCGCATTCGCCATGGACAGCGCGCGTTTCGGCGTGGCGGCGCAGGCCGGAAAGGAAAGTGCCCGCACCGGCGATCCGCCCCGCGTGCAGTTCCGGGTAGCCGCCCGGCAGCCAGACCAGATCGGCATCGGCTGCCGGGGCCTCGTTTGCCAAGGGCGAAAACGGCACGATCTCGGCCCCCGCCTGCCGCCAACCTTCCAGCAGGTGGGGATAGGTGAAGGAAAAAGCCTCGTCGCGGGCAAGGGCAATACGCTGGGCGGGCGGGGCGGGCAGCGTTCCGGTGCGATCCGCCGGGGCCGTGGCGGTGGCCGCCGCCCGGATTGCGTCAAGATCGGCGTGCTGGCGCAGGAACGCCGCGTACCCCGCGATGGCGCTGTCCAGATCGGGATGCTCGATCGCCTGGACAAGGCCGAGGTGGCGCTCGGGCAGGGCCAGATCGCCGCGTCGGGGCAAGGCGCCCAACACCGGCAGGCCCACGTCTTCCATCCCGCGTCGTACCAGCCGTTCATGCCGCGGACTGGCAACGCGGTTGAGGATGACACCGGCCAGGGGCAGCGCAGGGTCGAACTGGGCAAAGCCCAAAGCCGTGGCGGCGGCCGACTGCGCCTGGCCCGACACATCGAGCACCAGCACCACCGGCCAGCCCATGCGTCGGGCCACATCGGCGCTGGCGCCGTTGCCGCACTCGCCCGGAGTGGCCACCCCGTCGTAAAGCCCCATGGATGCTTCGGCGAGCACGATGTCCGCGCCAGCAGCCTGCGCCGCAATCGTGCCAAGCAGCCCCGGCCCCATTGCCCAGCTATCGAGATTGAACGAGGCCCGGCCACAGGCGGCCCGGTGAAAGGCCGGGTCGATATAGTCCGGTCCGCTCTTGAACGGCTGCACCGTCAGCCCGTCCTCCGCCAGCGCGCGGAGCAGGCCGAGCATGACCGTGGTCTTGCCCGTCCCCGAAGCGGGGGCCGCGATCATCAGGCCCGGTGTGGCTACGCCCGGCGCGCTCATTCCTGCACCCCGGCAAAGCGCGATGCGGCGCTTTGCGGACGGAAGCGCCGGTCGTAGCCGGCGGCGTAGAGGCTGCTTTCGCCGAAGTCTTCCGCCTCCAGCACCCGCCCGACCACGATCAGCGCGGTGCGCTCCATGCTTCCGGCGACTGCCTGCTCGATAGTGTCCAGCGTCGCGCGGACGATCCGCTGATCGGGCCAGCTTGCCCGCCACACCACGGCAACGGGGCAGTCCGGGCCATAGGTCGGCACGAGGTCAGCCACCACCCGGTCGAGATTGTGGATCGAAAGGTGGATCGCCAGCGTCGCGCCCGTCACAGCGAAATTGGTCAGGCTTTCGGCGAGCGGCATGGCGCTGGCGCGGCCGGGGGTGCGGGTGAGCACCACCGACTGGGCCAGGCCCGGCAGCGTCAGTTCGGCCTCCAGCGCGGCGGCGGCCGCGGCAAAGGCCGGGACGCCGGGGGTGATGGTGAAGGGAATGTCCATCGCCCGCAGGCGGCGCAGCTGCTCGCCCATCGCCGACCAGACCGAAAGATCGCCCGAATGGAGCCGCGCCACGTCCTGCCCGGCTTCGTGCGCGCTGGCGATCTCGGCCATGATCGCGTCCAGCGAGAGCGGCGCGGTGTTGACGATCCGCGCGCCCGGCGGACAGTGATCGAGCACCGCTTCGGGCACCAGCGAGCCGGCGTAGAGGCATACGGGGCAGGACGCGATCAGGTCGCGTCCCCGCAGGGTCAGCAGGTCGGGTGCGCCGGGGCCGGCCCCGATGAAATGAACCGTCATGTCGAAAATCCTTGAGCTAGGGCGCAAGTGGCCATGCGATCGGGTGATATCTGGCGCGGCCCCAACAGCCGTGCTCCTTCGCCCGCAGCGATGAGCGCGCTGGCTTCCGCCACGCTGCCGGTGCCGTGTGCGGCCAGACTGAAGGAGGAGAAGGTCTGCGTCCGTATGCCAGCAAGGGCGGCGGCAGGCAGCGCCACCAGCGGCACGCCCATGACCATGGCCAGCGGGCGAAGCGCCGGTGCCTTGTCCTCGGCGGTGGCAAGCGCGGCAACAGGCGGCAGGCCCTGCTGCGCCAACGCCAGCGCCGCCTCCAGCGAGGCCACCAGCGAGGCAGCGGTCGCGCCCTTGCGAAAGCCGAAGCCAGCCACGATCACAGGCCCCGCGGTCATACCAGTGCGCTCCACTGGACCACCGGGTAGCTGGCACGCCAGCCGCGCCGGGTTCCGAGCGGAGCCGCATCGGCCAGCTCTATCCGCAGCAGGCTGCCGCCCCTTTCGGCTTGCGCCTGGGCGAGCAGCACTTCGGATTCGAGCGTCACCGCATTGGCGACGAGGCGCGTTCCCGGCCGCAGGCTTGCGAACAGGTGATCCAGAAGAGCCGCCGAAACCCCGCCGCCGATGAACACCGCGTGGGGTTTGCCATCGCCCGGAAGGCATTCCGGGGCCTTGCCGACAACCAAATCGAGCCGGTCCACCCCCAGGGCATCGGCATTGACGCGGGCACGGGCGGCACGGGCCGGATCGGCCTCGAACGCCACGGCGCGGTTGGCCGGATGGGCGAGCAGCCATTCAATGCCGATGGAACCCGATCCGGCGCCGATGTCCCACAGCAGTTCTCCGGCGCGCGGCGCAAGGGCGGACAGGGTCAGCGCGCGCACGGGCCGCTTGGTGATCTGCCCATCGTTCTGGAACAGCGCGTCCGGCCGGCCCGAAGCGCAAGGCACGCCGATCCCCTCCCCCGCGCATTCAACCCCCACCGCGACGGGATGCGCGATGTCGGGGAAGGCAAGGTCGGCGGCACGGGCCATGCGAACCCGCTCGCGCGGGCCGCCGAGCGCTTCGAGGACATGGACACGCGACGCGCCAAACCCTTGGCGGGTAAGGTAGTCCGCCATTTCCGCGACCGCTGCCCCATCGCGCAGCAGCGCAATAACGCGCTGGTGCGGTGCGAGATGGGGCCTGACCCGCGCCAGCGGAGCAGCGTGCAGCCCCAAGCAAGCAGTGCCTTCCAGCGCCCAGCCGAGCCGCGCGGCGGCAAGGCCGAAGGTGGAGGGGGCGGGATGAGCCTGCCACTCGTCGGGCTTGAGGTGCCGCGTCACTGCCGTGCCCGCCCCGCACCAGAAGGGATCGCCCGAAGCGAGCATGACCACCCGCTGCCCGCGATGGCTGAGCAGGCGGGCAGTGCCATCGGCAAAGGGAACCGGCCATTCGATCGCCGGGCAATCGAGCCCCGAGAGCAACGACAGGTGCCGGCGCGCGCCCATCACGAGTTGCGCTTGTGCCAGGGCCTGACGACTGGCTAAGGACAGACCGTCCATCCCGTCCTCACCCACGCCGACGATCGTGAGCCATGCCTGCAAGGGAGCCTCAGCCATGACGAACATCCTCGCGCCCAATGTCCTGATTCTGGGCGGAACCACAGAGGCCAGCGCGCTGGCGCGGCTGCTGACCCAAGGCGGATGGCAGGCCACGCTGAGCTATGCGGGGCGCACGAATAGCCCACTCGCGCAGCCAGTGCCGGTTCGTGTCGGCGGGTTCGGCGGCGTGGAGGGGCTGGTTCGCTATCTGCGCGATCATGCCGTGACGCACCTTGTCGACGCGACCCATCCTTTTGCGGCGACCATGAGCGCGCATGCGGTCGAGGCCGCGCGGATGGCGGGCACTGCCCATATCGCGCTCAGCCGCCCGGCCTGGATGCCCGGCGATGGCGACCGCTGGCACCATGTTCCCGACATCGCCGGTGCCGTCGCCGCACTTGCCGGCCCCGCGCGCCGCATCATGCTGGCGCTGGGGCGGATGCATGTCGAAGCGTTCGCGGCCACGCCGCAGCACCATTACCTGCTGCGCTTCGTCGATACGCCCGCCGTGCCGCCCGCGCTGCCCCGCCACGAAATCGTGATCGACCGCGGACCGTTCACCATCGAGGGTGACACACGGCTGATGGCGGCACACGGCACCGAACTGGTCGTCAGCAAGAACGCCGGTGGCGAGGGCGCGCGGGCCAAGCTGATCGCCGCGCGCAACCTTGGCCTGCCGGTTCTGATGATAAACCGGCCAGCCTTGCCGCCAAGGGCCGAAGTCCACTGCCCGGAAGAGGTGATCCGTTGGCTGGGTCATGCGGCGGGCTCCGGCGCCGAGCGGGGCGTGTAGAGGATCGGCCCCGCCGCGCGCTCGATCACGCGCGTCTGGCTGGAACCGACGATGACCACGGTGCGCATATCGGCCATATCGGCCCGTGCCTCGCCCAGCGGCACGATCCGCAGTTCCTCTTGCGCCGTCGAGACGGCCCGTGCGAACAGGATCGGGCGCTCGTCGCCGCAGACCTCGCGCAGGATCTCCAGCACGCGCGTGAACCCCTCTGGCCGGGCTTTCGAGCGCGGATTGTAGAAGGCCATGGCAAAGTCGGCTTCCACCGCGAGCCGCAGGCGGCGCTCGATCAGGGACCAGGGCTTCAGGTTGTCGGACAGGTTGATCGCGCAGAAATCATGGCCCAGCGGCGCGCCGGCGCGCGCGGCTGCCGCCAGCATGGCCGTGATCCCCGGCAGGACGCTGATGGCAAGGTCGCGCCAGTTGGACGGCCCGGCCTCCAGCGCTTCGAACACTGCCGCCGCCATGGCGAAGACGCCCGGATCGCCCGAGGAGACCACCACCACCCGCCGCCCCGCCGCCGCCAGCGACAGCGCGTGGGCCGCGCGTTCCAGCTCTACCCGGTTGTCCGAAGGATGGAGCACCAGCCCCGCGCGTGCCGGGATTCGGGCGACGTAGGGAATGTAGCCGATGACATCGGTAGCCTCGGCCAGGACGGCGCTGACTTCGGGCGTCACCAGCGCATCGCTGCCCGGCCCCAGCCCGGCAATGGCGATCCAGCCTTCCGCACTCATGGCCTGCGCCGGGTTCATGGTCTGCGTCCTTGGCCGTGGATCAGCAGGATCGAGAAATAGGGCGTGACATTCTCGGCTTCGGTCAGGCGGGTCACGCGCTGGCCGGGCATGGCCGCATGTTCGACCAGCCAGGCCGCGTGTTCGCGCCCGGCGGCCACCACAGCACGGCGCAGCTTGGGCAGGTTGCGCCCGATCTTCATCACCACCAGCGCGTCGGTTTCGCGGATACGCCGGACGAGGTCGTCCTCGGGAAGCGTGGCCATGGCCACGGTCAGGACATCGTCGCCCCAGGTGATCGGCGCGCCGGTGGCGGTCCAGGCGCCCGCCATGCCGGTGATGCCCGGCACCACTTCCACCGGCACCTGCCCCGAAAGGCGGCTGTGGAGGTGCATGAACGAGCCGTAGAAGAACGGATCGCCTTCGCACAGGACGACCACGTCTTGCCCGGCCAGCGCCAGCGCGGCGAGCTTTACCGTGCAATCGGCGTAGAACGCGGCAAGGCAGGCGTTGTAGGCGGGGTCTGACACCGGAATTTCGGTGGTGACGGGGTATTCCATCGGCACTTCCAGCGCATCGGCGCGCAACATGCCCTCGACGATGCGCCGGGCCTGGCCTGGCCTGCCCGCCTTGCGGAAATAAGCGACATGGCGCGCCTGCCGCACCAGCCGGTCCGCGCGGACGCTGAGCAGGTCCTGTGCGCCGGGGCCCAGGCCCACGCCATAAATCGTCCCGACGCCGTGAATGGTTCCGATCGGGGTCACCGCGTTCATTCCGCGCGGCTCGCAAGCGCGTTGACCGCTGCGACCGTGATCGCGCTGCCGCCCAGACGGCCCGTCACGACGCAGCAGGGCACAGGCGGCGCGGTCCACAGCGCCTGCTTGGATTCGACCGCGCCGACGAAGCCCACCGGGCAGCCGATGATCGCCGCCGGACGGGGGCAGGCCGGATCCTCCAGCATGTTCAGAAGATGGAACAGCGCCGTGGGTGCATTGCCGATCGCCACAAGCGCCCCGCCCAGATGCGGCCGCCACAGTTCCAGCGCGGCAGCGGAACGGGTGTTGCCCATGGCCTTGGCGAGGTCGGGCACTTCATCCACATGCAGGGTGCAGAGCACCGGGTTGTCGGCAGGTAGCCGCGCGCGGGTGATGCCCTCGGACACCATGCGCGCGTCGCACAGGATCGGTGCCCCTCCGGCCAGCGCGGTGCGCGCGGCGCTGGCGAAGCCGGGCGAGAAGCGAATGTGCGGGGCGAGTTCGACCATGCCGGCGGCGTGGATCATCCGCACGGCGACCGGCTCTTCGTCTGCCGGAAAGCGCGCAAGGTCGGCCTCGGCCCGGATCGTGGCGAAGGACTGGCGATAGATCGCCGCGCCATCGGTTTCATAGGTGTGCGGCATCGTGCGGCTTTCGAAATGGGCAAGGACTTCGGCCGGGGTCAGGCCAGAGAGAGCGAGAGGGGGGCCAGCGCGGGCGTCGGTTGCAAGGTCGAAGCGGCCATCGCGCCCGGTCAGGGTCACATCAGCAGGTGCGGCACGGGCGCAGCCCTTGGCGCAGCCGGAAACGTGGAGGCGGCCAGCGACATGGGCGACGAGCCGCCGCGCCAGCGCGCGCGTCTCGACCGTGGCTTGCGAGCAGAGAGGCTGGCCGGGGCAGGCATCAGCGCGCAGCAGGGGATCGGCGGGATTGCGGATGAACCCCGCATCATCGCCCCCAGGGCCATGTTTCCCCTCGACCAACACGAGCCGCCAAGGGGTTGTCCGCAGCGCATCGACCGAGCCGGAACCAACCAGCCGTGCGAGCGTCTCCGCTTCTATTTGTCCAAACGGTAGGCCCAGCGCCCTACCAAGCCGATGAGGTCCCACCGTGACCGCTGCGGCCGGGTATGCCGGGCGCTCGTCCCCTTCGGCGAAGGTGGGCAAGCGAGACGAATGCCGCGCCATCCGACCGACTTCATGACCGCCGGTCGCAACGAACCAGTACGCCAGCGTGATCAGCGCATCGGCTTCGGCGCCGCGGTCGAGCGCCGCGCCGCAGGGGCGCCCCGCAGCGCGCAGGATCAGGCCGCCATGCTGGCCCCGCTCTACCCGGAAATCACCCGCTTCCCCTGTCAGGGCAGGATCGGCTCCCCCATCGATGACGAAGCCGACCTTCCCTGGCAGATCCGGTAGCTCATGCAGGCGCGCCATAAGATCCTGCGCGATGCGGTGGGTATCGTCGCCCTCGCGCCAATCGGGCGCGACCAGCAGGTTGTGGCGAGTCTCCAGCACGGGATCAGGGGAAGCGAGACCATGGTCGACAAGCGTCGCCAGCAAGGCCGGCATGGCGCTCTCGCTGATCCCGCGCAGCTGGAAGTTAGCCCGGCTGGTCAGTTCGATCAGGCCGTTGCCATGGGTAAGCGCAGCCTCGCAAAGGGCCAGCACTTGATCTCGCGTTAGCCGGGCAAGGCGCGGACGCACCCGCACCAGCAGGCCATCACCGGTCGCCATCGGGTGCCAGGCATCGGGGCACCAGCCCTTGATGGAAAAAGCGCTCATGCCGCTGCCCCATCGGAGAGGGCGGCAAGGATCGAATTGCGCTTCGTCGGCCACAGGCCTGCCGCATGCAATGCGGCGAAACGCGCCTCCATGGCGGCCAGCGCGCCGGGGTTCTCCCGCGACAGGAAAGCGCGCACTTGCGGCTCGCCCAGCGTGGCGTCGTAATAGAGGTCGATCAGCTGGGGCGGCACCCTGCCGGTCAGCTGCGCGAAGGCGCCGAGGTGATCGAGCGTGGCGGCCAGTTCCGCCCCGCCGCGAAAACCGTGGCGCATCATGCCCGCGATCCAGCCCGGGTGGGCGGCGCGGGCGCGCACGACGCGCGCGATCTCCTCGGCCAACGGGCGGGCCACGGCGCGCGCGGGATCGCGGTTGTCGAAATGATAGAGTGCCGCACTCCCTCCCGTCACGGCCTGCGCGGCGGCAAAGCCGCCTTCGTGCGCGGCATAGTCGGCGGCGAGCAGCAGGTCGGTTTCCGGCAGGTCTTGCAGGTGGACGAAGGCCTGTGCCGCTGCGACGCGTTGTCTGAGGCCGTTCGGATCGGCAGCGGGCTGCACCATGTCGAGACCATGGTCCGATGCCGCCAGCCATGCTTCGCCCGCCGCGCGGCGGGCCTCTTCGCTGTAGGTTTCCAGCGCAGCGCCCATATCGAGCCCGAAACGCCCCGGCTCGGGGCCATAGACGCGTGGGCTGGCGTTTTGGCCGGCGAAGGGGTTCCAGTCGGCCGGCTCGTCGCGCCCGCACAGCGCCCGCACCGCCTGGCCGAACAGCGGCGCCAGCGTGGGGAAGGCATCACGAAACAGGCCGGAGACACGCAGGGTCACATCGATGCGCGGACGGTCCATGTACGCGAGCGGCAGGATCTCGACGCCGCTCACCCGCTCAGATGCGGTATCCCACACCGGCTTTGCGCCCAGCAGGTGCAGCGCCATGGCGAATTCCTCGCCAGCGGTGCGCATCGTCGCCGATCCCCACAGGTCGATCACCATGGTGTGGGGATAGTCGCCATGATCCTGAAGGTGGCGGCGGACCAGTTCCTCGGCCAGCACCACGCCCTGCGCATGGGCGGCGCGGCTTGGCACGGCGCGCGGGTCGATCGTGTAGAGATTGCGCCCCGTGGGCAGCACGTCGGCGCGACCGCGAAAGGGCGAGCCGGAGGGGCCAGGCGCGACGCGCTGTCCCGCCAGCGCCGCAAGCACACCCGCCCGCTCTGCCGCACCGTGGTCCCCGCGCCCGAAGACATGCAGGCCGTCGCCGAACTGGCTTTCCTTCACGTCGCAGACGAAGCGGTCGATCCGGGTGATCGCCTCGGCCAGCGAGGCTGCGCCATCAAGGCCCAGCTCGGCCTCCAGCCCCAGCGCCCGTGCTTCCTCGCGGATATCGGCCTGCAAACGGTTGCGCCGTGCCGGGTCCAGCCCATCGGCATTGGAAAACTCGTCCAGCAGGGCCTCGATCCGGCCCAATCCCGCACCGCTACGTGATGGCGCCAGCGGCGGCGGGGCATGGCCGATGGTGACCGCGCCGATCCGCCGCTTGGCCTGTGCCGCCTCGCCGGGATCGTTGACGATGAAGGGATAGATCACCGGAAGCGGGCCGGTCAGCGCCTCGGGCCAGCAATCTCCGGAAAGCGCGACCGCCTTGCCCGGCAGCCATTCCAGCGTGCCGTGCGCGCCCATGTGGATCAGCGCATCGATGCTCTGCGCGCGCAGCCACAGGTAGAAGGCGACATAGGCATGGCGCGGGCAGCGGGAGAGATCGTGGTAATCCTCATCCCGCACGGCCGGATTGCCGCGTTCGGGCTGCAACGCCACGATGGCATTGCCAAGGCGCAGGACGGGGAAGGCAAAGGCCCCGTCCGCCACGGCAGGATCGGCCTCAGGCTCGCCCCAGGCTGCCGTGATGGCGGTGCGCAGGCTTTCGGGAAGTTCCGCCAGAGCGGCGAGATAGTCAGCCAAGGGCCAGTGCAGACGCGCCAATTCCAGCCCGCGAGCAAGGTCCGGGCGGCTCTCGGTTGCATATCCGGCGTCGGCAAGGTCGCTCAGCAGGGCCTCGGCGGAAGCCAGCGCATCAAGGCCCACGGCGTGCGCCATCTGATGCGCCTTGCCGGGATAGGTCGAGAGCACGAGCGCGACCCGGCGATCCCCGGCATTCTTGCCTGACAGGGCCGTCCAGCCCGCGATCCGCGCGGCAATCGCCTCGATCCGCGCGGGATCGGAGCGGTGGGCCGCGCGCGCGAATTGAAGCTGAGGATCGCGCGCGGCGGCATCCTTGAAACTCGCCACACCGGCAAAGACGCGCCCGTCCACCTCGGGCAGGACGACGTGCATGGCAAGGTCGGCGGGGGCAAGGCCGCGCGTGCCAGCGGCCCAGGCCTCGCGGGCAGTGGTCGCCAGCGCCAGCTGGAACACCGGCACGCCGGCGCTGTCGAGCGGCGTTTCACCCTGCTCTCCGCGCGCGGAAAAGGCGGTGGCGTTGACAACGGCCACGGGGTTCAGCGCCGCGACCCAGCGCGCCAGCCAGCCGCGCACCTCGAGTGCTTTCAGCGAAGGGGCGAACAAGCCCAGCACATCAAAGCCACGCGCGCCAAGGGCATGCTCCAGCGCCTCGAACGGCTCCAGATCGGCGGCGGCGAGGTAGGAGCGGTAGAACACCAGTAGCACGCGCGGGCGGCGCGCGGTCATGGCAAAGGCCGCCGGGCAGGACAGGCCCCTGCCTGCCTGCCATGCGCCGACGGTGGCGATCGGCTGCACGGCCGTTGCGTCAGGGGTCGCCAGACCGGCCGCACGCGCCAGTTCCACCAGCGCGGCCTGCGCGGCCGTTACCCCGCCGGCGTCGCACAGCCGGGCAAGCTCGCGCAAGGTCGCGACGGGCACGGTCGATACGGCATCCAGCCGCTCGTCCATGCGGCCATCGCCCGGCAGCACGGCCAGGGCAATCCCGCGCGTGCGGGCAAGCGCCTCGACCTGCTGAAGGCCGTAGCTCCAGTAAGGGGTGCCACCGATCACGCGGATCAGGATGGCCTTGGCACCGGACAGCGTGCGCTCGATGTAGGTATCGATCGACAGCGGATGTGCCAGCGCGGCAAGGTTGGCCAGCCGCATCCCCGGCATGGAGACTCCACCGGTGCGGGCAAGATGCCATGCCGCCGCGAACGTGCCCAGGTCACTGTCGGAAAACGACAGCACCACAAGATCCCCGGGCGTCTGCCCGAGGTCTTGCGGGATGGCCGTTTCCTCCATCCCGTGGGTTTCGCGGAAGATGACGTGCATTGCGCCGGCTCAGCCTTGCAGGACGGCCCGGATCGTCTCGGGCGCGATATCGCCCTGTTCGGCAATCACCACCAGCGCCGTGGCGCGCGCCTCTTCCGGCTTCCACATCCGGTCGTACTGGTGGCGGACGCGGGCGCCCACCGCCTGCACCAGCAGCCGCATCGGCTTGCCGGCAACGGCCGCGTGGCCCTTCACCCGCAGGATCCGGTAGTCGCGCGCCAGCGTTTCGATCCGCTGCGAAAGCGCGGCGGGATCGGCGATCTCCCCCAGCCGGACCACCACACTGTCGAAATCCTCATGCTCGTGGTCGTCCTCACCGTCGTGGTGCGAGGGGCGCGCGGCGATATCGTCCTCGGCCGCAGCGCCCAGTCCCAGGATCACGCGCGGGTCGATCACGCCTTCGACCAGTTCGACCACCGGCAGCGGGCGGCCAGTCCCACCGGAAATTTCGGCGGCGATCACGGCGCGGGCTGCGGCGATGCCCTCCGGCCCGGCAAGATCGCCCTTGGTCAGCAGCACCATGTCGGAGCAGGCGAGCTGGTCCTCGAACACTTCGGACAGCGGGGTTTCGTGATCGATGCGCGGATCGGCGGCACGCTGCGCGTCGAGCGCGGCAAGGTCTGGCGCAAAACGGCCCGCCGCCACTGCCTCCGCATCGGCCAGCGCGATCACGCCGTCAACGGTGATGCGGCTGCGGATCTCGGGCCAGTCGAACGCCTTCAAGAGCGGCTTGGGCAAGGCCAGCCCGGACGTTTCGATCAGGATGTGGTCGGGGCGCGGCTCCAGCGCCAGCAGGGCCTCCACCGTGGGAATGAAATCGTCGGCCACGGTGCAGCAGATGCAGCCATTGGCCAGTTCGACGATATTTTCGGCCGGGCAATCGGGGATGGCGCAGGATTTGAGGATGTCGCCATCGACGCCCACGGTGCCGAACTCGTTGACGACAACCGCCAGGCGGCGCCCACCCGCATTGCGGATCAGGTGGCTGATGAGCGTGGTTTTTCCGGCACCCAGAAAGCCGGTGACGATGGTGACGGGCACCTTGGACAGATCGGACACTTGCAAATCCCCGCACGCCGGAACGACGAAAGGCGGGGCTTGCTGGTGAAGCACCAGCCGGTACGCGGACGACGGGCAGGCGCGACGAGGCACCCGTTCCCACGCAACCCGTGCAGCCCCAGCCGCACAGCTTCGTCGCCCAGACGGAGATTGACCGTGCCATGACCATCCCCTGGATCAAGGCAAGAGCGACCGGTGCGCCGGCAGGTCTCCTGGCTCGCGGGTCACAGCTTGATGCACGCCTTCCCGGACACGCGCATGCGTGGTCCAGTGGCTGCCCCCGGCAATCGGGAGCATGTGCATCGCGCTATCCGCTTACAGTTGCAGGGACAGCCGCGGATTTGGGAGCCAGGCTCCCGCACCGCATTCCCGATTAAGTCCGTTTCCGGACACCGGCGCGATCATTGAAGGCCGGAATCGCCCTGCCTTCGAGGGTGCCCCTTAAGCGATAGCGTCTTCAATGCCAACCGGTGTTGTGACGCGATCCGCATCGCGCCACCGCGCTGATGGCAAGCTGGTCAGGCAGGAACAGGCACTTCGATATCGTCGAACCGCTTCCAGCGATAGATCGCAAAGCTGGCGACCCAGCACAGCACGAACAGGCCGATGATTGCAAAACCCAGACCGTTAAAGTTCTCACCCAGTGCGGCGGCTCCCGTCCAGATTGCGCCTGTCAGCCCGAGCTTCTCGCTCACCAGCGCCAGCGTCTCGACGCCGCCGATGACAATCGCGACCAGCGCCGACATCAGTGTAATGGTAATGTTGTAGTAGAGCTTGCGGATGGGCTTGACGAAGGCCCACTCGTAGGCGCCCAGCATCACCACGCCATCGATCGTGTCGATCAGCGCCATGCCAACCGCGAACAATGCGGGGAAGATAAGGATGGCCCCTAGTTCCAGCCCGTCCGCCGCCTGACCGGCAGACAGGCCGAGAATGGCCACTTCCGTCGCGGTGTCGAAACCGAGCCCGAACAGGAAGCCCAGCGGCGCCATGTGCCAGCTGCGATTGACCAGCCGGAACATCGGCCGGAACAGGCGTGCCAGCAATCCCCGGCCGCTCAGGAGGAGGTCGAGATCCTCCTCGACATAGGTTCCGCCCGCGCGGACATGCGCGAAAGTCTTCCACACCGACCGGAGGATGACGAGATTCATGCCAGCGATGGTGAACAGGAACAATGCGGAGACGGTTGTTGCGACCAGGCCGCCAATTTCCTTGAAGCCATCAAATTGGGACAGCCTGCTGGTGGTCAGGGCGATGAGCGTCGCCGCGATGGCGATGATGGTCGAATGGCCAATGGCGAACCACAGGCCCGTGGCAATCGGGCGTTGACCATCCTGCATGAGCTTGCGGGTGACGTTGTCGATCGCGGCGATGTGATCGGCATCAACGGCATGGCGAAGGCCAAGCCCCCAGGCGAGCAGGGCGGTGCCGATCATCAGGGGTTGGCCGTGGAACAGGGAAAATGCCCAGAGCCAGGCACCGGCATTTGCTACCACAAGCAGGCCCACGAGCCAGCCGATCCGGCGGCGGATGCGCGGTCGGGGCGATTGCGGGGACAGGTTCATGAATGTCTCCAAACACTTGGCAGGACGCCGCCGGGGCTGCCGGTTGGCAGGTCCCGGGCGTTCGCTGGAATGACTAGAAGCTGATCCTGGCGCCGAGGCGGAACGTGCGCGGCTCGACCACCCGGCTCAATCGGCCCTCGACTGGTGCGGCATCGAAGGCCGGGATGTAGGATTCGTAGTAGTAAGCGATATCCTTGTCCCGGCTGCCCAATGCATTGAGCAGTTCGGCATAGAGCTCGAAGCCCGGGCGCTTCCACGCCCCGCGCAGGTTGACCACGGTGCTGCCCTTGTCGCGCACCGAATTGTCCTCGATCAGCGGCGAGGGTCCAAGGTGGCGCACACGCGCGCTGGCCACCCAGTCATCCAGGACGATCGAAGCCCCACCTGACGCCGCATTCTCGAAGGCGTTGGGGATGCGCTCGCCCGTCACATAGCGTGAGTGACTGGCGGTATAGTTGGCGTCGAGTGCCAGCCAGGGAAAAGGGCGCCAGAAGCCCACCAGTTCGAAGCCGCGGCGACGGCTCGCTCCGCTTGGCTCGACGGCGTTGGAATCGCCGACGAAGCGCAGTTCGCTGCCGACATCGAGCCAGAAATACGTCGCCGTCAGGCTCAACCCGCCCTGCTGGTAACGTACCCCGAGTTCCTTGCCAGTGCCCTTGACCAGCAGGGGCACCGGAGTGAGCCGGTTCACCGCACCGCGCGCATCGTTCGAATGAAAGCCGCGTCCCCAGTTGGCGTAGAATTCGAGATTGCTGGTCGGCGACCATGCTACTGCGATCTTGGGCGAGAGGAGTGTAGCGCTTCCGCGTCCTTCACCCAGGGCGGCAGCCGCCGCATCGCGCGCGCGCACCGAATAGCGATAGTAGTCACCGCGCAGGCCCGCAATCAGACGCAAGCCGTCGATGGGCTGCAGGCTCGCCTCACCATAAAGGGCGCCCGAGGCCTCATCGACATCGTAGCTCCCCAGCGATTCGACAAAGGCGCCGGCATCGGTGCGATTGACGCCGACCGGGCCGATCTTGTCGAAGCGGTTTTCGGTCCCGACCGTGATCTCCAGATTTGGCGACAGCTGCCACTTCTTCCGGCCGGTCAGTCCCACGATGGCGCGCTTGTCGAACTGCGTGATCTGCGCACTCGATCCATCGGGATTGGCGTAGGTTGGATTGGAACTCATGGTCCAGTCGTAGAACTGGCCATAGAGGTTGGCCGACCAGCTATCGCCGCTGAGCGCCGCATTGACCACCAGGCGTGTGGTCTCGCCTTTCGCGCTGGGATCGGGTGAGCAGAAAACGTCGGCGCAGATAGACGAGCCGACAATCCGCTCCGGGATTTGCTCGGTCGGCAGCCATGTACCGCGATAGGCATGGAAGGACAGATCGAACTTGCCGATGCCCGTCTGCACCGAATATTTGCCGAAGCCTGCGTAGTGGCGCAGCTTCTCCGCCAGCGCGAAGGGCCCATTGTAGAACTTGACCTGGCCGACCAGCGTCAGCGCGCCCTCGCCCACCTTGATCGTTCCGCCCAAGGCCTGCCGCCGCCAGCCATAGGATCCCGCCTCGGCGGACACCCAGGGCACTTCGACGCCATCGATGGTGGTCATGTAGGCTGCACCGGCCAAGGCAAAGTCCCCGCCATCGGCGCGGTAGGGGCCTTTGCGGTAGTCCTCGCGCGCGATCACTTCGGGGATCAGGCCATTGAGGTCGAGATAACCATGCCCGTGCCCGTGGGTGCGGAAGTTCATCTGCACGCCATCGATATAGGTCGTGAAGTCCGAGCCATGGTCGAGGTTGAAACCGCGCAGGAAATACTGGTTGGCCTTGCCGCTGCCCGAATGCTGGGCGGCGACCATGCCGGGCACCGCTTCGAGCAGTTCCGCCGTCCGCAAGAGCGGACGGACAAGCAGGTCGGACCCTGAAACGCTGCCTTCGCTTGCCGCTCCGGCGGTGCCTATCTTGGTTTCGCCGCGTCCGAAAACGACGATGGTATCGGCGCCCTCATCATCCGCCGCAGCAGTGCTATCGTCGGCCAAAGCTGGCGATGATAGTGCGAGTGACAGGGCAAGGGCGCCGACTGAAAGAAGATACTTGAGCATGAACAATTCCCCGGCGTCTTGCGACGTGACCGGGGCGTGCCGTTCGCGAACGGTCGGCACGCGCGGCAACCGGACGCCAAGGGCGGCGGACGCGCGTCTCCGATGCGGCCCCAGCCGCTCGTTCGTCGCTCAGACGGAGTTCACCGTGCCGCGGCCATCCCCTGGACCAGGGCAAGAGCGACCAGACGCCGGCAGGTCTCCTGGCTTGCGGGTCACAGCTTGATGCGCGCCTTCCCAGGCCTCGCAGGATTTAGCGTCCGGCCCAGTGGCTGTTCCTTTTTTCAAGGAACGATGTGCATCGCGCTATCCGCTTACAGTTGCAGGGACAGCCGCGGATTTGGGAGCAAGCTCCCGCACCGCATTCCCGATTAAGCCCCTTTCGGGGCACCGGCGCGATCATTGAAACGTGGATTCTCTGGCGCAGATCGAGGCGCTGGACTGGCAGCACTTCGCCGTGGCCGTCGAGCAGGCCGAAGTGCTCGGGCGACCGGAAACCGTCGATCGCACCGCCGAATTGATCGAGCGGCATCGGACGGTGAAGCTCTTTGTCGGCGCTTTTCTCAACGCCTTCGAGTTTCGCGGCGCCGGCGCGGTTCAGGGGCTCCTGTCAGCGCTGGCCATCATCGCGGAGCTATATCGGACCGGCAAACGGCGCTTGCCTGATCGCGTGCCGCTACGCTTTGTGCCGCCCGCATGGCGCCCGTTCGTCCTGCGGGATGGCGTGACATCGCCCGGGCCGGTCAGCGTGCGGTCGAGCGTAGGATACGGCAGGGAAGGCTTTGATTTCGAAGCCAGGCGCGCCGCGAGTGTGAGTGGAAAGACGTACACATGGTTGCCGGGATGGCGCCGTCGCTGGAGGAGCCTTGTTCGCTCGAGGCGCTCGAGCCATTGGACGGGGGTTTCCCCGGTGGCGCGAGCTTCGTTCGTGGCCTGCCGGATCTGGCGTTCCGCGTAGGCTGCGCCTGTGTCTTCGGTGCGCAGCTTGGAGAGTGCGCGTGGCGAAAGGATCGTGCCGTCGGGGAGCAGGAAATCGGTGCGCGGTGATGATCGGCCGACATAGCGGGAATCGGCGAGGCCATAAATCTGGCCGACGTGGCCAGTCAGGATGATCTGTCCGTTGGCGGCGATGCGCCGAACAGGGTCGGAGTATGCGACCAGGGCGAGGATCTCGGGCTTCTGTTGCCGCAGGAGACGAATGGTTTGCGAAAGAAAGAAGGTTTCGGCGCAGCAGGGGACGTCGTCGAGGAGAACGAAACGACCAAGGTCGGCGCCATGTCGAGGTTCCAGACCGGTGCGCAGGGGGATGGAGGCGTTATTGACGGGTACGCTTATGGTGCTCACGCCAACCAGGAGCGACCGCCCCCCCTTCCCTCGTTTGAAGAGTCCGAAGCTCGCGCGCGAGGCTGGCATGGTGCCGGCGTAGTGGTGGGCTTCGATAACGCAGATCGGCCAGCGGAGCGCCAGGTTCCAACTGCTGCCCCTCCGCTCCGTGCCAGCGCAGCAGCACGATTTGCGGCGACGCCGCGTCGCCAAAAGGCGGGACGCGCAGGGTCAGGGTCATGTGGGGGTTCCGGACATCACCCGCTTATTATTGGACAAAGGGCGGCCATGTCCAATAGCGCGTCCAGCCGTTGGTGGAGATCGTCTCCAATAAAGAAGACAAGGCAGATTGGAGACGATCCCGAACGGTGCCTCGCTCTTTGTTATCCAACGGCGATGTGCCGGAACCGCGCCTTCCCCTGCTTACGCTGGAATACGCTGTTGGCGATCAGCCAGACCCGGACGATCTTATTCGGCAACGGCGCACCAAGGGCGGCATGATAATCGGCGGCGATGTTGCGTGCTTCCCCATGCCATTGGCCGATGCCGTCCTTTCCGCTGCGCAACACCCAGTGCGTTTCCCAGTCGCACCAATAATTCAAAGGGCAGCGAAACACATGGTCGCGCGGCAAAGCCGCACTCCACATATAGGTCAGGTCGCGGCCATTCTCGAATTCGACCGCGATCGACAGATAATCGTGGGTAAATGCCAGATCTTCGGGCAAATCGGACGGCAACGCCTCGATCAACCATTCCCATGACAGCTGCGTCGCGTCGGTGAGGGGCAGATCGATGTCCCGCTGAAGGATGCCCACGTCGCCATGCGTCGCAACGCTGATGTCGTCAGGATCGCCGGTGTAGATGACACCCTCGCCAATCCGCCAGAGATAGCGCCATCGGTCCGGAGTACCCGGATCGGCTGGTGCGGCGTCGCTTGCGGCAATGTCGATCCCGATGCCGGGCTTGTGTTGCATGCGCTTGCCCGCCCGCAGATTTCCGCTCTCGTCCGCGAACTCGCCCAACGCCTTACTCAGGAAGGCAACCTCGCCATCGGCCCAGGCTTCATAAACGGCTTCATCGGCTATCAACTTACGGCACGGGCCGTCTGCGATGCGCATGTACACGGTAGAGCGCGGCTCGATCGCCAGGCCCAAAGGGCGGGCCAGCCAGTGATGGCCGGTCGCAGTCACGCGGAACCTGTCGCCGCGACCTACATGATGCCCGCTCATGGTCCAGCCCGCCTCGGCACCGGTCAGCTTTATCGATGCCTGCGGATCGAGCGGGGCGAGGCTCGTTGCCAAGCGCAGCCTGGCTGCGCGCTGCTGGCGTACAAAGCGCAGGAATGTCGCCGCACGCGCCAGAACCGATCGCTTGACCTCTACCATCGAAAGCTCTCCTTGCCTCTTGTGCTCCGCCGTTGCCGCAGCCTCATGCTGATCTGTCGCAAGGCGTTAGCCCCATCCGCCGAGGCGTAACCGGAGGATTCCCATGCGCGAACCCAGCCAGAAGTCTAAGCCGACATTCCCCAAGTGGCCTGCCGCTTGACTTCAAGATCGCCTGATTTTGCTCGCTGGGCAAGCGTTTTTCGCCCCGAGCGGTGTCTGTCGTCGCGCAAACGGCCGAAGTCGGGTGGATCAAGCCTCGAACCCGTAGCATTCTGGCCCGGCAGAGCCGCTTTTCCGCGCGGCAGACCGACCTGTCCTGCCGCTTTCGTTCAGCTTGGGCATGGATCGTGGTCATGCGCATGACGGAGGCGTTCGAAGACGGCGGATGGCGGCAAGGACGGCCCGCACCATCGGGCCGGTGACGGCGACCTCGGCCAACTGGAAGGTAATGGCGCGGGCGTGGCGGACGACGCGGGCGCCGATCTTGATCAGCTTGAGTTGCAGGCTGGTCAACGACCAGTCCGCCATGGCCTCGGGCAGTTCGATGCAGCGCAGGAAGGTTGCCAGGTTGTAGGCCAGCGCGTGCAGTTGCAGCCGCACCTCGTTGTGCCGGAACTTCCGGCATGACAGCCGCGTCCAGCGAAAGGCATATTTGCCTTC
>CAZJCT010000017.1:0-34723 GCA_964544675.1 uncultured Sphingobium sp.
TGCGCGCATCCCAGAAGAACAGGATGTCGAAGCCGGAAATGAGCAGGTCGTTGGGGTAGTGCTTCACGAGCAGCGATCGCCCCCCCTCCTCTTCAGAGGAGGGGGCTGGGGGGTGGTGCTGCCCCGCACTCAGCGCATCGCCAGCGCTGCCTGCCGCAGCGCCACCAACCCCTGACCCCTCCTCTGAAGAGGAGGGGAGATTGTCCTCCGGCCACCCCAATGTCGCGAACGGCCACAAGGCGGAGGAGAACCAGGTGTCGAGGACGTCCTCGTCGCGCGTGAGCCGCCGGTCGCCGGCCAGCGCCTGAGCGCCTTCCTCGGTTTCAGCGACATAGACGCTGCCATCTTCGGCATACCAAGCCGGTATCCGGTGCCCCCACCACAACTGCCGCGACACGCACCAAGGCTGGATGTTCTCCATCCAGTTGAAGTAGGTCTTTTCCCAGCTCTTCGGCACGATCTCGATCGCGCCAGACCGCACCGCCTCGATCGCGGGTTTCGCGAGCGTCGCGGCGTCGACATACCATTGGTCGGTCAGCCAAGGCTCGATGACCACGCCCGACCGGTCGCCATAGGGCGTCTGGATCGTGCGCGGCTCCGCCTCCAGCTCCACCGGTTCGCCGTCCTTGGCCTTGCCCGTCTGCATCACCAGATGACCGCTTGCCCGGAGCGCGGCGACGACCGCCTTGCGCGCATCGAACCGGTCGAGGCCGATCAGCTCGGCGGGAATGAGCCCGTCCGTCGTCTGCACGACCTTTGCATCGGCATCGAGCATGTTGAGCATCTCGGCGGGCTTGAAACCCGCGCGCTTGCCCACCTCGAAATCGTTGAAGTCATGGCCGGGCGTGATCTTGACCGCGCCGGTGCCGAGCGCCGGATCGGCATGCTCGTCGGCGACGATGGGGATAAGCCGCCCGGTGATCGGCAGCACGACATGCTTGCCGACGACCGCCCTGTAGCGCTCGTCCTCCGGGTGGACGGCAACCGCCATGTCGGCGAGCATCGTTTCGGGCCGCGTCGTCGCAACCTCGATATGATCGCGCCCGTCGGCGAGCGTCACACCGTCCGCCAGCGGGTAGCGGAAGTGCCAGAAATGCCCCTGCACCTCGCGCGTTTCGACCTCCAGGTCGCTGATCGCGGTTTTGAGGCCGGGGTCCCAGTTCACCAGCCTCTTGTCGCGATAGATCAGCCCCTCATTATAGAGGTCGACGAACACCTTCACGACCGCACGGGTGAAATGCGGGTCCATGGTGAACTGCTCGCGGCTCCAGTCCATCGAGCAGCCGAGGCGGCGAAGCTGGCCGGTGATCGTGCCGCCGCTTTCGGCCTTCCACTCCCACACCTTGTCGATGAAGGCCTCGCGGCTGTAGTCGGTGCGCTTCTCCCCGCGCGCGTTCATCTGCCGCTCGACGACCATCTGCGTCGCGATTCCCGCATGGTCGGTACCCACGACCCAGAGCGCATCCTTGCCGCGCAGCCGCTCGTAACGGATCACGATGTCCTGGAGCGTATTGTCGAGCGCATGGCCGATATGCAGGCTACCCGTCACATTGGGCGGCGGGTTGACGATCGTGAAGGGCACCGCGTCGGGGCGTTCGGGGCGGAACAGCCCCTCCCCTTCCCAATGGGCGTACCATTTCGCCTCTATCGCGGCGGGCTCGAAGGTTTTGGGCAGATCGGTCATGATGATCGGGCCTTTACCGGCTGGCGAACCAAAATCAAATCGCGCCCGGTTGTTCATGCCCTCGCAATACGGCCGGGCGCACCGTCGCAGGCCGCTATGCAGGCCGCGTGCGCGCGCCTATATTGGGGGAACCGGAGCCTGGCTCCACCGAAGTTCGAAAGAGTGCCGATGCCCACCGTTCGCCACCCGCTGCTTTTCCGCTCGCTCGCACTGGCGGGGGCGATGGCGCTGGTGCCGGCCAGCACCGCATTGATGGCGCAGGGCGAGAGCACCACCTACCGCCAGCTCGACCTGTTCCTCGACGTGTTCCAGCGGGTGAAGGCGAACTATGTCGACAAGGTCGATGACGAAACGCTGATCAAGGGCGCGATCAGCGGCATGTTGACCAGTCTCGACCCGCACAGCTCCTATCTCGATTCGCGCGATTTCCAGCAGCTCCGCACGCAGACCGACGGCAATTACGGCGGCATCGGCCTGTCGGTGACGATGGAAGAGGGCGTGGTCAAGGTGATCGCGCCGACCGAGGACACGCCCGCATGGAAGGCGGGGCTGAAGGCCGGCGATTTCATCACCCATATCGACGGCCAGCTCATCTATGGCAGCACGCTCGACGAGGCGGTCGACAAGATGCGCGGCCGCCCGGGCACCGCGGTCAAGCTGACCATCGCGCGCGAAGGCCGCGACGAACCGTTCGACGTGACCGTCAACCGCGCGGTCATCGAGCTGCGGCCGGTCAAGTGGAGCGTGAAGGGCAATGTCGGCGTGATCGACATCGTCAGCTTCTCGGCGAACACCGGTGCGGACGTGCGCATGGCGATCCGGTCGATCGACAAGGCGCTGGGCCGCAAGCCGACGGGCTATGTGCTTGACCTGCGCTCCAATCCCGGCGGCCTGCTCGACGAGGCGGTCGCGGTATCCGATGCCTTCCTCGAAAGCGGGGTCGTCGTGTCGCAGCGCGGGCGCGGGTCGAGCGACACCCAGACCTATTATGCCCGTGCGGGCGACGACACGCAGGGCCTGCCGATCGTGGTGCTGATCGACGCGGGGTCTGCGTCGGCGTCGGAAATCGTCGCGGGCGCGCTTCAGGACCAGCATCGCGCGCTGGTGATGGGCGAGCGCAGCTTCGGCAAGGGCAGCGTCCAGACGCTGCTGCCGCTGTCGGCGAGCACAGCGCTCCGCCTCACCACCGCGCGCTATTTCACCCCGTCGGGCCGCTCGGTGCAGGAAGGCGGGATCATGCCCGACATACCGGTGCCGCAGATTTCCGACCCCGACTACGCCAAGCGCCCGAAATATCGCGAAAGCGACCTCCGCCGCCATCTCATCAACGAGGCGAAGCTGGAGAATAGCGAGCTGGCGCAGGATGTCGCCGAGGATCCGCGCTTCA
Source organism: uncultured Sphingobium sp. (assembly GCA_964544675.1). Classification (GTDB taxonomy): domain Bacteria; phylum Pseudomonadota; class Alphaproteobacteria; order Sphingomonadales; family Sphingomonadaceae; genus Sphingobium. Next base: position 3,072 of record CAZJCT010000017.1, read on the forward strand.
AGCTGACGCCCGAGCAGCTCAAGGCGCAGGGGATCGAGGACTTCCAGCTCCACTACGCGCTTCAGACGATCGAGCGGATCAAGGTCGGCCCGGCGCTCGCCGCCAAGACCGCCGCGCCGGCCAAGCCGGTCCGCAACTGATGCGCGCGCCGACGCCGCCACGGACCGAACGTCCGCTGTCGGGCGCGCGCGCCGTCGCGATCCTGCTGCCGACGGCGCTGCTCGGCGGCGCCATCGCGTTCCAGTATCTGGGCGGGCTGGCGCCGTGCGAGATGTGCTACTGGCAGCGCTGGCCGCACCTCGCGGCCATCGTCCTCGCGCTCGCGGCCATCGCGCTCAGGGAGCGTCCCGGACAAAGCAGCGCGCTGACGCTTCTCGCCGCCATCGGCATCGCCGTCAGCGGCGGCATCGGCGTCTTTCACGCCGGGGTCGAATATGGCTGGTGGGAAGGACTGACCGCCTGCACCGCCGGTCTGCCCACGGGTGGCGGCGGCGTGTCGACTCTCGATGCGATCATGGCCGCGCCGCTCGTCCGCTGCGACGTGCCGGCCTGGACTTTGTTCGGCATTTCCATGGCGGGCTATAACGCCATCCTCTCGCTGGGCGGCGCCGTCGCGATCCTTGCCCTGCTCGCACGCTGGAGGCGCGCATGACCGTTGCCGATCGCTCCGACCTTCCGCCGCGCCCCGGCGGCGCTCGCACCGACCGCGCGGCGATGCTGCGGGTCGACCAGGCGGGCGAATATGGCGCGACGCGGATCTATGCCGGGCAACTCGCGGTGCTCGGCGACCGGCACCCGATGGGACGCCAGATCGCCGGCATGGCAGCGCAGGAGGAACGCCACCTGACGCATTTCAACGCGATGATGGCGCGGCGCGGCGTTCGCCCGACGCTGCTCCAGCCGGTGTGGGACGTCGCGGGCTTCGCGCTGGGCGCCGCCACCGCGCTGATCGGGCCGGAAGCCGCCATGGCCGCCACCGCCGCGATCGAGACCGAGATCGACCGCCATTACGACCAGCAACTTCGCGAACTCGGCGACGACGACCCGGAACTGAGCGACGCCATCGCCGATTTCCAGAAGGACGAGGTCGAGCATCGCGATGCCGCCATCGCCGCAGGCGCGGAACGGGCGCCCGCCTATCCGCTGCTGTCAGGCGTTATCCGCGCAGGGTGCAGGGTAGCGATCGCCCTCTCCTCCCGTATCTGATCCATCCGCAGCCAGGACCCCCATCATGATGACTCCCCGAACGCTGATCCCCGCCCTCGCGCTGCTGGCGATCGGTTCCGCGACCGCCGCCTTCGCACAGGAGGCCGGGCCGCCCGCCGCCGAAAAGGTCAAGCAGGTGATCGTCTATGGCGAGGACCCCTGCCCGGTGAGCGAAGGCGACGAAATCCTGGTCTGCGCGCGGCTGCCCGACAATGACCGCTTCCGCATCCCCAGGGAACTGCGCACCGATCCCAATGATCCGAAGACGCAAAGCTGGGCGCTGCGCGCGCAGTCGATCGAGTATGTCGGCCGCGAAGGCACGCAGAGCTGCTCGCCCACCGGCGCTGGCGGCTTCACCGGCTGCTTCCAGCAGATCGCGCAGCAGGCCCGTGCCGAGCGGCGCGCGATGCTGGGCGACGCCACCTGGGCCGACGCCGTCGCTGCGGCGCGCGAGAAGCGCCTGTCGGGGCTCGACGCCGAATCCGAGGAGGTCGAGGCACGCGTGCGGGCCGAAGAGGCCCAGCAGCAGGGCACGCCAGCGCCCGGGGTCACCGCCCCCGGCAACAGCTCGGTCCCCTGAGCCGCAATCGGGCAGGTGCGGGCCGGCTGAACCCTTTTGCGAAGGCGAGCGTTGTCGCGGCGTAACGCTGCACCAAAGGACACGCCCATGGCCGACGCCCGCATCTTCACCGATCTGAAGCAGGACCACGACACGCATCGCGACCTTCTCGACCAGATCGAGAAGGCCACAGGATCGGACGAACGGCAGGCGCTGTTCACGAAATTCCGCATCGAAGTGACCGCGCATGCCGCAGCGGAGGAGGAAAGCCTCTACGCTACCATGCTGCGCAAGCCTGACCTGCGCGAGGAAGCGCAGCACAGCGTGTCCGAGCACAAGGAGATCGACGATTTCCTCGAGGAGCTGGCCGCGATGGATATCGAGGCCGACGTCTGGATGAAGAAGTTCGGCAAGATGCGCGACCGCTACATCCACCATATCGACGAGGAAGAAGAAGAAATGTTCGTCGAGGCGGCGGAGCAGCTTTCGAGCGAGGAGGAAGCCGAACTGGCGCGCATCTTCGAGGACCGCAAGCCGCAGGAGCTGCAGCGCGCGGCGCAGGACTGACAAGGCCCGCAACGCTGACGCTTCTCGTTCGTCACCCCAGCGCAGGCTGGGGTCGCTTGAAGCGCGGTACGCTTCACCCTTGGAGCCTGAGCGGTTGAGACCCTGATCGGTTCAGGCTGATTCATCCTGAAACGTGAATCAAGGTCTAGCGATGCCAGCCTGCGCTGGCATGACGAGTGGGGAAGAGACGAGTGGGGAAGAGTCAGGCCGCCTTGCGATCCTTCTGACCGGAATCGCGCCCGCTTTGCGACCAGCCGCCGGAACAAGCGCGACGCGCGGCGCATTGGTCCGCCAACATCCCTTCACGAAAGGAACTGCCATGTCCGCATCGAGGACTATCGGCGGCGGATCGGCGCTTGCCGCGCTCATCATCGCGGCCGGCGTTGGCGCGATCGTCGCCGCGCGCCGCAAGAGCACCCCGCACGAGCCTGACAGCGCACCGGGGCACACTGCCCGGCGCGGATTCGGCAAATATGACGTGACCGGCTTTTCCGTCACCATCGCCAAGCCGCGGCAGGAGCTGTTCGATTTCTGGCGCGACTTCCAGAATCTGCCGCAATTCATGGAGAATGTGGTCAAGGTGGTGCCGACCGGCGGCAATGGCCGCTCGATCTGGACGATCCGCGCGCCGCTCGGCCGTACCGTCGATGTGGAGACAGAGGTCGTGAAGGAAGAGTCCGGTCGCCTGATCGCCTGGCGATCGGTGGAAGGATCCGACATCGATACCGAAGGCCGTGTCGCTTTCGACGATGCGCCCGGCGATCGCGGCACGCGTGTGTCGGTGATCGTCGCCTACAAGCCGCCCGCTGGCGAGGCGGGGCGACTGGTCGCCAAGATGACGATGCGCGAACCGGAGGTGCAGGCGCGCCACGACCTCAAACGCTTCAAGATGCTGATGGAAACGGGCGAGATCGCCACGTCAGCGCGAACCAAAAGCGGAACCCGCGCTTCACAGATGAAGGAGGCCTGACATGCGAGCACTAACCTGGCAAGGCAAGCAGGACGTCCGCGTCGAAACCGTCGATGATCCCGAAATCGTCAACCCACGCGACGCGATCATCAAGGTCACCTCGACCGCGATCTGCGGATCGGACCTCCACCTCTATGATGGCGTCATTCCGGGCGTGAGAGCAGGCGATGTCCTCGGCCACGAGTTCATGGGCGAGGTCGTCGAGACCGGGCCGCAAAGCACGCTGAAAAAAGGCCAGCGGGTGATCGTACCCTTCACGATCAGCTGCGGTGGGTGCTTCCATTGCCACCGCGAGGAATATTCGGCCTGCGACAACAGCAACCCCGTTGAAAAGCAGGAACTGTCGGCGCCCCTTTACGGCCATCCGATGGCTGGCCTGTTCGGCTATTCGCACATGACCGGTGGCTATGCAGGCGGTCAGGCGGAATATGTCCGCGTTCCCTTCAGCGATGTCGGCCCGCTCGTCATTCCCGACCATCTGGATGACGACAAGGTGCTGTTTCTGACCGACATCCTGCCGACCGGCTGGATGGCTGCGGAAAATGCCGACATCCAGCCCGATGACACCGTCGCCGTCTGGGGCTGCGGCCCTGTCGGTCTGTTCGCGATCCAGTCGGCGAAGGTCATGGGCGCGGCCAAGGTCATCGCCATCGATCACTATCCGCACCGGCTGGAACTGGCGCGGCAGATGGGCGCGGAAACGGTCAATTTTCGCACGACCAACGTCCACGAGGCGCTGATGGAGATGTCGGGCGGTATAGGCGTCGATGCGGTCATCGATGCTGTGGGCATGGAGGCGCACGGCTTCGCGATCGACAACATCTTCGATGTGGTCAAGCAGACGGTAGGCATCGGCGCCGACCGCGCGCACGCGCTTCGCCAGGCGATCCTGGCGGTGCGCAAGGGCGGCCGCATTTCGATCCCCGGCGTCTATGGCGGCATGGCGGACAAGTTCCCGCTGGGCGCGCTGATGGAAAAGGGGCTCCAGCTCCGCACCGGCCAGACGCATGTGCAGCGCTATACCCGGGACCTGCTCGCAAAGATCGAGGACGGGACGCTCGACACGACCTTCCTCATCAGCCACCGGCTGCCGCTCGAGGACGCGGCCGAGGGCTATCGCAACTTCCACGACCAGCAGAACAGCTGGACCAAGGTGGTGCTGAAGCCCGGCATGGACCGGGGCGGAGCGGCCCGGGCCTCGACCGCGTCCGAAGCGCCCGTGCTGGAGACGGCATGATGAGCAAGGAAACCCTGGAGAAGCTGTCGGGCCTCGTCGTCATCACCGGCGCGTCGAGCGGCATCGGGTTGGAACTGGCGAAGCGCGCGGCTGCGGACGGGGTACAACTCGTCCTCGCCGCCGACCGCGACTTGTCGGAAGCCGAACAGGCGACCCGCGCCGCCGGGGCGCGATCGGTCGAGTGCGTGATCTGCGATCTGGCGACCGACGACGGCTATGATGCGCTGCTGGGCGTCATAGCCGGGCGCCCGGTCGATGTGCTGATGGCCAATGCCGGCACCGGCGGCGGCGGCGAGTTCCTCGACCAGCCGTGGCAGGAAATACGCCACATCATCGATACCAACGTTACCGGGACGGTGCGTCTGATCCACGAGGTCGGGCGGCAGATGCGCTCGCGCGGCGAGGGCCGCATCCTCGTCACCGGGTCGATCGCCGGGCATCTGCCGGGCGCGTTCCAGCTCGTCTACAACAGCACCAAGGCGTTCATCGACGACTTCTGCGCGGGGCTGGCGGAGGAGCTGAAGAACACGCGCGTCGTCGTGACCTGCCTGTGGCCGGGCGCCACCGACACGCGCTTCTTCGAGGACGCGCATATGGAGAACACCAAGGTTGGGCGGTCCGACAAGGCCGACCCCGCCAAGGTGGCGAGCGACGGCTATGAGGCGCTGCTCAACGGCGACACCAAGGTCATCAGCGGCTTCATGAACAAGGTGCAGTCGGTGTTTGCCGACATATTGCCCGACAGCGTCGTCGCCGCCATGCACCGGCGCATGGCCGAACCCGACAGCCACAAGGCGATCGAGGAACGCCGCAAGGAAATGCACGAGGGGTAGGAACCGCCCCCCTTTATTGTCATACCCGCGAAGGCGGGAATCCAGAGTCAAGCAACACGGCGCATGTTACCCTGGATTCCCGCTTTCGCGGGAATGACGTGAGGTAGGTCAATCACCGTTCGTGTCGAGCGAAGTCGAGACACGCCGCGCTATCGGTTCTCGGTCCGGTCCATATTTCAATGCCGGAAGTGGCGCATCCCGGTGAACACCATCGCCAGCCCCGCCTCGTCGGCGGCGGCGATGACGTCGTCGTCGCGGATCGATCCGCCCGGCTGGATCACCGCCGTCGCGCCCGCCTCGACTGCCGCCATCAGCCCGTCAGCGAAGGGGAAGAAGGCGTCGGACGCCACCGCGCTGCCCACCGTCAGCGGCTCCGTCCAGCCACAAGTCGCGGCCGCCTCGCGCGCCTTTTCGGCGGCGATACGGCTCGAATCGCGCCGGTTCATCTGTCCCGCACCGATCCCGGCGGTGACTCCATTCTTTGCATAAACGATCGCGTTCGACTTCACGTGCTTGGCCACCGTCCAGGCGAACAGGCAGTCGGCAAGTTCCTGCTCGCTCGGCGCGCGCCTGGTCACGACCTTCAGCATGTCGCGCGTCACGCGGCCATTGTCGCGATCCTGCACCAATATGCCGCCCGCGATCAGCGTCAGCGTCTGCCCACCGCGCGCCGGATCGGGCAGCGAGTCGATCAGCAGCAGCCGCAGGTTCTTCTTCTTTGCGAACACCGCCCGAGCGGCATCGTCCGCGCCCGGCGCGACCACCACCTCGGTGAAAATGCCGCTCATCGCTTCCGCCGTCGGCCCGTCGAGCGGGCGGTTGCACGCGATGATGCCACCGAATGCCGATACGCTGTCGCAAGCGAGCGCGGCATTATAGGCGTCGATCAGCGTGCCGCCGCTGGCGACGCCGCAGGGATTGGCATGCTTGACGATCACCACCGTGGGCGGGCCGTCGCGGAACTCCGCCACCAGTTCGAGCGCGGCATTGGCGTCGTTGAGATTGTTGTAGGACAGTTCCTTGCCCTGAACCTGCGTCGCCTGGCCGATGCCGCTGACATGCGGCCCGCCGGGGACATAGAGCGCCGCTTCCTGATGCGGGTTCTCGCCATAGCGCAGCGGCATGACGAGACGGCGAGTCATCGTGACGCTGGCGGGGAATTTCTGCCCCTGATCCACTGTCGCGAACCAGCTGGAGATCATGCCGTCATAAGCGGCTGTCGCGCTGTACGCCTTGGCCGCCATCGCACGGCGGAACGCCAGCGTCGTCGCGCCGCCATTGGCGTCGAGTTCGGCGAGGAACGCCGGATAGTCGGCGGGGTCGGTCAGGATCACGACGCTGTCGTGATTCTTGGCGGCGGACCGCACCATCGACGGCCCGCCGATATCGATATTCTCGATAATCTCTTCGCGCGAGGCGCCGCGCGCGACCGTCTGCGCGAAGGGGTAGAGATTGACCACGACGAGGTCGATCGGCTCGATTCCATGCTCCATCATCGCCGCGACATGGGCCGCATCGTCGCGCACCGCGAGCAGGCCACCATGGACATTGGGGTGGAGCGTCTTGACGCGGCCGTCCATCATCTCGGGAAAGCCGGTGAGGTCGGAAATGTCGCGAACGGTCAGCCCGGCATCGCGAAGCGCGGCGGCGGTGCCGCCGGTCGAGACCAGCTCGACGCCCCGCGCATCGAGCACCCGCGCGAGATCGACAATGCCGCTCTTGTCGGACACCGACAACAGTGCCCGGCCGATGGTGGTATCCGCCATGTGAAACTTCCTATCCTGAACGCTTGAAGATCCAGCCGAGGCTGGCGCCGCCCGCCGACGCCTCCCCCGCGATCGCGAGTTGCTGGCTGCGATGCGGACGACCGTCCTGGTCGACCCAGCAGCTTTCCTCGACTTCCAGCCTGCCCTCGCCGATCCGGAACTGCCAGATCGCGCCTTCGGGCAGCAGGCGAAGCACCGCGCCGCGCCCGTCGGCGGTCAGCGTAGGCTCGACATCGGGGCCGAGGTGGAAGCGCAGGGTGAAAGGGCAGCCCTGCGGGCGGCGGCGCTTGCCGGCCGGCAGCAGCACGTCCTCCCCGCGAAGCTCGCGCCCGTCCTGGCTGAGCAGCAGGATTCGCCGATGGACAAAGCCGAAGCGGCGGACATAGCCGTCGTGCGACACTTCCAGGCGGCTGCCCTGTTCCAGCTCGTGCCGGTCAAGCTCGACCTCCTGCACCCCGCGCCCCAGCGCGCCATCGGCCATGATCGCGGTGGAATTGCTGTCGGACAGGACGAGCGTGCTGTGCGCCGCCGTCGTGCGCAGACCCCGCGCGAGGACGTCGGGAAGCGCCGCCCCCGCCAGCGCCGCGCCGCCGCAATTGACGATGATGCGATGGTGGCCATCGGACAGCTCCATCGCACAGGTCGAGGCGCAGCCGGCATGGGCAAGCCGCGCGACAGGCGGCGGCGCGGCGTCGACGACGACAATGCTGTGCCCTGCCGCCAGCCGCTGATAGCCCCAGTCGCGCGCCTGCTTCATCGGGCGAGTGCGTACGCGCGACATGCGGATGACGCTGTCGAAATACTCTTCGTGAACGGGTGCGCCGCCCTGCCAGCTGCCGAGGCCGCCATCGCCCATCACGAGCCCGAGCAGCGCGGCGACCATGCGTTCGAGCGTGGTCGTAACGAACTGCGGCGACTCCTCGCGGCGGCAGTCATAGACCGACCGCAGCATGCTCAGCGCGGCGATCGCGTCGAGCTGTTCGAGCGGCGAGCGCGAGATGATGCCGCCATCGGCGTAGATCCCCGCTTCGAGAGCGCGCTTGAGCCCCGCCTCGCCGAAGATGCGGCGCGGCTCGCCGCCCGGCAGCAGCAGCGCGGCGCCGACCACGCCGGTCCAGCCGACGATGCGCGCGAGCCCGACCGGCGCCTTGTCGGCGCTGCGGTCGAGATGGCGTGCGGTGCGCGCGAAGCTGTTGAGGACGAGCGAGCGGTAGACGAGATCGCCGCTCGACAGGATATAGGGTGAATAGCTGGCCCAGAAGAGCAGCCGCCAGGCCGCGTTGTCCACCCGCCAGGCGGGCTCGCGCGGCGTTTCCGCATGGCAGGCGAGCCAGCCGCGCATCATCGCCTCGCCGATGGAGGCGAGCTGTTCGCGCGGTCCGGCGGCGGCAAGGTCGCGCAGCCAGCGGAAGCTGTGAATATAGTCCTGGAACTCGGCAGGCTGGGCGATCTTGTCGAAATCGATCCCCTCGATCGGCTGCTTGAGGCCCCGGAAGAGGAATGTGCCGGTGCGGATCGCCTTGCCGGCGCGCGCGCTGCCGACAATCTCGTCATCGGGCACCGCCAGCAGCTTCAGCGGATATTTGCCCTTGAGCCGCATTGCGTGGAGCGGCGTCGACCAGGTCAGGCGATAGAAATGGTGCGACAGACGTTCCGCCAGCGACAGCCCGTGCTCCCCGTCGAGCCGGATGAGGCGCTTGCCGGGCTCGATACCGTCATCGAGCGGCGTTTCCTCCTCCACCTGTCGGGGCCGCCGGGCGGGCTTGTTCATGGCGCGCGGAGCCTCCGGATATTCTCGGCATAGGCGTCGGGGCCGCCGCGGAAGGTCGCCGTTCCCGCCACCAGAACGTCGGCCCCGGCGGCAATCACCCGGGGCGCAGTCGCCTGGTCGATGCCGCCGTCGACCTCCAGCGCAATGGCCTTGCCGGTCTTGTCGATCATCTTGCGCACCGCCTCGATCTTGCGCAACTGGCTCTCGATGAAGCTCTGCCCCCCGAACCCCGGATTGACGCTCATGATGAGCACCAGGTCCACCTCCTCGATCAGATAGTCGAGCATCTTGGCCGGTGTGCCGGGGTTGAGGACGACCCCCGCCTGTTTGCCGAGCGCCTTGATCCGCTGGATCGAGCGGTGGATGTGCGGGCCGGCCTCGGGGTGGACGGACAAAATGTCCGCGCCCGCCTCGGCAAAGGCGTCGAGATAGGCGTCGACCGGGCTGATCATCAGATGGACGTCGAGCGGCTTTTGCGTGTGCGGGCGAAGCGCCTTCACCACAGCGGGGCCGATCGTGATGTTGGGGACGAAATGCCCGTCCATCACATCGACATGCACCCAGTCGCATCCGGCCGCGTCGATGGCGCGAACTTCCTCGCCCAGGCGAGCGAAATCGGCAGAGAGGATCGAGGGCGCAATGCGGACAGGGGACATGGACTCGAGCCCTTAACCCTCGCGCTTTTGCGGTGCAACCATGGAGCGGAGAAAGCTGTGGATAGCGGGGTGGGCGGCAGCCTTCTGTCAGTCCCCACATTCGTCCGTCATTCCCGCGAAAGCGGGAATCCAGTGCCAAACAGTGTTGCGCTCGCGACCCTGGGTTCCCGCCTTCGCGGGAACGACACTGATAAAGGTGCGTGCGCGTAAGAACTTAAGCGTGCTTCTCCAGCATCGTGACGAAAAAGCCGTCAACGCCGCCCGCCTCGTGCAGCGTCCACGGCCCCGTGCGAACGGCACCGTCGGCGGTCGGCGTGATGCCCTCCGGCATCAGCCCCGCCGAAAAAGGCACCGGCTTCATCTCCGGATGCGCCGTCAGGAAATGCGCCACCTGCGCCTCGCCCTCCGCCGGTTCGAGCGAACAGGTGGAATAGACGAGGCGGCCGCCCGGCTTGAGCCAGCTAGCGACATTCGCCAGCAGCGCGGCCTGAAGTTCCGCCATCTCCGCGATCTGACGCCCGCCGATTCGGTGGAGCACATCCGGGTGGCGCCGGAAAATGCCGGTGGCGGTGCACGGCGCGTCGAGGAGCACCGCGTCGACCGGTTCGGCGGGGAGCCACTCGCGCGCGTCGCCCACCATCGTCTCGGCGGCGAGGCGGGTCCGCGCCAGATTGTCGGCCATGCGCTCGATCCGCGCGCGCGACTGGTCGAGCGCGATCACGGTCCACCCGGCGGCGGCGAGTTGCATCGTCTTGCCCCCCGGCGCCGCGCAGGCGTCGATCACGGTCCGCCCCCCGCCCGCGCCCAGCAGCCGCGCCGGGATCGATGCGGCGAGGTCCTGAACCCACCAGCCGCCGTCCGCGTAGCCGGGCAGTGAGGCGATGTCGGTGTCGGCCGGGAGCCGGACATGGCCGGATGCAAGCGATTCGCCGCCCAGCCGCTCGGCCCACTGCGCGGTCTCGTCCGGGTCGGCGAGGCTGATGTCGATCGCCGCGCGCTGCGCAAGCGCCCGCGCCGCCGCCTGAACCGCCTCGTCACCCCATGCCGCCTGCCAGCGCGCGCCGATATCGGCGGGCAGCGTCGGCGGGTCGGGAAGCGAAACGCCCGCGCGAAACAGCGTGCCGAGAACGCCGTGGACGAGCTTGCGCGGCCCACCCTCCATCAGCGGAAGCGCGGTCGCGATCACCGCATGGTCCGGGGTGCCGAGCACCAGATGCTGCGCGAGCGCGAGGCGCAGCACCATGCGCGCCTTGGCATCGTCGGGCAGCGGGCGCTGGGTGGCCCCGTCGATCAGCGCGTCGAGATCGGGGATGCGCCGCAGCGTTTCCGCGACGATGGCATGGACCAACGACCGGTCGGCGCGATCCTTCAGCCCCTGGGTGGCGCCGTGAAGCGCGCTTTCGAGAGGCTGCCCCCGCCGCAGCACCGCGTCGGCAAGGCGCAGCGCCGCGCGGCGTGCGGCGACTCCGGGGGCGTCAGCGTCGGTCTTGAACGGCGTGCGGCTTTGGCCCATATGCTGCGCATGGCCAAGCGACCGCCCCATGTAAAGCCCCCGGCCTATTTGTCGAAGAGCCCGCCGGTGCCGCGGCCCGACGAAAAAGGTAGCTGCGACTTCTACGAGCGCGATCCCGACGGCGCGCTCAACCCGACTCGCTTCGGCGACTGGGAACATAAGGGCGTGGCGGTCGATTTCTGATCGACGATGGCGATTTGCGTTCCCGGCGCGTCGAATAGTGCTTTCAGAACGATAAGTTAGCGCGGCCGGCGTTGTATCGCGACCCCTGCGGGGTGCATCCTGTCCCCGCGCGGCGTCATGGGGAGCGCCCGCCATGACAACCAGCCAGCGTGGGACGCATTCAAGATGGATTTTGACCGTGAAGAGCCGCTCGCCGACGGCCTGGGCGACCGGCCCGAAGCTTCGCACCAGCCGCGGCGGGACGCACCCAATGGCGATGCCATAACCCTGCTGCTCGGCAGTCTGGTGCGCACCTGGGGCGAGCTGGAACGCTCGGCGATGGAAAAGCTTGCGCAGCTTCGCTCGGCGGCGGGCGACATGCGGCTGATCGGCGGCCGGTCGCGCCCGAGCCTCGGCATGCTGCTCGCCGAATTGCGCGCACTGGTTTCGATCCGCGACCGCCATGACCGAAACACGCTGGTGGAAATCGCCGAGATCGAGACAAGCATCCAGCGCGCCAGCCAGTTTCAGCAGCTCGTGATCGGCGGTTTCCGCGCGGCAGAGGCGGACGTGCTGCTGTGCCGCGACACGCGCAATGCCGAACGGCGCGTCAGGGTCGACGACGTGCGGAGCGAGATCCGCGAGCTGGAAACGATCACCTCGCGGCTTTGCGCTATCTGATTGCTCCCTCAGTGCCCCGGCAGCAACCGGTGCGCCACGGGCACGATCAGTAGACCGAGCGCGAGCCCGAACAGCCCCGATCCGATCGCGGCGACGACCCATTCGACCACGCCGCCGATCGCGGGAACAAGATGCGCCGCCGCTTCGGCGACATGGTGGATGGCATGCGGCAGAGCGTCGAGGTGGAATACCTCGAGCCCATGGACGATGATGCCGCCGCCGACCCACAGCATCGCCAGCATGCCGACGGTCGAGAGGAAAGCGAGCACGCCCGGCATCGCGCGCACCAGCATCTCGCCCGCATGTGCCGACGAGCCGCCGCGCTCGACCATGTGGAGCCCGATGTCGTCCATCTTCACGATCAGCGCGACGAGGCCATAGACGCCGACGGTGACGCCGATGCTGACAATCACCAGGACGACCGCCTGGGTGAGAAGCGGGCTGGCTGCCACGTCGGCGAGCGCGATGGCCATGATCTCTCCGGAAAGGATCAGGTCGGTGCGGATCGCGCCGCTGGTCCGTTCGCGTTCCAGCTCGGCCGGGTCGTCATGCGCCACGATCTCCTCCGACGGATTCTCGCCCCGGAACGCCTCGATCACCTTTTCCGCGCCCTCGAAGCACAGGAACGCACCACCCAACATCAGCAGCGGCGTGATCGCCCACGGCGCAAAGGCGCTGAGCAGCAGCGCGGCGGGTAGCAGGATCAACAGCTTGTTGCGAAGCGATCCGACCGCGATGTGCCAGATGATCGGCAGTTCGCGCGCGGGTGAGAGGCCGGTGACATAGGTCGGGGTGACGGCGGTATCGTCGATGACGACCCCCGCCGCCTTGCTGGTCGCCTTGCCCGCCGCCAGGCCGACATCGTCGACCGATGCGGCGGCGAGCTTTGCGATGGCGGCAACGTCGTCGAGGAGGGCGGCGAGGCCGGATGCCATGGTTATGATCCTGTCTGAACGGGGTTGGCGGGAAGTGCCCAGTCGATGGGCGGCAGGTTGCGCGATTCGAGAAAGGCGTTGGCGCGGCTGAAATGCCGGCAGCCGAAAAAGCCGTTATGCGCCGACAGCGGCGACGGATGCGCGGCGGTCAGGATGCAATGCCGGTCGGGATCGATCATCGGCGCCTTGGCCTTGGCATGGCTGCCCCACAGCAGGAACACGGTCGGCGTCTCGCGCGCGGCGACATGCGCGATCACCGCGTCGGTAAAGCGCTCCCACCCCTTGCCGCGATGCGAGGCCGCCTGCCCCATCTCCACCGTCAGCACGGTGTTGAGAAGCAGCACGCCCTGCTGCGCCCAATGTTCCAGAAATCCATGGCCGGGCGGGTCGAGGCCCAGATCGGTCTTCAATTCCTTGAAGATGTTGACCAGGCTCGGCGGCGGGCGGACGCCGGGCAGGACGCTGAAGCACAGCCCATGCGCCTGCCCCTCGCCATGATAGGGGTCCTGGCCGATGATGACGACGCGCACCGCGTCGGGCGGCGTCAGGTCGAGCGCACGAAACCACTCGCTGCCTCTGGGAAAGATCCGCGCGCCGGCTGCCTTGCGCTCGACCAGATAGGTCTTGAGCGCGGCCATGTAGGGGGCGTCGAACTCGCCCGCCAGCGCGGCCAGCCACTCCGGGTGGAGGCGGATGGAAGAAGGAGCCCTCACCCTCCCACCGCCTGACGGCGGCGGGTCTCTCCCTCTCCCGTCGGGAGAGGGAAGGAGGCGCGAAGCGCCGGGAGGGTGAGGGCCTGCACCCTCGATCCTATTCCGAAACGGTCGCCTTGACGATCTTGCCTGGCTTTGCCGGCGGCTCGCCCTTGGGCAGCGCGTCGACATATTCCATGCCCTCGGTCACCTGGCCCCAGACGGTATACTGCTTGTCGAGGAAGGTCGCGTCGTCGAAGCAGATGAAGAACTGGCTGTTCGCGCTGTTGGGGTTCTGCGCGCGCGCCATCGAGCAGACGCCGCGCACATGCGGCTCGGCGTTGAATTCCGCCTTGAGGTCGGGCAGCTCCGATCCGCCCATGCCGGTCCCGGTGGGGTCGCCGCCCTGCGCCATGAAGCCGGGGATCACGCGGTGGAACACCACGCCGTCGTAGAAGCCGTCCTTGGCGAGGCTGGTGATGCGCTCGACATGGCCGGGCGCCAGATCGGGGCGCAGCGTGATCACGACGTCACCGCCGCTGTCGAGGGTAAGGGTCAGGGTCTGGTCGGCCACGATCAATTCCTTTCAGTCGAACTCACGCCGCCTATACGCATCGCGGCGATCAAGGGAACCCCCCGCCCCCTTCGAACCGTTCCGCAACGAATGGGGCCGGCCGCCGTTGCATTTCCCGTACCGCTGGGCGAAAGCGTCGATTGTCCGCGACTGGCGCTGGAAGGAGGCTGCGATGAGCGAAGAGGAAGTGATCGCCCGCGCCGCCATCCAGGAGGGGGAGGACGCGCCCGGCACGTCGCATGACGAGGACGACCGCCTGAAGCCCGAGTTCGTCCGCGCGGTCATCGCGGCGGTCGAGGACGGCGCGCCCGACGACGCGCGCGCGCTCGTCGAGCCGCTCCACCCCGCCGACATCGCCGACCTTCTCGAGCTCGTGCCCGCCGACCGCAGGGGCGACGTCGCGACCGCGCTCGGCGGACTGCTCAGCGCCGAGGTGCTGTCGGAACTCAACGACTATGTGCGCGACGAGATCGTCGATGCGCTCGAACCCCGGCAACTGGCCGAGCTGGCGAGCGAGCTCGACACCGATGACGCCGTGGCGATCATCGAGGATCTGGAGGAAGCCGACCAGCAGGCGGTGCTGGAGGCGATGGAGCCCGCCGACCGCGCGGCCATCGAAAGCGCGCTCGCCTATCCCGAGGAATCGGCCGGCCGCCTGATGCAGCGCGACCTGATCGCGGTGCCCGACCATGTGACGGTCGGCGACGTCATCGACTATCTGCGCGACAATGCCGACCTCACGACCGATTTCTGGGAGATATTCGTCGTCGATGTGGCGTACCGGCCGGTCGGCACCTGCCAGCTGAGCTGGGTGCTGCGCTGCCCGCGCCAGATCGCCATCGCCGACGTGATGAAGCGCGAGCACACGATGATCCCGGTCGACATGGACCAGGAGGAAGTGGCGCTGCGCTTCCAGAAATATGCGCTGATCTCCGCCGCTGTCGTCGATCCGGGCGGGCGGCTGGTCGGCATGATCACCGTCGACGACGTCGTCCACATCATCCAGCAGGAAGCGGGCGAGGACATCCTCCGCCTGTCGGGCGCGGGCGAAGGCGACATCAACGAGCCGGTGATCGACAGCTACAAGGCGCGGGTACGCTGGCTGCTCGCCAATCTGCTCACCGCGCTCGTCGCCTCGGTCATCATCAGCCGCTTCAGCGACACGATCGAGCAGATGGTCGCGCTCGCCGCATTGATGCCGATCGTCGCAGGGGTCGGCGGCAATGCGGGCAGCCAGACGATGGCGGTCACCGTCCGCGCGCTCGCCACCAACCAGATCACCGGATCGAACGCGCGGCGGACGATCCTGCGCGAATTGCGCGTCGCGCTGCTGAACGGCGCCACGGTCGCCGTGGTGCTGGGGATCGGCGTGGCGGTCGTGTTCGGCAATCAGGCGCTGGGCGTCGTGATCGCGGCGGCGATGATGACCAATATCGTGACCGCCGGCTGCGCGGGCGTCGCGGTGCCGTTGCTGTTCGACCGGCTGAACATCGACCCGGCGGTAGCGTCGTCGATCTTCGTCACGATGATCACCGATTCGATGGGCTTTCTGGCGTTCCTGGGGCTGGCGAGCGCAGCGGGACTGACGGGGTAAGCCCGGCCCCCCTCTCCCGCAGTGGGAATACCACATGGTGCGGCGCGAAGCCCCGCTCCAACCCCTCCCCTGAAGGCGAGGGGCTTTTTGAATCGCGCGAGTCCGGCGCTATCGCCGGAAAGACCGGCCTACCGAAGCGCCAGGGTGTCGCGGCTCAGATACACATTCGCCACCCGGCCGCCGCGCCAGTCGCAGGAGAAGCGGCGAACTTCGGCGGTGTCGCGGTAGCTGTCGCGAAGCTCGACGGTGCCGTCGACGTTCCAGCCGTCGGTGACGCTGCGGACCTCGCCGATGGAGGCGATGTCAGCGTGGCGCGCCTGGCGTTCGGCTTCCTCCCGCGCGGCAAGGGCGCAGTCATCGACCGCCCGGTCCTCTGCATCCGACCAGTCGCGGCGGTCGGGTGTCCGCTCGCGGTCGGCGCGCGTGTTCTTGTCTGCCGAGGACGCGATGATCGCCACCGCGCCGATCAGCGCCGCAACGCCGAGGAATGTGCCGAAGCCGTCGCCGCCGCCACCGCGATGGTGGTGGTGATCGTGGTGATAGGGGCGGTAATGATGCCCGCGCCCGGCCATGGCGGGGCTCGCCGCCATGCCCATCGTCGCGGCCAGAGCCAGTACCGCCGCCGTGCGCCTGATCGTCTTCATCGTCCCGCCTCCCTCTTGGGCCGGACGATAATCCGCCGCTGCTGTCGCGCCGCTGAACGGCGCGCTCAGATCAGCCCGTCGGCCAGCGCCTTCAGATCGGCCTCGGGTCGCGCGCCATAATGCGAGATCACCTCGGCGGCCGCGATGGCGCCGAGCGAGAGGCAGTCCGCCAGCGGCTTGCCCCGGACATGGCCGGCGAGGAAGCCCGCCGCGAACAGGTCGCCCGCGCCGGTGGTATCGACGATCTCCGCCACCGGCTGTGCGGCAACCTCGACCCGCTTTCCGTCACGGACCGCGATCGCGCCCTTCTCGCTGCGCGTGACGACCAGCGTCCTGACGCTCGGCGCGATCCGCCCGACCGCCTTGTCGAAGCTGGTAAGCTGGGTGAGGCTGAGGATTTCCGCCTCGTTCGCGAAGAGTATATCGATCAGACCATCGTTCAGCAGCGCGAGGAAGTCGTCGCGGTGCCGCTCGATGACGAAGCCGTCGGACAGGGTAAAGGCGACCTCTCGCCCTGCTTCGCGCGCAATGTCGATCGCGCCGCGCATCGCCGCGCGCGGCTCCTGCGGGTCCCAGAGATAGCCTTCGAGATACAGAACCCGCGCCGACCGGATCAGTTCGGCGTCGATCGCGGCGGCGGGCAGGAACTGCGAGGCGCCGAGGAAGGTGTTCATCGTGCGTTGCGCATCGGGGGTGACGAGGATGAGGCAGCGCGCGGTCGGCGGTTCCTCGGTACGAGCGGGCGTGTCGAAGCGGATGCCGAGCGCGCGGATGTCGTGGCTGAACACCGCGCCCAGCTGGTCGTCGCGCACCTGGCCGATGAAACCGCACGCGCAGCCGAGCGCGGCAAGGCCCGCCAGCGTGTTGGCGGCCGACCCGCCCGAAACTTCGCGCCCCGGCGCCATTTCGCCATAAAGCAGCTCGGCGGTTGCGGTATCGACGAGCTGCATGCCGCCCTTGACGAGGCTGTGCATCGCCAGAAAGGCGTCGTCGGACGGGGCGATCACATCGACAATGGCATTGCCGATGGCGGTGACGTCGAGGCTGGGCTGGGTCAAGCGGGGTCCTTTGGCATATGCTGAAGGGGAAGGCCGCGACCTATCGCGCGGTCTTGTCCTGTGCAAGGGCGGCGGGCGCGCTCGCCAGCGCCTCATCCTCCTCGCGCCAGCCACCGCCCAGCGCTTTGAACAGCGCCACCGCCGCTTCGCCCTTCGCCTGCCGTGCGGAGACTGCCCCGCGCTCGGCGGAACGAAGCGCGCGGTCGGCGCGCATCAGCGCCAGCCGGTCGTCCTCGCCGCTTCGCGCCCGATCCCCGGCAAGCGCAAAGGCGCGTCGTTGCGCCGTCAGCGCTGCCTCGGCCTCGACCAGCGCCGCGCGGGCATTGAGGAAGCGGTTGATCGCGGCCTCGCTGTCCGACAGCGCGCCCAGCACCGCTTTCTCGTAGGCTGCGGCCGCCGCATCGGCGCGTGCGTCGGCGGCACGAATTCGCGCGCGAACAGTGCCGCCGGCGAAGATCGGCCAGGAGAAGCTCGGACCGACCTGGAATCGCGTGCTGCCACCGTCACCGAGGTCGCCCACGTCGCGCGCCTGCTGCCCGATGCCGCCGAGCAGCGAGAAGCGCGGGAACAGGTCGGCGGTCGCGACCCCGATGTCGGCGGTGGCGGCGGCCAGCATCCGTTCAGCGCGTCGCACGTCGGGACGGCGTTCGAGCAGTTCGGAGCGGACGCCCACCAGGATGCTGTCGGGCGCTGCGGGGATGGGGGCGGGCAGGCGAAGCTCGGGCACGATGGCCTCGGGCGGGCTGCCGACCAGAACCGCGATGCGATAGGCGGCGGCGGAGGCGCGGGTGAGGGGTTCGGCGAGCGCCGCCTGGCTGGACCGGGCGGCGGCCTCGGCGCTGTCTCGATCGATCAGCGATGCCTCGCCCGCAGCGTATCGGAGCGCCGTCAGCCGCGCCAGCTCGGCATCGGCGGCGGCGACCGCCTCCAGCGCGGCACCGTCGGCCTGTGCGGCGCGCAGGTCGAAATAGTTGCGCGCGATTTCCGCCGCGAGCATCACCATCGCCTCGCGCCGTCCCGCCTCGGCGGCTTCGAGCCGCGCCCCGGCCGCTTCGACCTGCCGCCGGTCGCGGCCCCACAGGTCGATTTCCCAGCTCGCGTCGAAGCCGAGGTCGAACAGGCCGAAGTCCCGGGAGAAGCCGGGGATGTTGTTGATCGGGAACTGGCCGTTCTCGCTCAACCGGTTTTCGGTCGCCGATCCGGTCGCGCGCGCTGTCGGCAATGCGCCGCCGCGCGCGATGTCGCGGTTCGCGCGCGCCTCGGCGAGACGGGCCCGCGCCTCGGCCATGTCGGGACCGTCGGCGAAGGCGCGCTCGATCAGGGCGGTGAGCCGCTCATCGCCGAAGCGGTGCCACCAGTCGGCCTCGACCGCTCCGCTGTCGGCCGGTTCGAGCCATGCGGAGCCGGTCGCCGCGCCGGCGACGGCGGGGCGGTCATACTCGGGACCGACCGTGCAGCCGGCCAGAAGCAGCGAGGGGAACAGGAGGGACAGGCGCTTCATCATTCACTCCATGCGCGCGCGGAACAGCCATGCCGCCGCGAGCAGTGTCGAAACCGCGATGACCATCAGCGGCCAGAGCTGGTCGAGGACCGCGCTGGCGGGCATGGCCTTGAGGAACAGCCCCTGCACGATGACGAGGAAGTAGCGCATCGGGTCGGCAAGGGAGACGACCTGCAGCCAGTCCGGCATGTTCTCGACCGGTGCCGCATAGCCCGATAGCAGCATGAGCGGGACCATCACCACGAACGATCCGAGAAACGCCTGCTGCTGGGTCTTGCAGAGCGCCGAGACGAACATGCCCATCCCGACAAGCGAAAGCGAGTAGGCGCACAGCGCCACAAGGAACAGGGCGAAGGACCCGGTAAAGGGAACGCCGAACAGCGGATAGGCGAGCAGCCAGTAAAGCAGCCCGTTCGCCACGCCGATCATGAAGGGCGGCATCATCTTGCCCACCAGTATCTGCCATACGGTCAGCGGCGACACCATGAGCTGGTCGAACGTGCCCAGTTCGCGTTCGCGCGCGACGCTTTGCGAGCTGAGCGCCAGCGCGCCGACGGCGACGATCATCGCGATCAGCGAGGGAATGGTGAACCACAGATAGTCGAGCGATGGGTTGTACCAGTGCGTGACGATGATCCCGGAGCCCCTTGCCGAGGCGCGCGGGGTCGCCTCTGCGCCCATGCCGGCGGCAATCCGGCTCAGATATCCTCCGACGATCTGCCCGGCATTGGATCGGCGCCCGTCAAGTACCACGCCGATCTGCGCGGGCTTGCCCTGTGTCACCATCCGGTCGAAGCCGGGTTCGATGATCACCGCGGCGATCACCCGGCGGTTGTCGATCATCCACCGCAGCTGCTCGGGCGAGCGGACGGGCGTCACGCTGCGGAAGGTCGGGCTGGCGGCGACCCGGCGGACGAATTCCTGGGCATGGACGCCGGCGGACCTGTCGAGCACGGCGATATCGACGCGGCGGACGTCGAGTGTCGTCGCATAGCTGAAGATCAGCAACTGCAGGATCGGGGGGAGGATCAGCGTCATCCGCTGCTTGGGATCGCGCAGCGACGCCCACAGCTCCTTGAGGATCATCGCACCAAGCCGCCCCATCAGTCGAGGCTCCGCCGGGTCGCGCGGATCGACAGCAGGAAAAAGCCGGAGCCGAACGCCAGCAGCACCGCGACATTGGGCAGGATCAGCGACCAGATGTCGCCCGCCATGAACACCGTTTGCAACGGCGGGATCAGATAGCGGGCGGGGACGAGATAGGTGATCATGCGGATCGGCCAGGGCATGGCGGAAATCTCGTAGAGAAAGCCCGACAGCAGGAAGGTCGGCAGGAAGGCCGCGAACATCGCCGCCTGGCTCGCCACGAACTGGTTCTTGGTTGCCGCCGATATCCACAGGCCCAGCCCCAGCGACGGCAGCAGGAATGCCGATCCGATCAGCAGCAGGGCCGGCACGCTGCCGCGCAGCGGCACGCCGAACAGCAGGGTTGCCAGCAGCGTGCAGCCGATCAGCGATCCCAGGCCCAGCACGAAATAGGGCACGACCTTGCTGGCGATGAACTCGCCCATGCTGACCGGCGTCGCCAGCATCGCCTCCATCGTCCCGCGTTCCCACTCGCGCGCGACGACGAGCGCGGTCAGCAGCGAGCCGACCATCGTCATCACGATGGCGATGGCGCCGGGAACCAGGAAATGGCGGCTTTCCAGCGCGGGGTTGAACCAGACCCGCTGGTTGATCGAGACCGGCGGCCGGGACGCGGAACCCGCCCTGTTCGCCATCCAGCTCATGACCACGCCCTCGGCATAGGCGCCGACGAACTGGGCGGTGTTGGGCTCCGAGCCATCGGTGATGACCTGCACCGGAGGCATTTCGCCTGCCTTCACCCGCCGGCCGAAGTCGGGCGGAATGACGACGATGCCGCGCGCCTCGCCCGCCACCATCGCGTCGGCCACGGGTTTCAGGGCGCGAGCCGGCGTCACCTCGAAATAGGGCGATTGCGCGAAGGCGATCGCCAGGCCGTTCGCCTCGCTGCTGTCGTCCTGCATCACCAGCGCGACGCGGATGCGCGTGGCGTCGAGCGAGACGGCATAGCCGAACAGCAGCAACAGCATGACCGGCAACAGGAACGCGATGATGAAGGTCGACGGATCGCGCGAGATCTGCGCGAATTCCTTGGTCGTCAGCGCGCGCAGGCGGCGCAAGTCGAACCGCGGCGGGCTCATGCCGCCGCCTCCGCGTCTTCGCGCAGGCGGTCCGACTGCGCGATCAGCGCGATGAACGCATCCTCCATGGTGGGATTGTCGCTGTCGGTCACCTTCGCCGCGTCGGCCTTGAGCTGGTCGGGCGCGCCGGTCGCGATCTGCTCGGAGCGGTAGATCAGCGTGACCTCGTCGCAATATTCGGCCTCGTCCATGAAATGGGTGGTGACGAGCACCGTCACGCCCTTTTCAACCAGGCCGTTGATATGCATCCAGAACTCGCGGCGCGTGACGGGGTCGACGCCCGATGTCGGCTCGTCGAGGAACAGCACCGGCGGCTCGTGCATCACCGCGCAGGCGAGCGCCAGGCGCTGCTTGAAGCCGAGCGGCAGCGTGCCGGCGTTCACCCCCACATAGGGGGCAAACTCGAAGGTTTCGATCATGCGCCCGATCGTTTCGCGCGCCGGGGCGCCCGACAATCCGTAGGCGCCGGCGAAGAAGTCGAGATTCTGCCGCACCGACAGATCGCCGTAGAGCGAGAATTTCTGCGCCATGTAGCCGAGCGAGGCGCGCGCGCGCGCCGCCGAGTGGCGAAGGTCGTGCCCGGCGACCGCACCGGTGCCGTCGCTGGGGCTGAGCAGGCCGCACAGCATCTTGAAGGTCGTAGACTTGCCCGCGCCATTCGGCCCCAGCAGCCCGAAGATCCGTCCCTGCCCGACCGAGAAGCTGACGTCGCGGGCCGCCGTGAAATCGCCGAAGCGCCGGGTCAGCCCGCGTGCCTCGATCGCCGGGACGTCGCTGGGCGGGATGCGGCGATAGGCCTCTGCCAGCGGGCTGGTGCCGCTGGGACCGCCGCCCAGCTGCTCGATGAAGCCGTCCTCGAACCGCGGCGCGGCGGGCGTCACGCGCACATCGGGTCCGGCGTCGAGCGCGCGCGCGTCGGGAACGGCGTGGCCCTGCCTGACCAGCAGCCGCGCGGAACGCCCCATCAAGGTGCCGTCGGCGATATCCTCGCGGTCGAGCGCGTGCGACAGGAAGCGCCGCCGCCGGTCGCTGAAACCGCTGACCTGGATGACGCGGTCGGCGATCCGCCCGGTCAGCTCGCCGGGCTTGCCGCTGAACAGCACCTCGCCCTCGTTCAGCAGGACCACCTCGTCGCACTTCTCCGCTTCGTCGAGATAGGCGGTGGACCAGAGCACCCCGATCCCCTCGGCAGTCAGGTCGGCGACCATGGCCCAGAGCTCGCGCCGCGAGACGGGGTCCACGCCGACCCCCGGCTCGTCGAGAAGGAGGAGGCGCGGCGTGGTGACGAGAGCGCAGGCAAGGCCGAGCTTCTGCTTCATCCCGCCCGACAGCTTGCCCGCCAGCCGGCGCTGGAACCGCGCGAGATCGGTAAAGTCGAGCAACCGGCCGAACACCTCGTCGCGCCGGTCGCGGTCGAGCTTGCGCAACTCGGCATAGAGGACGAGATTCTCGCGGACGGTGAGATCCTCGTAGAGGCCGAAGCGCTGCGGCATGTAGCCCACGTCCGCCAGCGCATCGCCCGGCGACCGGCCGAGGACTTCCACCGCCCCCGACGTGGGGGCCATCAGCCCGGCCAGGATGCGGATCAGCGTCGTCTTGCCCGCGCCGTCCGGCCCGACAAGGCCGGTGATGCCGCCGCCCGCGATCGTCATGTCGACGCCCGACAGCGCCGGCTTGCCCTCCGGCCCGAACCGTTTGACGACGGCGTCGGCGCGTGCGGCGACGCGTGCGGCCATGGTCAGTCGGCCCTGGCGCGCGCGCCGGGGACGGTCACCGTGACCGGCTGCCCCTGGCGCAGCGAATCGTCGGGATCGGTGACGATGATCCTCAGCGCGTAGACCAGGTCGGTGCGCAGATCCTCGGTCTGGACGGTCTTGGGCGTGAATTCGGCCTGGGCGGCAATGTGGCCGATCGTGCCGCGATAGGTGCGCGGGTTGCCGTCGGCGGTGACGGTCACCGCCATGCCGGGGCTGATCCGGCTGAGGTCGCTTTCGGCGATATAGGCGCGCACGCGCAGCGGCCGGTCGATCGACAGTGTCAGCACCGTCTGTCCGCCCTGAACGATCGCGCCGGGTTCGACCGCGCGAGTCACGACGGTGCCGTCAACCGCCGCCACCAGCCGGGCGTCGGACAGGTCGGTCGTGGCCGACCGGCTCGCGGCGCGTGCGGCGGCAAGCCGCGCCTGCGCTGCGGCAACATCCTCGCCGCGCGCACCCGCCCGGGCGAGCGAGAGTGCCTCGCGCGCCTCGGTGCGCTGCGCTGCGGCGCGGTCGCGCTGCGCGACGGTCTGGGTCCACAGATCGCGGCTGATCGCGCCGGGCTCGACCAGCGAGCGGCGACGGTCGAAATCGCGCTGCGCTGCCTGGTAGGCGGCATCGGCCGCGGCGAACCGCGCCTCGGCCTGCGCAATGTCCTGCGGCCGGTTGCCGCTGCGCAGCCGGGCGAGTTCGGCGGCGGCAGCTTCCACCTGCGCATCGGCCTGGCTGGTGCGCGCTTCCAGCGTGTCCTGGTCGAGCGTGGCAAGGGGCTGACCGCGCCCGACCCTGTCGCCTTCATCGACGGCGATCGCGTCGACCCGGCCGGGGACGCGGAACGCCATGTCGACCTCGCGGATATCGACATTGCCGTAGAGGGTGAGGCCTTGATCGCCGCCGCCCACAAGCCCGAAGCCGCGCGTGGCGAAGGCCACGACAAGCAGCGCGGCGATGAGGATCGCGATGATGGAAATGCGACGGTTCATGACGACTCCCTGGTCAAGATGCAGCGCACATTCGCGGCCAGCCGGTCCATCAGCAGGGCCTCGCCGGCGGCGTCGATTCCATTCTGCCCCAGCACGCGGCAGACCGTGGCGCGGCACATGCGCAGGCTGATCGCCTGGCCGATGAGCAGAAATGCGGTGGCGCGCGCCTCGGCTTCGCCGAGGTCGGGGCGCGCACGCTGCACCAGACCGACGAACAGGCAGAAGATGTCGTTCATGGCATTGTCGAAAAGGCATTCGAACGCCGCCGTGGGTTCCTGCTGCTCGCGGCCGATGAAGCAGGCCCAGGAGGCCGCTTCCTGCTGGAGCATCATGCGCGCGAAGGAAGCGACCATCGCGACCGCGCCTTCGGCGGCCCCTTCTTCAGGCCCCTCGAGCGCTGCACGGGCGGCGGCGGCCGCGTCGCGCTGACGCTCCTGTATCTGTTCACCGATATGGCGCGCGGCGGCGAGATACAGCCCTTCCTTGCCGCCGAAATGATAGGTGATCGACGACATGGCGGTGCCCGAAGCCGCAGCGATGTCGCGCGTGCTCGCGCCCTCGAAGCCGCGCTTGCCGAAATGATCGACGGCCGTTTCGAGGAGGCGGGCGTAGGACATGCCGCCTCTTGTTCGTTCGAACGAACAAAGTCAAGTCGCCCCGTTAACGACCGGCCCGTCGCGTTACGCCTTGAATGCCGCGCGCGAAGGCTGATAGCGCCGCAGCCCATGCGCCTGATCCTTCCCGCGTCGCTGTGTGTCCTGTCGTTGCTCGCCGGTTGTACGTCGGCAAGCGTGCGCCCCGGCGGGCCAGCACCGGACCGCCCCCTCCCGGCCAGTCCCACCCAGCTCATCGGGACCAACGCGACCGGCCTGACGCGACTCTTCGGCAATCCGCGTCTCGACATCCGCGATCCGACCGCGCGCAAGCTGCAGTTCGCCAACGGACGCTGCGTGCTCGACGCCTATCTCTACCCGCCTGCCGCCGGGCGGGAGCCGCTCGTCACCTATGTGGAGGCGCGCAATCCGCAGGGAGCCGCCATCGACGCCGCGGCGTGCGCGCGCACACTCACGCGTTGAGCGGGGATCGTCGCGCCGGCTCAGGCGGTGGCGGAGCCCCTGTCGCCGTCGAGCAGCCAGCGCATCGCGGCGTAAGTGTCGGTGAAGAACTTCGCGGTACAAAGCGACGGCTTGATCGAGGCGATGCGGATGGCGTGGGTGTCGGTCATGACGATCGCGGTGCGGTCGTCCGCCTCGATCGCGTCGATCGACACGCCCGAGAGGAACGATATGTCGCCGCTGTCGTCCATCACGATTCCCCGGGCGTCGAAAAGGTGCCGGAAGCTGCCGAAACTCGACCTGATATGCTGTGACAGCGTGGCCAGGTCGTAGAGATAGGCTTCCACCTGCTCCCTGGTCGGCGAACCCGCAGCGACCGTGCGGATGATGCCGGCGGAGTCGTCGATTTCAATGTCGAGCATGGCAATGCTCCTTACCGAGTCTTCCATTGCCGGAGGATGGGGCGTGAGTGTGTACCGATGCTCTCGATCCCTGGTTAGCGCGCCGTTTCCGATGCCGCGCCGGCGGCATGCTCGATCCGCGCCAGCGCCCAGCGCGCGGCGTCGGCCACGACCGCGTCCTCGTCCTGTGCCAGTCTCGCCAGCGCCGCCGCAAAGCGCGGGTCGCCGCTGTTGCCCGCCGCCACCGCGGCATTGCGAACCATTCGCGCGCGGCCGATGCGCTTGATCGGCGATCCCGAGAATATGGCGCGGAAGGCGGCGTCGTCGAGCGCCAGCAGATCGGCGATATCGGGCGCGACCAGTTCCCCGCGCGGCAGGAAGGCGCGGTGCCGGGCGGCGGTATCGGCGAACTTGTTCCACGGGCAGACGGCGAGGCAGTCGTCGCAGCCATAGACGCGGTTGCCGATGCCGGGGCGCAGCGCCTCCGGTATCGGCCCCTTATGCTCGATAGTGAGGTAGGAGACGCAGCGCCGCGCGTCGAGCCGGTAGGGCGCGGGAAAGGCATCGGTCGGGCAGGCGCGCTGGCAGGCGTCGCAGCTCCCGCAATGGTCGCGTTCGGGTGCGTCCGGCGGCAGGTCGAGGCTGGAATAGATCGCGCCCAGGAACAGCCAGCTGCCATGGCGGCGGCTGACGAGATTGCTGTGCTTGCCCTGCCAGCCGAGCCCGGCGGCAGCGGCGAGCGGCTTTTCCATCACCGGCGCGGTATCGACGAAGACCTTGAGCGGGGCGGGCGCCGCCTCCGCAAGCCAGCGGCCCAGCGCCTTCAGCGCGCGCTTGACGACGTCATGATAGTCCTGCCCCTGCGCATAGACCGAGATGCGGGCCTTGTCGGGCCGTTCTGCAAGCGCGAGCGGATCGCTCGCGGGCGTGTAGGGCATGCCGAGCATGACGACGCTGCGCACGTCGGGCCACAATCCGGCCGGGGTCGCGCGCTCGTCGGCGCGCGCCTCCATCCACGCCATCTCGCCATGATGGCCGTCGGCGAGCCACTGGCGAAGCCGCGCCGCCGCTTCGGGCGCGGCATCGGCGCGCGCGATCCGGCATTCGGCAAAGCCGAGTCGCGCCGCCTCCGCCTTCAGCGCGGCCGCCAGTTCGCTCCCGTTCATTCTCGTCCAGATAGAATGCGATCGTGACCCGCGCCACTGGCGTCGGCGCACGGCGCGCTTATGGTGCGGCCAATGCAAGACGGGAAGGAGAGAGACATGACCCTCAACCGCCGCCACTTCATCATCGGTTCCGCAGCCAGCGGGGCCGCGCTCTGGTTCGCCGCCGGTCCGCTCGGTGCGGCGGCAGGTGAGAAGAAGAGCTTTCCCTATCAGCTCAGCGATGCCGAATGGCGGCGCAAGCTGGGTGCGGAGGCCTATGCGGTGCTTCGCCACGAGGCGACCGAGCCGCCCTACACGTCACCGCTCAACAAGGAAAAGCGCAAGGGCGTGTTCGTCTGCGCCGGCTGCGCGAATCCGCTGTTCGCGTCGAAGACCAAGTTCGAGAGCGGCACGGGATGGCCGAGCTTCTACGCGCCGATCAGCCGCACGGCGGTGGGCACCAGTACCGACCGCAAGCTCGGCTATGCGCGCACCGAGGTGCATTGCGCGCGCTGCGGAGGGCATCTGGGCCATGTCTTCGACGACGGGCCGATGCCGACCGGCAAGCGCTACTGCATGAACGGGGTGGCGCTCGGCTTCGTGCCGGGCTGATCGCGCAGGATGCGATAGACCCGGATCGGTTCGCCGGGCGGCATTGGCACAGGGCGCAGCCAGGCGGGCGGGCGGCCCGCCACCAGCATCGCCATCAGCGATCCCGGAGCCACTGCCGTATAATTGTCGACTTCGTTCGCCCCGAGGCAGAAGGCGACAAAGTCGGCAGGGGTCGATGTCACGATCGCCTTGGCCACCTCGCCTTTCGCCATGAAGCCGGTGATGACCGCCCTCATGCCGTTGCGGTTGCGGTGGTGGCCCGTCGCGACGACTCGGTGATGCGTATAGACCAGGAGGTGCGAGCCGATATCGACGGGCGCGAACAGCGTCGCGGGCGCAAGATCGCCGAGGCCCCCAAAGGATCGAGGGGTGCGGCAGGCATTGTCGCCTTGCATGGTGTTGTTGGCTGGAGCCTGGACGACCGCGTCGTTGCCGGCGCTTGCGGCGATCCCCTGCGCCCCGATTGGCGTGATCACGACGCAGCCGGCCCCCAGCAGGACCCGCGCCGCAGGAATGCGCAGGGACGTGGCGTGGCGAAAGGCGGTCAGGAACAGGAACGCCGCGCCGGGCAGAGCCAGCACATGCGCTATTCCCAGCGCGCGCATGACCATCATGGAGACGGCGAAGGCGACGATCTGAAGCAGCAGCAGGTCGATCCACATGGGCCGGCGCGCCTCATCCCCCAGGCGGATGGCGAACAGCGTGCCGATGAACCCGATGATCGACGGCAGCGGCACCATCCACTGGAGCGCGCGCGTTTGCGTCCATATCGGCAGGCCCTCCGGGACGTTCCGATACCAGACCGAATGGACCACGGGATCGAGCGCCGCGAAGGGACCCGCCGCGCAGGCCGGTGCGACGCTCAGGAACAGGCCCGCGCCCGCCGATGCCGCGACGGCCAGCATGGCGATCCGCCCGATCGGCGACGCGACGATGCGGGTTGCGGCGGCGATCGCCAGCACCAACGCGACGGCCCCCAGCGGCAGGACATAAGCGGGCGACATGGCGTCGCACCACGGCACCGAGGCGCCGGCCCAGCCGAGCAGGAGAAGCGAGAGCGCCGCCGTTCCGGCGAACAGCGCCGTCACATAAGCGGTCAGCGCCCGCGCGTCCGCCTTCCCGCGCAGGAAATCCAGCGCAAGGATACCGGCGATGCCGACGGAGAGCGGCAGGCCCTCGATCGCGATCACCAGCGACAGCGCCATCGCCGCGCCAGCGGCCGCGCCCTGCCGCACCGGACGGACGCGATGGCGCAGGATGGCGAGCACCGCCAGTGCGCCCAGCACGATCTGCCAGCCATGATGATCGATCCGCAGCGGCTTGAACTGGGTCGTGACCGCCAGCGACAGCATGAGAAGCAGGACCGCGACGAGCGCCATGTCACGCCGCCCGGTCACCGCCCGCGTCATGGCAAGGACGATCGCGGCCAGCGCCAGCAGCAGCAGCAGTGGAACCAGCGTGAGCGCGATCCTCTCCGCCAGCGGCTCCGCCACAACCAGTCGTGCGAGCCCGAGCAGCGCTGCGACCGGCACATCGACCAGCCGGCTCCAGTGCATCGGCGCACTGTCCATCGGCGACCCGCGATGCTGCCGCAGATCGAACCACCCCTGACCCGCCATCCAGTCGCTGACCTGGACGTAACGCAGGGCGTCGTCGGGGTCGGCGAAGCTGAGCGAGAGGATCTCGGTCCAGCGGCCGATGACGAGCATGGCCGCGCACAGCAGCCAGACAAGCAGCATGGCGTTGCGGGCAAAGCGCGGCGACAGGTCGGGGGGCACGATCATGCCCGGAAGATCGTGGCGCGTCGTGCGCCGTAGGTGGCAAGAAAGCTGACCACGATCGCGGCCGCCTTCGCGGCGCGGGCGTCGATGCCGAGCGAATGGCCCCAGCCCACCAGAAGCGTGGTGATGGCAAGGCCCAGCATAGCGGTCGCGACGAACAGCCCCTTTTGTCGCACGCGTTCAAGCCCCGCGCTCTCCATCGCGCCGTCGAACACGAAGCGCGTCGAAAGTAGCCAGTGGACGACGATCCCCAGCGAATAGCCGGTGGCCGATGCCGCCATGGGCTGCGCGCCGCCTTCGAGCAGCAGCAGGAAGCAGGCGAGGTCGCAGCCGAGCGCGGCAACGCTCGCGATGGCATAGCGACCGAACGCCCCTTTAAGAACGCGGGCGATCATCGTGCGTCAGGCAGCCTGGGTCAGGCGCCCCGGCACCAGCCGTTCGCTGGCCAGCGCGGCCTGGGCGCCCTCGTCGCCCGCCTCATGATATTCGGCATCCTCGTTGACCGCCCAGATGTCGTAGATGCGGGCGCCCGCCTCGATGTTGCGGACGGTCAGCATCGCGGTCATCATCGCGTGATCCTGATTGTTGTAGCGATGCATGCCGTTGCGCCCGACAAGGTGGAGCGTCGGGTAGCGCGCCTCCAGCTCCTCGCGCATGGCGCGAACGTTCGCGGCATAGGCGTCGTCATACACCGGATAGGCCTTTTCCTGGCGGACGACGGCGCCGCCGACGACCTGATCCGGACGGCACAGGCCCAGCGTGGCCATTTCCTTGCGGGCGAGTTCGACCAGCTCGTCGTCGCTCGACGACCACAGGCCGTCGCCTTCGAAGCAGAAATATTCGAGGCCGACGCAGGCGATCGACGGATCGGGCACCATCTCGGGCGACCAGCTCCGGAAATTCTGGATGCGGCCGACCTTCACCTTGCTGTCGTGGATGTAGATCCAGTTGTCGGGGAAGAGGTCATCGGCCTTGATCATCAGCGCGACCGTCAGGAAGTCCCGATATTTGAGGTCGAGCGCCTGATCGAGCGTCGTCGGCATGGGGTGGATTCGTCCGGCCAGCTCGCGCATCGGCGCGGAACTGATCACATGGCCCGCGTTGACGGTCATGACGCTGCCGTCGGCGGCGCTCGCCTGAACGCGCCAGCGGCCGGTCACCTGGTCCTGCGCGATCTGTTTCAGCGCATGGCCCATGACGACGCGGTTGCCGCCCGCCACCACATGGTCGCGCGCCGCTTCCCACATCATGCCGGGGCCGAGGCGGGGATAGCGGAAGGTTTCGAGCAGCGTCTTGGTCTGCATGCCGTCATTGGGGGCCTTGTTGAGGCCCAGGCTGCGCTTCAGCCCGTCCATCACCGCCGCGCCGAGGCTCAGCCCCTTGATCCGCTGCGCCGCCCAATCGGCCGACATCTCGTCGCAGGGCATGCCCCAGACTTTCTCCGTGTACGTCTTGAAGAAGATCGAGAAGAGCCGGTGGCCGAACTGGTTGACGGTCCAGTCCTGGAAGGAGCGAACGTCCTTCTTGGGAAACAGCTTGGCCTTGGCGAAGCTCGCCATGCACAATGCCGAGCGGAGGATGCCGAGGTTCCACAGCGCCTCGAACGCGCGCAGCGGATAGGCGTAGAACTTGCCTTCATAATAGATGCGGCTCATCCGGGGGCGCTGGATGAAATCGTGCGGCAGGATCTCGTTCCAGAGGTCGACGACCTCCTTCGCCTTGGAGAAGAAGCGATGCCCGCCGATGTCAAAACGGAAGCCGTCATGCTCGACCGTCCGGCTGATCCCGCCGACATAATGCGGGTCCTTCTCGATGACGGTGACGCTATAGCCCTTTTTCGTCAGCAGATAGGCGGCGGTAAGGCCCGCCGGCCCGGCGCCGATGATCGCGACGTCGGCGCTGTGATCGCTGGCTTGCATTCGGCTGTCCCCCGGTGCGGTAATTCCACCCGGGAAATGAAGGAAAATGGCTAAGGCAGGGTTAATGCGGGGTCAGAGCAGTCCGAGCCGTGCGAGTTCGCCGGCCAGCGCGGGCGGCAGGTCCGCCGCACCATCCTCGGCCGCGTCGGGCGGAGCGTCCGCCGCCTCCAGATAGCGCCAGCCCTGATGCATGCGGCGCGGGCGCGGCTCGACCGCGATCAGCATCGGTTCGAGGCGGATGTGCACTCGCCCGTTCGGCGCTTCGGCAAAGCCGATGAGCGGACTGCGCCCGGCCAATATGCCGCCATGGATCCAGTAGAGCGAACCGCCCGCCATCTCCTCATGCCGTTTGGGCAGGTAGCGCGTGGTAAGCCGCGCCTCGCCCGCGCCCGCATGGCCTTCGAGCCAGGCGCGGAGCGAGGCGGGGCTTTCGGCGCCATAAGCGATCTTGGTCATATGGAGGGGCATGGGCAGAGCGCTCTATACGCAGCGCCGCTCGCCCTGAGAACCGCTCACCGTCCCTGTGGTGTCACACCATCGTTTCCGGCCGCACCAGCCGGTCGAACGTCGCATCATCCACCAGACCCAGCGCCTTGCCCGCCTCGCGAAGCGTCAGCCCCTTGTCATGCGCGTGCTTGGCGATCTTCGCGGCATTGTCGTAGCCGATCTCGGGCGCCAGCGCGGTCACCAGCATCAAAGAGCGGTCGACGAGTTCGGCGATCCGCTCGCGGTTCGGCTCCAGCCCCTCGATGCAGCGTTCGGCAAAGCTCTCGATGCCGACGCTCAGCAGGTGGATCGAGCGCAGCACCGCCGCGCCGATCATCGGCTTGAAGACATTCAGCTCCAGATGGCCCT